>DATJTD010000242.1:0-16552 GCA_035503775.1 Candidatus Acidiferrales bacterium
ACCAAGCCTCCACGTTCATTGGCGTAAGCCCGCTAGACATGCCGAGCCCTACCAGGAGCAGCAAATCTTTGAGCTTAGCGTCGAAGCGAACCGCGCGATTATGTTCATGAGCCCTAGCTCTCTTTTCAAACCACCACTCAATACCGTGAGTCAACCGCCACAGCAGCGTTGGAAGCCTCATTAATGCAATGGGCCAGGGGCCGATTCCAAACATCACGGAGCGCACCAAAAGCCGTACCAGTGAGCACGGATCATGGCGCATCTCGCGCCTAGTCCAAAGTCTGACCGCCCTCGGGAAACTCCCGCGACGATCGCGTCGAGGTCAATACCCATCCGATACCCACCCCCAGGCGTCTCTTTGTGGCTCTTGCGGCCCCTTCTCGCCTGCCCCTCCGAACCCGCCCGGTGGCACGGTCCACCCCAAGCCCAACCGGGCGAGCCTAGGTCGCTCCACGAACTGTTATCCACAGTCTATTCGCCGTGAAACCACAAGATTTTGGGGCCAAACCTGTGTTCGCCCCTAGAACTTCCGGTTCTCCAGTTCTAAAATAAGAGAGACGGCGCTCCCTACGCCATCGCCCTAACGCACTTGAGGCCGGCCGCCCGGGTGACGGCCAGAGGCTCCCTATCCTTGAGCCCGCCATCCGAACCCCGCGACCCCCCTCCTCCGCCGCCGAGAGGCGGCACGGGTATCCACCAATGGGACACAAACAGCCCGGCCTAGACGGCCGGCACCGCGACAACGACGGTGAGTTTCACCGCAAGCGGGGCGACACGCTGATCGACACGATCCGCAAGGAGCATCCGAACTTCGCGCCCGGCGTGCGCGGCGACATGAAGCTCGGAAACTATCTGGATCGCGAAGGCTACGCCTCTCTGTCGGACGCCTTGAAGCGCCAGAAGTGATCGGCAACCGGGCTCGACCTCCGGGCCTCTCTATGGTTCTTTGATTGAACGTGAGCATCAGCATTCATGGATAACGCCATAGGGCATTTCATCGATACGTTTGTCCGGGAAATGGCAGAGGATAACGTAGCGCTCTTCGCGGGGGCGGGACTCTCCGTTGTCTCTGGAACCGTCGATTGGAAGGCGTTGATCGCGCCCCTTGCTGCTCAGCTTGGGTTAGACGTTGACAAGGAGCACGACCTTGTTTCGCTCGCACAGTACCATTACAATGAGCATCAACGTCACGCTTTAAATCAGCGTCTGATAACCGAATTCAGCCGAGGCCACGCCAAGAATGAAAACCATGAAATCCTTGCTCGTCTACCGATCCGCACATTCTGGACAACGAACTATGATCGCCTGATCGAGACCGCTCTAACCGAAGCGGGTAGAATACCAGACGTTAAATACACAGTCAAGCACTTCGTTTTGACACGGCCGAAGCGCGACGCCATTGTTTATAAGATGCACGGCGACATGGAGAATCCGGATGATGCCGTCCTGATCAAAGACGATTATGAACGGTACTTTCGCGACCGTGGCTCCTTTGTAAACGCCCTCAGCGGCGACCTTGTTTCCAAGACGTTCCTCTTCCTTGGGTTGAGCTTCACTGATCCGAATCTCGACTACATTCTCAGTCGTGTCAGAATCAACTTCAGCGATAGCCAGCGGCAGCACTACTACATAACCAAACGTCGCGAACACCTGCCGGGAGAATCCGAAGATGTTTTCCGATACGCCTCACTTCAGCAAGAGTTCGCTATTAAGGACCTCAAGAGATTCAATATCCAAACATTGTTGGTTGATCGCTACGACGAAGTAACTGCGATACTGCGAACCATCGAGTCTCGTTACCGGCAACGTACGGTGTTGATCTCCGGGAGTGCGCATGAATACGGAGACTTTCCAAATCCGTGGGATTTCATGCAAGGACTAAGTCGGGCACTAATCCAGAATGAATACAAGATTGTTTCTGGATTTGGGCTGGGCGTTGGCAGTGATGTGATTACTGGCGCACTTCAGCAGATTTATCAAACACAGGGCCAGTCGCTGCACGATCAGTTAATCCTGCGCCCATTCCCCCAAGGAGAGGACGCTCAAAAGCAATGGGAGAGCTATCGACAGGACATGGTAGCGCATGCGGGTATCGCGATATTCATATTCGGGAATAAACTAGGCCCGGACGGCAGTGGCGTGCTACCGGCTACCGGCGTCCGACGAGAATTCGAGATTGCGCGGGCAAGGAATCTGCAATTGATTCCGATTGGGGCAACAGGCTTCATAGCCGCGGAACTATGGCAAGAGGTAATGAACGATTTCGATGGCTACTATCCGGGTAGTACTGCCGACTTCAAGCAACTGTTCGCATCGCTCGGTGATTCCTCTAGAAGCGGTGCGGATCATATATCAGCGATAATAAAGCTGCTCAGCCACATTAAAAGGAACCATTAGCTATGGCCCGCACCGTCTATTTCAGTTTCCATTACCAACGCGATATCATGCGAGTGCAGCACGTGAAGCAGCACTACGTGACCAAAGAAAGCTACACGGAAGCTGGCTATTTTGACGGCTCACTTGAGGAAAAGGCTAAGAAGGAAGGCGACGGGGTCGTACAACGCCTGATTGATGAAGGACTAAACGGCAGTAGTGTACTTTGCGTGCTAGTCGGAAAAGAAACGTCCACGCGGCACTGGGTGTACTACGAGATTCTCAAGAGCGTCGAATTAGGCATGGGTATTTTTGGCATTAGAATTCATCAGCTTAAACATCCGCGAGATGGGATTGATACGCCAGGAGCTAGCCCGTTTGACTTCTCAGGCTACAGCGAGAGCAATGGCAAGATGGTTCCCATGATAAAATATACTGACGGCTGGAAGAACGCGCCTTACCTAACCTCGATTAGCCCTTCGGCTGCGCTCTATCTCAAGGGAACTGATAAACCCATATTGAGCAGTTTATTCAAGACGTATGACTGGGTGAACGATGATGGCTACAACAACTTTTCGAAGTGGGTTGAAGCCGCCGCAAAGCAAGCCGGGCGGTAACGCATCGTTGATCCCCAACCCATTAAGACGCTCTCGAAAGGAGCACGTTGACTTATGGCACGCAGAGCATTCTTTAGTTTCCACTACGAGCGCGACGTTTGGAGGGCTGGCCAGATTCGTAATAGCTGGGTCACCAAACCAGATCGCGAGGCGGCCGGCTTCTGGGATGCCGTGGCCTGGGAGGAAGTAAAGAAAAAGGGCGAGGATGCCATAAAGGCCTGGATTCGAAATCAGATGGATGGGACGTCCGTCACCGCCGTTTTGATCGGTGCTGAAACCGCCAGCAGACCTTATGTCAAGTACGAGATCGACCAAAGTTGGGCTAAGGGCAACGGTCTCTTCGGTATTTACATTCACAGTTTGAAGGACAGCAACAGCAAGACGGACGTAAAAGGTTCCGATCCATTCGACGGCTACAAAAATATAAAGACCTACGATTGGGTCAACGACAAGGGCTACGAGAACATTGCCGACTGGATCGAATCCGCTTACAAGCGGGCGCAGGATCGGAAGGTTTAACCCCAGACCCGCCCCCGCTCGGCGCGATCGCGCCGGCGGCCTGGCGTGAGGTCGCTGCCGAGATCGCCGCCTGGATGATCAGGTGGAACTAGCGCTGGTGCAGGCAACCTCGCAACCATGGTCACCCGCAAAGCCAAACTCGTCCTGGTTTGGCGAGAACACCCCGTCCGGGTCGTAGCCAAACCGCTGAAACGCCATCGCTCGCAACATCCAAGCGAAGAACGGGTACTCGTCGCCGAGTGCATCGGCAATTGGGTGGGTAGCGACGAGTCCGGCGCTTTGAGTGAAGTGATCTGCTAACTTCGTGGCGTGGGTCGTCTCCGACTTTCCAATATATGGGAACTTGCCAGAGTAGAGGTGATGGATCGACCAGGCGTTGGCGCTGCCAAAGCGCGGCGGCCGATGACCGCCGGCTATCAGATAGGCGGCAATTGCTGGGCCGTTCGGCCTTGTATCGAGCGAGACCCCGTGCCGCTTTGCGATCTCTTTAACACCGTCTGGATACGAGTGGTAACGCAGCTTCTTGCCAACCTCGGGCATTCGGTCGCAACCCTGCCAAAGTAGCATCGCCTTTTCCGGCCATGCAATAAAGCCGTCGAGATGATCCGCAACGTGGTTCAGAACGGAGCGTACATGTTCGTCCGCCACTTGCATGCACTCGCGAGTGAACCACGACGCCAGGTTGGCGAGAACACACGGTTCCAGCAGTTGGTTGGGCGAGTCCAGGTTGTAAGGCACGGCTAGCGTGGTCCCGCCGGGTTCTTCACCGTGCCGTACCGCCTAATTCTTCGGACTCGCCCTTCCACTCGATGCCACTGGTGCCCCAAACGGCCTCGATGCAATCCATGAGTTGGTTAGCCGCTCGTTCCAGGCGTACGGTTTCCACCATTGCTGCCTTGCCTCGGTGGACTAGATTGCAGCGAAACTGATAGAAATATAGCAAGCTTCGTTCTGGCTTGGCAGCATCCAGGCAGTAAACACTACCCGGGTCCCTTGAATCGACAACCTTTTCATCGCTTTCGATGCGATCCGTAATCGCAGCGAATCCACTCGCCCAAAGAGGATCGCTGCCGAACCGTCTTACCTTATCCAGCGGTTCGAGCCACGGGCCGTATCGCAGCGAAATGAATCGCTCAATGATGCTCCAGAGGAGCATGTACGCCATTTGCACCTCAAAGAATTTCGCCACTTCGTCGCCTCCGAATAATCGACGCATTGCGCCCCTAACCGAGCGGGGTCCATACACAAGCAAGATGTCCTTACGGCTGGAGAAACAGCTAGCGTCTAGTGGTGCGGAACCCTTTTGGGGGCTCCTTCCAAGAAGCACGTTTGCTACCGTGCCGTCTAACGTCGTAGTCTCGGACCAGCGGTATTGCGCTCTCGGTTCAAAACTGCTAATTGCCTCGTAGAGGTTACCCTTAGGAAGTAGAAGGAAGCCTTCGACGGAGCCGCTGTCGGCGACTAGCAATGGTAGCCCATCCCGAACGCGCAGCGAACCGGTAACTCGTGCGGGAACCGCATGCTCCACGTACGCCTCGATAATTGAATGGGCTAGCTCGCCTGGTTTCAGGAACCCGTAGACGAACGCCGGAAGCGTTGTGTTATCCGGCACCTCAATAAGCTGAATCGGCATCGCCTGTTGTTCGCCAACCGCTAGTGTCACGACTCCCCGCCGGGCCCGCCGTGATCGTCATCACGCCGTAGCGGGCCTACCCTGACAACCCAAAATCACGTCGCTACCTTCCTCGCCAGGCCATCGGCGTTATGCACGCCCGTCCCCACTGCAACTATTACAACATCCGTTGGCGCGGGGTAGCAGCCAGTAGCACTATTCGCGCAGACTAATCGGCGACCTGATCGTCCCAGTAGATTACTAGCGTTGTTCCCCCGCTTGAATAAACTCCCCAGCGCCCGCGACCTAGCTCGCACACAGGCGCATTCGCACAATCATACGCCGAGATCGTTGCCTTCGTCTTAATCTCACAGACGTTTTGGAACGTGGCGTAGTCTGCCAACGGAACTGAGAACGGCACTTTATCCCTACAGATATAAGCCAAATGCTTGCCGTCGCCGTAGCCATTGTTGAAGAAGAATGCGGCATCCGGCGTATCAATGCGCAGTGAGCCTATATCTGCCGCTACCTCATAGCACTCCGCATTTCGTAGAACACCGTTTATGGTGGGATTCTTCTTCTTAATCGTGTTTTTCATCGCGTTGCCCACTATAGCACTTCATGCGGCGGAACGTCTCAAGGTTTTCAGGCGATTTATTGGCCATTCTTACCACCGCTTTCCGCGTGAGAGGGTTTCGACAAAATGCCTCGACTCGCGGTCGCTAGCCCCCGAAGTCGCGCCATTCGGGATTCACACGATGCTCGTAGAGCCCGGCTTCTTCCGTACCCAGCTGCTCTCGCCCGAATCAACGAAGTATGCCAGGCCTCTAATCGCCGACTACGCCGAGCGTACGGAGGAGACCGTTGCTGCGTGGAAGAGCATGAACGGCAAACAGGGCGGTGACCCCGAAAAACTTGCGAACGCACTCGTGCAACTCGCAAGTGAAACGAATCCGCCATTTCGCTTCGTCGCGGGCGCAGACGCCGTCGCTACCATCGAAAAAAAGGGAAACGATCTTCTTGCCCAAGCACGCGCCCACTATGAGCTATCCAGCAACCTCGCGATCGGCGAGCAAGACCATGGCAAAGCTAACGGGTAGCGTAGGTCTCGTCACCGGTGCGAGCAGTGGGATCGGCGCCGCAACCGCTCGTGCGCTCGCCGGACTCGGGGCCGCCGTCGCCCTGGTTGCACGCCGCCGACATCGTCTGGAGACACTGGCTACTGAGATCGCTCAATTGGGAGGCACCGCCTTCGTCGTGGAAGCGGACATCAGCGAGTCCGCACAGGCGGAAGCGGCTGTGCAGCGCACAGTCGAGAGGTTCGGGCACTTGGACATTTTAGTAAACAACGCTGGTGTGATGCTCCTAGGCCCGATAGTCGGCGCGGACGCGGAGGACTGGGAGCGCATGCTAGCCGTCAATGTTAGAGGTTTGCTCAACACCACTCGCGTCGCGCTACCGCGCCTGCTGCAAGCAGCCCAGGCAGGGCCACGTCGGGTCGCCGACATCGTTAACGTTAGCTCGATAGCCGGCCGCGTCGCGTGGAGCGGCTACGGTGTCTACAACCTCACCAAGTTCGGAGTCAACGGATTCACCGAGGCCCTTCGCCAGGAAGTGACCAAGCGGCACGTGCGTGTTAGCGTAGTCGAGCCCGGTGGAGTGGCGACCGAGCTAGCAGGGCACAACAAACCCGAGGTTCGGAGCAAGATGACCGACCCGTTCTATGAGCAAACCGAGGTCCTCGCTCCGGAGGACGTCGCAGATGGCATCGCCTATATGGTGACTCGTCCCCGCCACATAGCCATCGGCGAGCTGTGGATCATGCCCACCGACCAAGTCTGATCGCATCCCCTGCAATCGCTGCACCCATTACAAACGCCGGCGGCGCGTGATCGCGCGCGTCATCGCGGCGCGAACGAAATGAGCAGCTTAACGCTTCGGCTTGCGGATACGCGGCCTAGTGCCGACGATCTCGGCGATTTTTTGCTGAGCGACGGCAACCTTTTGTAGATGCTCCTGACCGACCATAATCTGCTCGGCCACCTGAGCCGCTATATGTTCGCTACTGCCCTTAGCTGGAATATCATAGCCGCAGCGGGCGGCGAGATCGTCGAGGGAGAGACCGAGTCCGGCCGCGATCCGCGCAACCACATCCCACCTGGGGTTCGTTCGGACCCCGCTCTCTAGCCGACCAACGTGGCTACCCTCGATCCCGGCGCGCCGTCCCACGGCGGCCTGCGAAAGCCCGAGATTCTCACGAACGGCTTTGAGGATCGGGCCTACCGGCCGTATTGCTTGCCTTGCCACCCCTCCGCCTTCGGGCAGGCCGACCCTCTTGGCCCGCGGACGAACGGACTTGCGGCATCATTCCGATTGGGTTACCCTAGGTAGCAAATCCGGCGTAAGTAACGCAAGTGACTTCCCACGGCGACCTATGCCGGAGCTACAGGAGGGCGTTTCGATGATCCGCGAGTTGCCGCGTTTTTCTGCCTTATCAATGACCTTGATGTTCGGCGCGTGCTCGATGCCAGCGAGCAACTCCATGCCAAGTACGGTAGTGAACGCCCCAAGCGTGGCCGTTGGACAGTCCATCTCGAAGCACTACTTATTTGTCGCAAATCTCACTGGCGGCAGCGGCAGCGGCTTCGGCTCGGTGACGTACTACGCGCCTCGCAAGAAAACAGCAACTGGCACCATTTCCACAAGCTCTCCAACTGCGATGGTGTTCGACCGTAACGGTCATCTGTTCGTCACCAACATCGAGGGCTACGGCAGTGTCTCCGTTTACAACCCCGGCGGGTCCTCAGCGTACACGATCAGCGACGGGGTAAATAGCCCGTTGGCGTTGGCCATCGATCCATCGCAGAATCTCTACGTAGCGAACAGTGGCGATCCGACGAACAGCGTAACTGTTTACAAGCCGGGAACGATGACCGTTTGGCATACGATCACGAGCGGCGTTGATTATCCGTCTGCAATGGTGATTGATCGATTGGGAAATCTCTATGTCGCAAATGGAAGCGCCAATACGGTTACGGTCTATAAAGCTGGAAGAACGCAGCCATGGCACATCATCACGCTGGGCATCAAAAGCCCCACAGCCCTGGTACTCGACAAATCCGGTAACCTCTACGTCGCCAATCAGTCGGGCGCGGTAACCGAGTACGCTTTCGGAACGACCAAGCTTATACGAAGTCTCGATGGATCGTATAACTCACCTTTTGCGTTAGCCATTGATCCGTCAGGTAATCTCTACGTCGCCGACGGAAATGGAGTCACGATCTTTAAAAATGGCGAAGGGACCGGATGGAAAACCATCGGAATGCAGGCAACAGCCTTAGCCGTTGATCCAGCCGGAACTCTCTACGTCGCCCAGCAAAGCCATAATCTCGTGACGGCTTACAAGTTGGCCAGCACGTCGCAAAGCGAAATTATCACGGACGGGATCAACAACCCAGAAGCTTTGGCCGTTTTCCCGCAATAGAAGAAAAACGAAGGCGCGAATCTCCAACCTGGCCTAGAACGCACAAAACCTATAACCGAATTGGCCTCATCCGTTTTGACAATCGCCACCCCGGCACGACGTATTTACGGTTGCGCCGAAGTAATACATTTCTTGTGCACAAGCGATACGACCGATTCGCGGAGAAGCTTTGCCAAAGTTCGTAGTTGTTTCAAACGCATTTGCGCGTTACTATTCACGGCATCATTTGTGCAATTATATTTAGTCCTGTACAATTGATGCATAAGTCAATACTTTTGGACGAAACTTCGCTAGATTGAAAGGAGATGCGTCAAATGGCTTGGAGTTGCAGAATTTGCCCGCATTGCGGAGGAGGTTGCGTAATCGAAGTTCAGCATGGTAGCCACCTTTGCGAAAACGGTCATCCCTACCCGTGGATATAGTTAAAGCAGCGCGGTAGCGCCTGGGACAGCCACACTATCTGCATAAGGCCGCCCATTGGCCCAAAAAGTGGCAAAAAACCTCTTTGAAAGCAGGGCGGAGCCGCGTAAGCTTCGAGCATGGTCTTTAAAATTTATAGGGCGATCAGATCAGCGCTTGAGCCTGGGCGACTACGAGTGCGATCTCGGATAACACGGAAGAAAGGGTCGTCGATGCCCGAGAGATCGAAGCAGCGTCGCAGAAACGGCGAGGGCACAGAGCCTCGCCGAGTCAGCGCGAATTCCTTTGAAATACGCCTTCGCGTGAGCGGCAAGCCGGATAAATATATCTACGGCAATACGCCGGCGGACTGCATTCGGAAGCGCAACAAGTATCTAGCGTCCGATGAAGCCGTCGTTGACCATACCGGCGAGGAACAACATCGAACCTGCGCCTCTCAGATCGAACGGTTCTTGAGCAAGCTAAAAAAGAGCGATGCTCACGGCAACACGTATCGCTCGTATGAATCGATCTGCCAACTGTATCTCGTACCAGAAATAGGGAAGCTCAACCCCAAGAAGCTCACTGGACGGCACATCGAGTCATTGATTGACGAAATGGAAACGCGTTTCAACGATCTTGAGCACGAAGGCAAACCCGGACCCGGTTCGCGTACGCGGCAGCTAACGTGGATATATGCAAAAGCAATATTTAGCGAAACACACCCGTTGCTTCTTAAAAAAATTCCGCGCCCGAATTATATCCCGCGCGAGATGCAGTGCTGGACAGACGCTGAAACGGAGCAGTTTGTCGATTGGATTGTTAAAATAAACGATCCGATGGCAATGATTTATCAGCTTGGCGTTGCAACCGGCCTGCGCAAGGGTGAGTGCCTAGCGCTTACGGTCGAGCGTTTTAATCCGGCTACGCGCATCCTGCAAATCCAGCAAACCTGGCTCGACAAAGATGACAAACCCGGTCCGCTGAAGACATCCTCGTCTAAGCGTCCAATAGTGCTGCCTCCCGACCTCGCTGCAGCGCTCGAAGAATTCATCGATCAACGCCGTGATGCCAACGGTGACCGGCTGGAACGCAAGAGTTTGATTTTCAATCCAAGGGAGGGGTTTAGCCCGACGTGGGTCAGCCATCATCTCAAAACGTTGGCTGAAGAAGCGGGGGTGCCGATCATCCGGTTTCATGATTTGCGGCATACGTTTGCGACCAGCGCGCTGGTCAACGGCGTCAACGTGAAGCTGGTATCTGAAATTCTTGGTCACGCCTCCATCAAGATCACCCTGCAAATTTACGCGCACATCATGCCCGGCCAGACTGAGGAAGCGATGGAAATCGTCGCTCAGGCGCAGGCGGGAAAGCGGCCTAACTTGCGCCTCGTCAGCTAGCCGGTCGGCCGGTATCCAGAGAAAAGACCCGCCGGTTCAAGCGGGTCTTCTTGATGTGGCTCCCCCGGTTGGACTCGAACCAACGACCTAGTGATTAACAGTCACCCGCTCTACCAGCTGAGCTACAGGGGATCGAATTTTAAAAAAGGTGGGATTAATGGTGGGGTACGGGATTAAACTCCTTTTCCTCTCTATCTTTTTGTGTCCACTTCCGATGATTAACAGTCAGCTGCTCTACCAACTGAGCTAATCCGGAACGGCGGTTTTGGACCGGGGACCCTGGTTCCACGGCCCCATCGAGGTCCCTGCCCCGAGGCGGGCCGGCGGCCGGGGCAACTACTTCGCAAGTTCTTCACAACGGCTGGAGTGCAGGCGGGGATAATTCGGAACGTTGTGAGCCACACCAAGCCCGCGAACGGCCGGGAAGACGAAGCCACCCCCAGCCGGCCGTCGCAGATGAGATTTAGGCGACTGGGAGTCATCCTCAAGCCGAACGACTCGGTCGACGAGCGATTGGGAGTGCTCAACCCGGCCTGCGTGCGGCTGCGCGACGGAAGCCTGCGGCTGTATCCGCGCCTGGTCGCGCCGGGAAACGTCTCGCGGATCGGTTCCTATAAAGCCGCCGAGCGTCCCGATGGTACGCTCGAAATCGAGGCCTGCGGCTACGCGCTCGAACCCGAAGCGTCCTACGAGCTGCGCGACCAGCCGGGGGGCTACGGCTGCGAAGATCCGCGCGTCACCTTCGTCTCAGCAATCGATGCGTACGTCATGGCTTACGTCGCGCTCGGGCCGAGAGGACCGGAAGTCGCGATTGCGATTTCGCACGACGGCATAAGCTGGCGGCGCGTGGGGCTCATGTCGTTTCAAGACAGCGACGCACCGTTTGCCGATAAGGATGCCGCGTTTTTTCCGGAAGCGGTTCGCTCGCCGTCGGGCGTCGAGTCGCTCGCCTTTTACCATCGTCCGACGCTACAGATTTCCGTCGAGCGCGGCGAACTCGCGTTTTCCGCGCTCGCCGAGCTGCCGCCGATTCGCCGGGAGGCGATCGCGATCGGCTACGTCCCGCTGGCAGCCGTGCGCGCCGACCTCGCAGCCATCTGCACGGTCACGGAAACGCATGCGCTCGAACTTCCGCCGGCTGCGTGGGGAACGGTGAAAGTCGGCGGCGGGACGCCGCCGGTTCGCATCGATCGCGGATGGTTGTCGGTGATCCACGGTGTCGACGAGCTCGAGCATCCGAGCGGCGCGGCGCTCCTGCGTTACTGCGCCGGCATCGTCATCCACGATGCCGAGCGACTCGATCGAATCGTCTATCGGTCCTACGAGCCGCTCTTCGTTCCGGAGGCCCGCGGCGAAGTCTATGGGACCGTCGGCCACGTCGTCTTTCCCACCGGGATCGACCGCCGCGACGACCGGACCTTCGATATCTACTACGGCATGGCCGATTTCGAAATCGGTCGAGGGAGGCTTACGCTATCATGATCGCATCCGCGACGTCCCAGGCCGCCACAGGAGCGACGGCGTCGCCGCTCGCGCCGGCCGAGCTGCAGCACCTCGACGCGTACTGGCGGGCCGCGAACTATCTCGCCGTCGGTCAGATCTACCTGATGGATAATCCGCTTCTGCGCGAGCCGCTGCGGCCCGAACACGTCAAACCCCGGCTATTAGGACACTGGGGAACGACGCCCGGCCTCAACTTCGTCTACGCGCACATGAATCGCGTCATCAAGAAGTACGATCTCGACGCGATTTTTCTCGCCGGACCGGGTCACGGCGGCCCCGCCGTCGTGGCCAACACCTATCTCGAGGGCACGTATACCGAGTGCTATCCCAACGTCTCGCAGGACGAAGACGGCATGCGGCGGCTATTCAAGCAGTTCTCGTTTCCGGGCGGCATTCCGAGCCACGCCTCCCCGGATACGCCCGGCTCGATCCACGAAGGCGGCGAACTCGGCTATTCGATCGCGCACGCGTACGGGGCCGTTTTCGACAATCCCGATTTGCTGGCGTGCTGCGTCGTGGGCGACGGCGAAGCCGAAACCGGCGCGCTGGCGACGAGCTGGCACTCCAACAAGTTTCTCAATCCGGTGCGCGACGGCGCCGTGCTTCCGGTACTGCACCTCAACGGTTACAAAATCGCCGGTCCGACGGTGCTGGCGCGCATCCCCGACGACGAGCTGATCGCGCTGTTCAGGGGTTACGGCTACGATCCGGTTCTGCTGGAGGGCGACGACCCGCTCGACATGCACCGCCGAATGGCCGCGACGCTCGATGCGATCGTCGAACGCATCCTGGTGATTCAACGCCACGCGCGAGCGGCCAACGATTCGACGCGCCCGGCGTGGCCGATCCTGATTTTGCGAACCCCCAAAGGCTGGACGGGACCCAAGACGGTCGACGGCGTGCCGATCGAAGGCACGTTTCGCGCGCATCAGGTGCCGCTGGCCGAAGTGCGCGAGAAGCCCGAACACCTCCGGCTGCTCGAAGCGTGGATGCGCGCTTACAAACCCGAAGAACTCTTCGACGTAACGGGCCGCCTCATTCCGGACCTCGCAGCGCTCGCGCCCCACGGGCAGCGCCGGATGGGCGCCAACCCGCACACCAACGGCGGCGAGCTTCTCCGCGACCTCATCATGCCGGACTTCTGCGACTACGCGGTCACGGTTCCACGGCCGGGCATGGTGCGCGCCGAAGCGACGCGCGTGCTGGGCGCCTTCTTGCGCGACGTCATGAAGAAGAACCAAAGCCGCTTCCGCGTGATGGGTCCCGACGAGACGAGCTCGAACCGGCTCGACGCGCTCTTCGAGGTGACCGATCGCACGTCGACCGCGCGCATCCTTCCGACCGACGATCACGTCTCGCCGGACGGGCGCGTCATGGAAGTGCTCAGCGAGCACCTTTGCCAGGGCTGGCTCGAAGGGTACTTGCTGACCGGACGCCACGGGTTCTTCTCTTGCTACGAGGCCTTCGTCCATATCGTCGACTCGATGTTCAACCAGCACGCCAAGTGGCTCAAAGCCATTCGGGCGATCGAATGGCGGCGGCCGATTGCGTCGCTCAACTACCTGCTGACCTCGCACGTCTGGCGCCAAGACCACAACGGCTTTAGCCACCAAGACCCCGGCTTCATCGATAACGTCGTCAACAAGAAGGCCGACGTCGTGCGCGTATATCTCCCCCCCGACGCGAACTCGCTGCTCTCGGTCGCCGATCACTGCTTGCGCAGCCGGAACTACGTCAACGTCATCGTGGCCGGCAAGCAGCCCGAGTGGCAGTGGATGGACATCGACACCGCGGTCGAGCACTGCACGGCCGGCGTCGGCATTTGGGGCTGGGCAAGCAGCGACCGCGATTGCGCGCCGGACGTCGTCATGGCGTGCTGCGGCGACGTGCCCACCCTCGAAACCCTCGCCGCCGTCGACTTCCTGCGCGCCCACGTGCCGGATCTCAAAGTCCGCGTCGTCAACGTGATCGACTTGATGGTGCTGCAACCCTCGACCGAGCATCCGCACGGGATGAGCGATCGTGAGTTCGACTCGATCTTCACCACCGACACGCCGGTCGTCTTTGCGTTCCACGGTTATCCGTGGCTGATCCACCGCCTGACGTACCGGCGCCACGGACACGACAATTTCCACGTGCGCGGCTATAAGGAGGAGGGGACGACCACCACCCCGTTCGACATGACGGTGCGCAATCAAATCGACCGCTTCAATCTCGCCGGCGATGCGATCGATCGCGTACCGCGCCTGGCCGACCGGGCGGCACACGTGAAGCAGCTCATTCGCGACAAGCTGGTCGAGCACAAGCGCTACATCGAAGCGCACGGCGAGGATATGCCGGAGATTCGTGACTGGCGCTGGAACGCCGAGAGCGGCACGGCGTGAGCTATCGCGATCGCTTTCGGGTCCAGCCGGGTAAGTTTCGCCTCTCCGACGTCGACCCGAACTTCACGGACGGTCGCGACGACAAAGCCGCCGCTCAAGCCGAGATCGATCTCGACAACCGGAAGCTACATCAACTCCAGTATCTGCTCTACGCCGAACGCAAGCACTCGCTGCTCGTCTGCCTGCAAGGCCTCGACGCCGCCGGAAAGGACGGCACCATTAGCCACGTATTCGGGGCGCTAAATCCTCAGGGTGCGCGCGTCGCGGCGTTCAAGACGCCGACGCCCGAAGAGGCGGCGCACGACTTTCTCTGGCGCGTTCACCGGCAGACGCCGGCCAAAGGCGAGGTCGCGATTTTCAATCGCTCGCACTACGAAGACGTCCTCGTGGATCGCGTCCACCGCCTCGTCGCCGAAGAAGTCTGGACGAAGCGCTACGCGCTCATCAACGACTTCGAACGAAACCTCGCAATGGCGGGAACGACGGTCCTGAAATTTCTTCTCCACATTAGCCCGGAAGAACAGTTGCGGCGCTTCAAGGACCGTCTCGACGATCCGGATCGGCGATGGAAGATCAGCGATGCCGACTATACTGAGCGCGCGCTCTTTCCGCAGTATTTAACGGCGTATCAAGACGCACTCGACGCCACCAGCACCGACGACGCGCCGTGGTACGTCATTCCGGCCAATCACAAATGGTTTCGAAATCTCGCCGTGTCGAGAATCGTCGCCGAGACGCTCGAGTCGCTCGGTATGAGCTTCCCGGCGCCAACCGTCGACCTCGACGCGATTCGGAAGAAGTATCACGCCGCGTCGCTGGCGTCGATCCACGCCAAGGCGACGCCGTCGCCGACACCGTCGAGCAGTTGAAGCTCGCCTTCCAGACCGCAGTCGGCGACTCGCGCACGCACGAGCGAGGCGGCTCCGGCCAAGCGAATCGAGCCGATGCCCTGGAGAAATCCGTGCAGCGCGGCGATCCGTCGCAAGCATACATCGCCGATCGCGATAACGCCGCGAACGTCGATGACGACGATCTCGGCGTTACGCGCCTCTCGCAATACGGCGTCGAGCTCGGGCAAGCGCTCGTCGCGGTAATCGCCTCGCAGCCGTAAACCCACGATTCTCGGGCAAACAGAGAGCGTCAAGGAACACCTCCGCGCCTGCCGCCGGCGCTTCGAGTAGGCTCGTTCTCTTCGAAGGAGGAAAATCACTGTATGCTCCCTGCCCTCTTCGTCGGCCACGGCAACCCGATGAACGCGCTGGACGACAACGTCTATTCGCGGGCGTGGGCGGCGCTCGGACGCACCCTGCCCCGTCCGCGTGCGATTCTCTGCATCTCGGCGCACTGGTACGTTCCGGGAACGGCGATCACGGCGATGGAGCACCCCAAGACGATCCACGATTTCGGCGGATTTCCGCGCGAGCTATACGCGGTGCGCTATCTGGCACCGGGCGACCCGCAGCTCGCCGCCCGCATCGCCGGCGTTTTGGCGCCCATCCCGGTAAGGCTCGACGACGGCAGCTGGGGACTCGATCACGGGAGCTGGTCGATTCTCGTACACATGTATCCCGACGCCGAAGTTCCGGTGCTGCAGCTGAGCATCGACGAAACCCAGCCGCCGGCCTTTCATTACGAGCTCGGACGCGCTCTTGCCCGCCTGCGCGACGAGGACGTTCTCATCCTCGGCAGCGGCAACGTGGTGCACAACCTCGAGACCTACGCTTGGCGGCGCCGTCCCGCCGGCCATTACGCGTGGGCCGATCGTTTCGAACGCCGCGTGCGCGAACTGCTGACCGCCGACGACCCGCTGCCGCTGGTTGAGTACGAACGTATGGGCGAGGACGCCCGGCTTTCGGTTCCGACGCCGGAGCACTACTTGCCGCTGCTGTACGTCCTCGGCACGCGAGCGCCCGGCGAATCCGTGGTCTTTCCGGTCGAGGGCGTCGACGGCGGTTCCGTATCGATGCTCGCCGTGCAGCTCGGCCGCTAGAAGACGCGCGCGCCGTTCTCCACCGGGCGCTCCGGCCGCAGGAGCACGACGTCGCCCGCACCGTCGGGTACGCCGAGAATTAAAATCTCGCTGGCGAAGCCGGCGATTCGCTTGGACGCGAAGTTGACGACGGCCACCACCTGCTGCCCGAGCAAATCGCCGGCGCCGTACAGCGCGGTGACTTGCGCGCTCGACCACTTTACACCGAAACCCGCACCGAAATCGACGGCGATTTTGAACGCCGGCGTTCTCGCTTCGGGAAACTCGCGCA
>DATJTD010000243.1:0-6158 GCA_035503775.1 Candidatus Acidiferrales bacterium
TGCTCCCACGCGCGCTCGAACATCGGCGCATGGAGCGCACCGTGTAGATGCACCGTCACCGACTCGTTGAAGGCGCAGGAGGCCTCGTCGCCGGCTTGTGCGGCGAGCCAAATCTCGGTCTGCTCCTCCGTCAGCGCAACCTCGATCGGTTGTGTCGGGGGCGCCTCGAAGCCGGCGTGCGGCGCGAGGATACCGACGCTTTGCAACTCGTCGAGACTCTCGCAGAAGGCGGCGACGATCGCATCGACGTCCGCGTCGGTGTGTTCGGTCGTCAGGAACGTGGGGAAGCCTTCCTGCACGTAGATACCGCGCAGGCGCATGTGATAGTACAGGAGGCTCGAGAGCCGGTCTTCGGCCGCGAAGTTCAGATAGAATAGGCTGCCGTACGTCTCGATGCGCGAGACGATCCCGCGCCGTTCGAGCTCGGCGTTGAGTCGTGCGACGAGGCCGGCGGTGCGGCGGCCAATTCGTTCTTGCAGTTCGGGTCCTTGCGCCTTGAGGTGGCGCAAGACCGAGAGCACCGCCGCCATGACCAGCGGGTGACGAACGAAGGTCCCGGCAAAAAACGTCGGCGCAACCTGCGGGCAAGAGTCGTCGCCGTACTGCCACATGCCGCCGTCGAGTGCGTCCATGAAGCGCGCCGAGCCGGCGAGGATGCCGATCGGCAGACCGCCCCCGACGACCTTGCCATACGTCGCGAGATCGGCGTGAATGCCGAAGACGGCTTGCATTCCGCCGGGGTGCATCCGGAATCCGGTCACGACTTCATCGAAGATGTAGGCCGTCCCCGACGCCTGCGTGATCGTCCGCAGTTCGCTCAAGAACTCTTTGGGGCGCAGCGCCGGATGGCGGCTCTGCACCGACTCGACGACGACCGCCGCGAGTTCGTTCGCGTGCTCGCGCACATAGGCGAGGCTCTCCGGCGTGCCATACGGCAGTACGGTGATATTCGCCACCGCTTCGGCCGGAATGCCGAGCGCAAAGGGGAGCGAACGGCGCGATGAGCGCGCACTCTTCACGAGCACTTCGTCGAACTGGCCGTGATAGGCACCTTCGAAGATCACGATACGATCGCGACCCGTCACCGTGCGCGCGACCCGCAGCGCCGCCATCACGGCTTCCGATCCCGTGTTGCAGAAGGTGACGCGCTCGTTTCCGGTCAGTTCGCAGAAGAGTTCGGCGACTTCGCCGGCGAGTTCGGTCTGCGGCCCGATGGCAAAGCCCTGTTGCAGCTGCGCGGCAACGGCTTCGACGACGAAATCGGGGGAGTGGCCAAATGCCGTCTGGCCGAAGCCGTTGAGGATATCGATGTACTCGTTGCCGTCGACGTCCCAGAGACGCGAACCCTTGGCGCGCACGCAGGTGATCGGATAGACCATCTCTTTCCACTCGCTGCGGAACCCGCCGGCGACGCGCGGGTCAGCGAGCACGCTGCGATAGCGCTGCGTCTGCCGCTTCGATTCCGGCGTGCGTGCGACCGTGCGCGCGATGAGATCGTCGATGTGCGCGCGCTGCTCGGGCGTGACGTCGGCCTTCGGAGCGCCGGTGATACGGAAGGCATCCATGCGAGATGGGGCTTCGGGTTCTTTGGCTTCCGGCGCGCCGGCAACCGGCGTGCTCCGTATAGCGCCGGCGGGTGCAACGGGAAGCTGTGCGGGCGCCGTCGAGGCCGACGAGGGCTCGAGGCCGAGGCCCTGCAGTGCTTGCAACTGATCGCGCATCAACTGCTGCATCGCCTGCAACTGTTCGCGCATCAGGCTCTCGATAGCCGTACCCGAAGCCGGAAGACTCGCCTTGGCGGCGCCGTTGGTTTGCACCCCGCCATTGCCACCGCCACCGCCGATGCTCGGCGCCGTGACCGGGGCGCTCTTCTCGGGCGGCAACTGCGCGACGACATACTGTGAGAGGGCGGCAAGTGATGGGAGGTCGCTCAGGAGTTGACGGAAGCTCACCGTCACCGTGAACCGGGACTGCAGTTGTTGGACGAAACGGCCGAGCGAGAGTGAATCGAAGCCGAGGTCGAGGAACGTCGCCGTCGCCGGTGCATCGGAGAGGCTTTCGCCCGAGAGATCTTCGAGCAGCGCGACGAGTTCGCGTTGCACGCGCTCCACGCGCGACCCGTCGTCGGGCGGCGGTGCATCGGTGGAGACTGTGGTCGGGCGTTCCATGCTCTCGGCCTCCGGTGGCGGCGGGGGGATCGTGGCGGCTGGTACGGCTGATGTCGAGATGGATGCGGACGGCTCGAGCCAGTAGCGCGTGCGCTCGAATGGATAGGTCGGCAGTGAGATGCGTGAACGAGCGGCGCCCGCGTGAACGGCGTCCCAGTCGAGTTTCACGCCGGCGATCCACAGACGTCCAAGTGATTCGAGCAACACCTCGCGATCCGGCCGCTCACGTTCGTTGCCGGGGAGCGTGCGCAACACGGCGGTGCGTCTGCCCTTGGCGACGCCTTGCAGGGCGAAGGTCGAGAGCGTTGCACCCGGCCCGACTTCGATGAGCGTATCGGCGCCTGCGTCGACCAGCGTCTGCAACGCATCGGCGAAACGTACCGGCTGGCGGCAATGACGGGCCCAATAGTCGGGCGAGGTCGCCTCTTCATCGGTCACCCACGTCCCCGTGACGCTGGAAACGTACGGCGTCACCGGCGCGCCGAGGCGCGCGGCGGCGGCACGCCGTGCCAACGGTGCGATCACGGGCTCCATCATCGCCGAGTGAAAGGCGTGAGAGGTGTGCAGACGCCGGCAGAGGACGCCGGCATCGTTCAGACGGCGTTCGAAGCGCTCGATCGCGGGCGTTGGACCCGAGACGACCGCCATCCCCGGCGCGTTGAGCGCGGCGATATCGAGTTCTGCGTCGAGGAGCGCGCGGATCTCACGCTCGTTGCTGCGCACCGCGAGCATCGTCCCTGGCGCAAGGCCCGCGATGAGGCGCCCGCGCTCGGCGACCAATGCGAGTGCATCTTCGAGCGAGAAGACGCCGGCGAGAACGGCGGCAACGAATTCGCCGACGCTGTGCCCGGCTGCAGCCGCCGCGACGACACCGTAGCGGCGCAACAATTCGGCCAGCGCGTACTCGATGACGAAGAGCGCCGGCTGCGCGATATCGGTCGAGGTCAGCGCTGCGCGCTCGCCGCCGAAGAGCAGCTTACGCAGATCGCGTCCGAGGAGCGGTTGCAAGATATCGGCACAACGGTCCACGTCGGCGCGAAACGAGGCGATGTTCTCGTAGAGATCGCGTCCCATCTCGACGTACTGCGAGCCTTGTCCCGGGAAGAGGAAGGCGATCGTCGGCTCACGCTCGCCGGCGCGGCCGCAGACGAGGCGTTCCGGCTGCTCGAGTGCGGCGGCGGCCTGGGCGAGTGAACTCGCCGCGAGCGCGCAGCGATAGGCGAAGGGCCGCCGCCCGCTCTGCAGCGTGTGCGCTACATCGGTGAGCCGCACCCCGTCATTTTCACGCAGGTGCGCGGCGAGTTGCGTACGCGCTCGCGCGAGCGCCGCCTCGCTGCGCGCGGAGAGCACGAGTACCTGCGGCGCGTCGTTCTGCGTTGCAGCCGTCGTGGCCGGGGGCGCCGATTCCAGGACGACGTGCACGTTGGTTCCACCGACACCGAACGAGCTGACGGCCGCGCGGCGGATCTCCTGCGGCCACGGCAGCAGCTCGGTGTTGACGAAGAACGGGCTATCGCTCAAATCGATACGCGGATTGGGGGCGGTGAAGTTGAGCACCGGCGGAATTTGACCGTGGCGAATCGCCAGCGCCGCCTTGATGAGCCCGGTAACGCCGGAAGCGATATCGAGATGCCCAACGTTGGTCTTGACCGAGCCGAGTGCGCAGCTCTTGCGCCCATCGTCTGCCCGCCCAAAGGCTTTCTTGAGAGCGGAGAGCTCGATGGGATCGCCGAGCGGGGTCGCGGTTCCGTGGCATTCCACCAGACCAATCGTGTTGGCTTCGATTCCGGCCATCGCGTAGGCCGCGCGCAAGGCGCTGACTTGTCCTTGTGAACTCGGTGCCGTGTAGCCGACTTTGCTCGAACCATCGTTGTTCACGCCGAAGCCGCGGATCACCGCGTAGATCGAATCGCCGTCGGCAAGCGCGTCGTCGAGCCGTTTGAGGACGACGACGCCGACGCCGTCGCCGAAGACCGTTCCGTTTGCGTCGGCGTCGAAGGTGCGGCAGTGGCCGTCAGGCGAGACCATGCCGCCCTCTTGATAAATGTAGCCGCGCCGTTGCGGGAATGAGACCGAGACCCCGCCCGCCAGCATCATGTCGGCTTGGCGCAAGATCAGGCTCGCGGCGGCCTGCGTCACCGCAAGCAGTGAGGTGGAACACGCCGACTGCACGGTCATCGCCGGCCCGCGCAGGTCGAGCTTGTAGGCGATGCGGGTGGCCAGAAAGTCTTGCCCGTTGCCGAGCAATTCGGGATAGCTGCCCACCTGGTAGTCGCTGGTGAAACGCTCGACGGCGGCGCGGTCTGCCAGAACGTTGCGCGTGAGGTACGAGTTGATGCTGCAGCCGGCAAAGATGCCGATCGAACCGCCGTACGTCGCGGAATCGTAGCCGGCGTCTTCGAGCGCTTGCCAGGCGCACTCGAGCAAAAGACGGTGTTGCGGATCGGTGAGCTCGGCCTCGCGCGCATGCATTCCGAAAAAGCCGGCGTCGAAGTTCTCGACGCCGTCGATGATCGAACGCGACTTGACGTACGAGCGCTGCGCGCGTACCTCGGGCGCAAAGGCGTCCTCCAGCTCGTCGTCGACGAACGTGCGCATACTCTCCACGCCGTTGCACAGGTTGCGCCAGAAGGTCGCGACGTCGGGCGCACCCGGGAAGCGTCCCGCACATCCGACGATCGCGATCTCGCACGGAGCGGCGTGGCGCTCTTTGAAATCGGCGCTCATGTGATGGCCATCGTACGATAGGGCTTGAGCAACTCGGCGGCGTCTCGGGTCAAGGCGATGCCCGTTGCAACCAGCGTCCCTTCGAGACGGTACGTTCCTTGCGCGGTGAGTTCGCCGAGGATTGCGCGCGCGTTCGGTGTCGCAGCGCGAACGATAAAGCTACCGCCGCGCGGTTCCTGCGCGCAGAGGTCGAGGCTGACGTCGCGATAGTCGAGCCAGGCCTCCGTGATCCGGTATTGACACTTGTAGAACGCCTCTTTTGCGCTGAAGAGGATAGCGGCGATGCGCTCGCGCCCGACGACGTCGAGCCGCTCGAGCTGAGCGATCTCCCGTGGCGTAAGGATTTGCGCCCACAGATCCGGCGTGACGCGCGTGACGACCTCGACGTCGATTCCGATGCTCGCGAATTGCGTGCGTGGTGCAGCCACCGCGCCACAGAACCCAACGGTGTGGCTAATGCTGCCGACGATGTGATCGGGCCACGCAGCCGTTCGGTCGGCGTTGCGCCGCAGCGCGAAGCCGGAGACGCCCAAATCGGCGAGGGCGCGGCGTGCGCAAACCCGTCCCGCGGCGAATTCTTCGAGCCGCTTGGGGCGCCAGGCACGGCACGTTCCGGCCTCCTCGGGAAGAAGCGTCGCGGCGTTCGCCGCTCCGCGCAGTTCGTAGGCGGCGACCGGGGCGGTGAAGAGCCGCGCCAGGAGCGTTGAGGCGACCGTCATGACGCCGCCTGCGCGCGCGTGACGAAAGCCGCGAGTTTACGAATCGTGGTCTGTTCGAAGAGGTCGGTGATCGTGACCTCGGCGTTCAGACGCGCGCGAAGCCGCGTGTGAACCGTGAGCAAGAGCAGCGAGTCGCCGCCGGCATCGAAGAAATTCTCGTCGAGCGCCGGGTGCCATGCGGGGCCCAGTACCTCCGCCCACACCTCGGTGATCATCTGCTCGAGTGCTGCGCTGGGAGCGGCATTTCGTACGAGACGAGGGGGTGCGGGGGCCTGTGCGAGCGCCACGCGATCGACTTTGCCGCTGGGATGCAGGGGAAGCTCGGAGCGCAAGACGATCCGGTGCGGTAGCATGTAGGACGGAAGCGTCCGGGCCAGGTGCGCGCGCAGCTCCGATTCGTCGAGGCGCGTGCCGCCGCGCGCGACCACGTAGGCGACGATCTCTTTCTCGTCGTTGCGCGGTGCGACGACGACGACGGCTTTGTTCACGCCGTCGTGGCGCGCGAGGGCCGCCTCGATCTCGCCGAGCTCGATGCGGAAGCCGC
>DATJTD010000244.1:0-15405 GCA_035503775.1 Candidatus Acidiferrales bacterium
CGTCACGTGGTACTCGCCGTCAACAAGATGGACCTCGTGGGCTGGTCGCAGGCGGCCTTCGATGACATCGTGCGTGAGTACACGGAGTTCGCGGCACAGATCGGCTTGCGCGACGTGCTCGCCATCCCGATCTCGGGGCTGCGCGGCGACAACATCGCCTCCAAGAGCGCCGCGTCCCCATGGTACGCCGGCCCTTCGCTGATCGCGTACCTCGAGAGCGTGCCAATCGACGAGGACCGAGTGGCAAACCTCCCGTTTCGCATGGCCGTCCAGTGGGTGAACCGGCCCGATCTCAATTTTCGCGGCTTCTCGGGGATCATCAATTCGGGAGAGGTGCGCCCCGGCATGACGCTCGCGGCGCTTCCCTCCGGGCGGCGTTCGAAGCTCGAGCGCATCGTAACCTACGACGGCGATCTCGAGCGTGCCGTTGCCGGTCAATCGGTGACGTTGACGCTGCATGACGAGATCGATATCTCGCGCGGCGATGTCCTGGCGGCCGCAGACGACCCGCCGCAGACGGCGGATCAGTTCGAAGTAACGTTGGTGTGGATGGCAGATGAGCCGCTGCTGCCGGGCCGCGACTACTGGGTCAAGATCGGCACCACGCGGCTAGGCGCCAAAGTGACGCGCATCGCCTACAAGATCAACGTGAACACGCTCGAGCACCTGGCGGCGACGACGCTGACCCTCAACGAAATCGCCGTCTGCAATGTGGCACTGGACAAGAGCGTCGCCTTCGATCCCTACGAACAAAATCGCGATCTCGGCGGCTTCATCGTCATCGACCGGGTCACCAACGCGACGGTCGCGGCAGGGATGATCCGCTTTGCGCTGCGCCGGTCGCAGAACATTCATTGGCAGGCCGTTCAGATCACAAAGCAGCTGCGCGCGGCGGCCAAACTCCAGAAGCCCGCCGTCCTCTGGTTCACCGGCCTCTCGGGCGCCGGCAAATCGACGATTGCAAACCTCGTGGAGAAAAAACTTCACCTCCACGGCCGCCACACCTATCTGCTCGACGGCGACAACGTTCGTCACGGGCTCAACCGCGATTTGGGATTCACCGACGCCGACCGCGTCGAGAACATCCGGCGCGTCGCCGAAGTGGCACGCCTCATGGCCGACGCCGGCCTCATCGTGATCGTCTCGTTCATCTCGCCGTTTCGTGCCGAGCGCCTCATGGCGCGCGAACTGATGCCGTCCGATGAATTCTTCGAGATATTCATCGACACGCCGCTTGCCGTCGCCGAGAGCCGGGACGTCAAAGGCCTCTACAAAAAGGCACGGGCGGGCGTACTGCGGCACTTTACCGGCATCGACAGCCCGTACGAGCCGCCCGAGCATCCCGAGATCCGTATCGACACCACGACGGCAAGTCCCGATGAAGCCGCCGACACGATCGTTGCCGAGCTCGAGTCGCGCGGCATCCTCAGCTGGAGCTACGATATTTGAGGCTGCTCCGGTCCTCAGGCTGTTATGAGGACGTTCGGGGGCCCAGCGTACGTTAAGAGGGCGGAGGAACTGGAATGGTCAGATATCTCTTGGCGGCCGTTGCCGCATTCAGTCTCGCCTCGCCGCTTGCGGCGCAGGCACAAGACATGCCCTCATATGCACAGGAACAGGGCCAATCGTCTGCTAGCGCCGACGAAAACATTCATGGCCGCGTCGTCGACTTCGATGGCGGCTACAATCTCACGGTGAGCGACGACCGCGGGTTTACCGATATGGTAGAGCTGCATCCGGGCACGATCATCAACCCGACGGGCCTCGAGTTGGCGCCGGGGATGGTCGTGAGCATCCTCGGATACAACGCGGGCTCGTACTTCGCGGCAAACGAGATCGATACGCCGTACACGCTGGAGAACGACGTCGCATGGTACGACGGTGAGCCGTGGTATTACTACGGCCCGGCCTTCAGCCTCGACTTCTTCTTCGGAAACCGGGGTTGGTGGCACCGGCCGTTCGCCGGCGGCGACCACTGGGGCGGCGGCGTCCACGTCTATCCGGCGGTCCCGTACCGTGCCGGCTACCCCGCCTCCGGATTCCACGGCTACGTAGCGCCTGCCCACGAGTTCTCGCCCCCTCAGACGAACCGTGGCGCCTACACATTCGGTGGCTACCGTAGCGGAACCGTCGGGAGCGACTACCACGGCGGATTCACGAACAGCTACCACAGCGGCAACGCCGGGGGCGGCTACCACGCTGGTAACGCCGGCGGTGGCTACCACGGTGGTAATGCCGGCGGCAGTTTCCACGGTGGTGGTCACGAGCGCTAAGCTCTGAGCGTCCAGCGCTGACCGGGTAGCAATCGCAACGAGCAGGGAACGAACCAGGGTAGCTAATATTGGCTACCCTGGTTCGTTTTACGCCGGAACGGTGCGGGTCACCCAGGTCCTACACGGAGCTCAAACATGAGAACGAGCGGAGAGGCCGCCGGGGAGCGGGCACGCGAGAATGATCAATAAGGTTGCCGGCGTTATCGCCGTGTGGTTGCTCCTTCTGCTGGCATTCGTGCGGAGTGAGGCGCAGATCGCGCAGCAGCCCTTGCATCTCTACGTGGCGAGCGAGGCGAACGATACGATGGGAGTCTTCGACGAAGAGGGAACGAGGCAGCCCACGGATGCCGGCAGTTTCTACGGCCTCGACGGTGCGATGGGCATGACGTACGACTCTGCCAACGGATGGATTTATGTTGCGCAAAACGGCCCGAATACGGTGAGCGCATACGATCGGAACGGAAATCGCCAAGCGCTTACCGGTACCTTCCCGAACCTCGACTTTCCGATCAGCATTGCGTACGACTCCGCCGACGGCTTGCTGTATGTCGTGAGTCATAGCAGCGACACGGTCACTGCCTATGAGGCGAACGGCAATCAGCGCCTGCTTCCTGGGCGATTTCCCAATCTGCACGAGCCGTATGGCATTACGTATGATGCCGACAACCATCTGCTGTACGTGACGAACGCAGACGGAACGATCAATGCATACGATCAAAAAGGGCGCCGACATCCGCTGCATGGTGCGTTTGCGGATCTGCGCGCGCCGTGCGGTATTACCTACGATCCCAGCAACCATCTCCTCTACGTCGCCGATCAAGCCAGCAATACGGTGACTGCTTACAACGCAGATGGCTTCGAGCAGCGGCTGCGCAAGCACTTCGCCAACCTCGACGAGCCATACAACATCGCCTACGACGGCGCCAACCATCTTTTGTACGTCACGAGCGTTGGCAACAACAGCGTCTCCGCATACGATGAGAATGGCGAGCAGCAGGTACTGCCTCGAGCATTCGATGGTCTCGATGAACCGACGGGGATTGTCGCCGCTCCGTGATTTTCACCTACCGTTACGTTCGCGGAGAGCGGGGGAAAAAGAGAGTGTGCTACCGTTTCAAACGGTGTGCTTCACAAGGAAAAATGTTATGCAAACCACACCACGTTTTCAAAACCTTCCCCCTGCCCATGAAATTTGGACAAAAGCCGGCCCAATCGAATCCTCGGCTTTCGACGAGATGGAGTTGCGCAAGATCGAGGAGCGTCGCCAAGCTGAAATCGGAGAGCCAGGAGCCCTCGGCCTCTTTGGATTCGCAGTCGGAACAACCGTGCTTGGATTTGTGATCAGCGGTCTGGTAGCGCCGACTGCGGTCATGGGCGCGGTTCCGGCCGTCTTGGTGCTCGCTGGGATTGCACAGTTCGTCGCCGGCCTCTACGCCCTCGCCAAGGGCAATACGTTCACTGGGACGTTCTTCTCGTCGTACGGCGCGTTCTATGCACTGCTGGCGACCTTCTTCTGGATGGAGCGCGGCGCTCTGGTCGGAGCGACGGCCTCCGACGGCGTCCTGCTCGGTGTGAGCCTCTTCTGTTTCGGCTACATTTCGCTGGTTATGGGCATCGCCGCGATGCGCACGAACCCGACGTACGTGGCAATTCTCTGGTCGCTCGTACCAGCGTATGTACTCACCGGAGTGTCATCGGTCGGTGGGCCGGCCGTGATCGGCTACATCGGCGGTTGGTTCCTCTTCTTGGCTGCCATATGCGCCTTCTATGGGGCAACCGCGCTCGTGATCAATAGCGCGCACGAGCGCGACGTCCTCGCGCTCGGCACGTTTGGCGACCGGGACGCGCGTCGCGCCGCGCGTTAGAACGGAGCGTTCTGCCTGCGCGGTGGCTTCCACCCCCGCGCAGGCAGTGGCCACAACGGGTGAGCGTCACAACGGGTTAGCGTGAACGCTTCGGCTTGGGCGGCACCTTGTCGCCCTCACGCCGCGCTTCCGAGAGCCCGATCGCAATGGCTTGCTTGCGGCTCTTGACGCGGGGCCCTTTCTTGCCCGAACGCAACTTGCCGGCTTTTGCTTCACGCATTGCCCGCTCGACCTTTTTGCCTGATTTCTTGGAGTACTTGCGACCGCTCTTCTTGCGCCCCGTCGCCTTCTTTTTGCGAGCGGTCGTCGTTTTTGCCGCGCCTTTTCTCTTCGTGCTCTTTTTCTTTGTGCTCTTTTTCTTCGCGGCGCTTCGTTTGCCGTTACTCTTTTTGGCGGCCGTCTTCTTCGTACTCTTCTTGCGCGTGCGTCTTTTCGCAGCGCTCTCCTTGCGTGCGTGGGTAGGCAATGTCCATCTTCTTTCGGAGTAGCGAAAGGAATCTTTGCCGCTCGTACCCTCCCCGCTCTCGGTCAAATCAGCTACCTCTTTGCCAATTGAGCCGCTGCACGCCGCGTGTTGGAGACGAAGCCGTGGGGTACCCGGACGTCATGGAATTCGAAGCACTTCCAAGTACGTCGCGCCGCGCATTTGTGGGCGTCGTCGCATCGGGCCTCGCGGCCGCAGCGGCGTTGACGACCTCTGCACCGGCCGAGGCAGAGGCGGCGAGTACCGCCGACCAGACGACGGTTCGTAATCCCGTCGACGAATATCCGGCTCCGCCGTTTCCTGCGCAGTCACAGCCGTGGCCGGGCCTAGCAAGCCGGATGCATCCGCGGCCCGATCACGGCGAGACGAGCTACCGCGGGTCAGGGCGCCTCGCCGGGCGCCGGGCGCTCATCACCGGGGGCGATTCCGGGATGGGGCGCGCGGCAGCGATCGCCTTTGCGCGTGAAGGCGCAGATGTCGCGATCAATTATCTGCCTGCCGAGGAGCCCGACGCACAGGAGGTGATGCACCTCATTCGAGCCGCAGGGCGCAAGGCCGTGGCGCTGCCGGGTGACATACGCTCTGAGGCCTTCTGCCAACAGCTCGTCGACATCGCCGTAGCACAATTGGGAGGCTTGGACATCCTGGTGAACTGCGCCGGGCGTCAACAAGCGCACGCCTCGATCGCTGAGCTGACCACAGAGCAATTCGACTGGACGTACAAAACGAACGTCTACGCTCTCTTTTGGATCACAAAAGCGGCGGTCGCCCATATGCAGCCCGGAGCGAGCATCATCAATACGGCATCCGTGGAGGCCTACGATCCGCTTCCCCTGCTCCTCGACTACGCCTCGACCAAAGCCGCCATCGTTGCCTTCACGAAATCGCTCGCCAAGCAACTCGCCAAACAGGGCATACGCGTGAACGCGATTGCTCCAGGACCAATTTGGACGCCGCTTCAAGTCACCGGCGGGCAGCCTCCAGACGTCATTCCGACGTTCGGAAGCAACACGCCGTATGGCCGCCCCGGGCAACCGGTTGAACTCGCTCCGGTGTACGTCGTTCTTGCTTCGGCCGAATCGAGCTACGCCTCGGGACAAGTCTACGGAGCGGCTGGAGGCACGGGCAATCCATAATCGGCCGTAACGCGCAATTGATCGGTCGTACAGTCGCGCGGAGCTTTCTCCGGACGCCAGCGCAGAAAACGTGCGCCGTGCCGGATGCGGCCGTTGGTCACCTGGTCGTACGCCACCTCGATCACCAGCTCGGGGCGAACGGGGTACCACTGCGTCGAAGCACCTGCGTTCCAACGGCTCGGGCCGCCCGGCGAGCGTCCCGTGAATGGCGAGGGAGCCGCAAGCATCTCGAGGCGTTGCACGAGAGCGGCGCGTTCATCGCGTCCAAAGGCGGAGACGTGTCCGATATAGTCGAGCGCACCGCTCTCGTCGTAGAGGCCGAGCAGGAGCGAACCCAGACGGCTCGGGTCGCCGCTCGAGAGACGATAGCCCCCGACGACGCAGTCCGCGCTGCGAATCCGCTTGATCTTGACCATGCCGTCGCGTGCGCCGCTGCGATACGGGAGGTCGAGGCGCTTTGCCACGATCCCATCGAGCGCACCGCCGACGCCTCCGAGCCACCGGTCCACAGCACTCCGGTCTGCACTCGCCGGCGAGAGAACGAGGCGGCCGGCAGCCGCATCCGTTCCGAGGTTGCGCGCCGCAAAGCGTTCCAGCGCCGCCCGCCGCAGGCGCAGCGGTTCTTCGGCGAGCGACTCGCCGTTCTCATCGGCGAGCAGATCGAAGAGCAAGTATGTCGCCGGTGTCTCTTGCGCAAGGCGCATCACGCGGGAGGCTGCCGGGTGCACGCGTTGGAGCAGCGCGTCGAACGAGAGCGCACCACCGGAGGTGACGACTAACTCTCCGTCGAGGACGAAACGTTGGTCGGTAAGCGCATGCAACGCCGTCACGATCTCCGGAAAATACCGCTCGAAGGCTTGACCCGACTTGGAGCGCAACGCGACCTCGTCACCGTCGCGAAAAGCCAGCGCGCGAAAGCCGTCCCACTTCGGCTCGTATTGCCAACCGGGCCCGTCCGGTATCGTCTCACTCGTGCGCGCCTCCATCGGCGCATAGGAGAGCGGTAGCGGCAACTTCACGAGGCCACCTCGAGGCGCGCGCGGCCTTCCGGCGCGCACATCGGCTTCCAAAGATCGCCCAGGCGATCGATGCGCCGCGGTACCGTCTCGATGTCGAAGTCGTCGGTGGAGATACCGCGCTCGATCTCCTCCCAGGTTACCGGCGTCGAGACCGTTGCGCGCGGGACCGGCCGCACCGAGTATACCGAAGCCAGAGTTCGCCCCCACGCGTTCTGGTTATAGTCGATCAGAACGTGGCCGAGCGGGCGCCGCGTGACCCGATACTCGCTCGTAACGAGATCGGCGTAGCGCTTCTCCAGCTCGCGGGCGAAGGCTTTGGCAAAACTCCATACGTCCTTTTGCCGCGGGCCCCGCACGATCGGCACTGCGATGTGGATTCCGGTCGAGCCGCTGGTCTTGGCGTAGCACGGAAAACCACGTCCGGCCAGCTCCTTGCGAACGAGAAGTGCCACCTCGCAGACGGTCGCGAAGGTCGCGCCTTCGGCAGGATCGAGATCGAAATGAAGGGCGTCGGGACGGTTCACGTCATCACATGTTCCGTACCACGGGTGGAGATCGATACACCCCAGATTCACGATCCACAACAGCGATGGAAGGTCCGCGATAACGGGAAAATCGATCACATTTCCCGAGGCGTGCTCGATTGTGCAGGTTTGCAGCCAAGCCGGATGCGGTTTCGGCGTGCGTTTCATATAGAAAGATGGCCCCGCGACGCCGTCGGGATAGCGCTTCATCACGATTGCGCGCCCGCGCAGGTGCGCGAGCAGCGCCGGTGCGACCGTTTCATAATACGCCAGGAGGTCGCCCTTGGTCAGCCCGCGTTCCGGGAAGAAGATTTTGTCGAGATTGGTGAGGCGGAGATCGGATATCGTCAAGGCGCTCCTAGCGCGCCGCACCGTGAACGCGAGGCTGCTTTTCATTCAACGTACTGCGCTCTCACCTTATTCCCAGAACGTGACAGCAAAAGACGCCCGCGCCCAAAGCATGGCGCGGACGTCTTTAGCGGGAGCCTCGCTTCTTAGTTTGCGCCGATACTTGAAGTCGTGTAGGTGAGGGTCACCGAGAGCGGCGTGTGCAGGCCTCCGTCCGCGACGCTCAGCGTACAGGTGCCGACCGATGGCGACCCCACGACCGTCGCGGTGAACGCCGTGCCGGTCGGTGGCGCCGCGGTCGCGATCGTGCTGCACCCGCTGCCGAGCGACGCGGTGAACGTCTTGTTGTATGGAGCGTTGCTGTAACCGACCTCGGAGACGCTGAACGCTCCGCTCGAGCCGGTACCACTTGCCGCGTAGAGGTCGATCTCTTCTCCACTTGCATTTGCGCCGCTGCCGGGCGAATACACGATCGGGCTCAGGGTGGGCGTGAAGGTGGCCGTTGCGCCGGTCGCACCGGTCGCGCTTGCACCGATCGTCGCTGGAGCAATTGCAAGTCCGCCGTAGCTCAAGGCGATGGTATCGGAAGACGACGTGCTCACGACCGAACTCGCGGGAGAACCGCCATTCACCGTGAGCGCCGTCCCCAGGGTAACGCTGCTCGTATCGCTATCGGTGAGCGTCACCGGGGTGGCGTAGGTGCCGGTGATCGTGTTGCCGTCGGCGTCTTTGACGGCGAGGGTGAAGGATTGCGGCGTCCCAAACGGAGTTCCCGCCGCACCGCTGGGGAGTGCGCTGATCGAGAGCGACGCAGGGATGCCATCGAGGACGACGGGGACCGAATTTGCCGTGCCGGAGACGATCGTAGCGCTCGTCGTTGCTTCGGAGATCTCGTTTCCACCGGCGTTTGACGCATCGTAGGTCGCAACGGAGAAGGCGTCGGTACCCGGAGGGACGGCAGGCCCCGAGATCGTGCACGGACAGCCGGCGAGATTGATGTTGCTCGTCACACTCGTCGTCAAACCGGCCGGCGGCGCAGCGCCGTTGACCGTATTCAGGGCGATCGTGACGGATTGAACGTTTGTGGTCAAATAGGCCGGATGCCGCGTCGCACTCGCGGTGCCACGCGTCGCACTCACTGCCTGCGTCGACGAAGAGGTCTTAGCGGGAAGGACAAAGGTGAACGAGGTCGTGGCGAGTGGTCCGGCATACGCCGGCGCAAGCGGAGGAGATCCGCTAGCGCTCGAGTGGGTGCCGCCGGAACACGCCGTGAGGAACGCGAGGGCAAGGATTGCATAGCGCCGCGCCATTGCTAGTGACCCTTTCTTCCATGAGAGCTGACGGTGAAACCGGTCGTGGTGACCGTGATGGAGGCGCTCGCCTGCTGCGCGAAACTATCCTCGAACGTGACGTTGCACGTGCCCGCCCCTACGCCGGTGACGGTGTACGTCGCCGTCGGTCCGGAGGCATTCGATGTCGCAATCGTCGCCACGCTCGAGCACGTGTCGTTCTCCGAGAACGTACCCGCGTAGCCGCTCTCACTGACGGTCAGCGTGTTCGCGTTCGCCGCCCCCGTCCCATAGATCGGCAATGCCGTTGGCGCTACGTTCAAGACACCGGGCGCCGTCGGTACCGGCGTCGGCGTCGCGGTCGGAGATGCGGTGGGCAACGGCGATGCGGTCGGAGATGGCGATGGAGATGGCGATGGAGATGGCGATGGAGATGGAGATGGAGACGCGCTCGGAGACGTTGTCGCGCTCGGTGCCGACGTCGGCGTCGGCACAGGCGACGCTGTCGCCGATGGTGACGGTGACGGCGACGGAGATGCCGTCCGCACCGGAGAGGCGGATGGCGATGCGGACGGAGATGCGGTCGCAGACGCCGTCGGCGATGCACTCGCAAACGCAGTGGGCGATGCAGCCGGTGATGCGGCGGGCGACGCCGATGCAAACGGCGTTGCAGAGAGTGTCGGTACGGGACTCGTCGGCATACTCGGCGGCGTTGAACTACCACCACCCGAAGAGCACGCCGCGAGCGCCGAAGCACTCGCTAACGTCGCAAATAAAACCGCCATATGACGATCGGTGAACGTCGCCTGTATCCTTCGCAAAACGTGCTCCTTAGACTTTCACTCGCGTTGGGAGCGCCTATTGTGTGCTGACCCTATGGCTGCCTGCCCGTCAATTCTCATGTTTTCGTAAATTTGTAGTTTTCGTAAAATTCACGCGAGGCTTGGTTTCAAGAGGCTTCGTCGAGCAGGTTCGTGGATTTTGGTACGGAAGCGGCCACGCGAACCACTAACGCATTCGTGGAGATTCTTGTATGATGGATCGATGGTTTCGTGTTGTCGCCGCGACCTGCGGACTGATTCCGCTGACGGCCTGCGGCGGTGGCGTAGCTCAGAATAGTCTTGCGCCGACATCCCCCATAGTGGGTAAGACTGCTCTGCGACTCACGATTACCATCCCCCATGCGTCGGGTACGACACCGACGGCGGCGCTGGTCGCCGGCACTTCGGCAGGAGCTCGCCGACCCGCTTACATTTCTGCCGCGACGCAGAGTGCGGTCATCGATATCACACCATCAGGGAGCACGACGCCGGTCAGCGGGTTTCCCGAGACCGTCAACCTGACGCCGAGCTCTGCGGGGTGCACATCGACGGTCTCTAGCACCCAATGCGTGCTTTCGCTCAGCATCGCGCCGGGGAGCTACGATGTCACGCTCTCCACCTACGATCAAACCGGCGGCACCGGCAATCTCCTCTCCGCCGACCAAGCCGTGCCGTTCACCGTCGTTGCCGGTCAAGCCAACTCGCTCGGCATGACGCTCGGCGGCATTCCGGCCTCTTTTGAAATCGTTCCGACCAGCAGCGGTCTGACCGGTTCGGTCGGCAGCGGCTTTACGCTTGCCTTGGGCGCGAGCGCTACTGCCTCGGTCTACGCGCTCGATGCCGACGGGAACGTCATCTCCGGCGGCGGTGCCCCGACGATAAGCGTCACCAGCAGTGATCCCTCGCAAGTCAGCGTCGTCGAACCGAGCGCCGGCGCACCCAACACGATCACCCTGAATTCGGTCGCACAGACGAATTCCATTACGCTGACTGCAACCGCGACGCCGGCAACGGGAAGCGGCGGAAGCCCGGTGCTCACCACAGCGGCGGTTGCGCCGCCACCGCCGCGCCTCTACGTCACCGATACGTTCAACAATGCCATTACCGTCTACGACCAGAGCGGCGACCAGCAGACGGTCAGCGGCACCTTCGCCAATCTGAGCAATCCGTTCGGCATCGCCTATGACCCGGCCGACAACTTCCTCTATGTGGCCAGCGGCAACGCGGTGACGGCATACGATCTGAACGGCAACCAACAGACGCTGAGCGGAAGCTTCGCGGGCATAAACGATCCGCAAGGGATCGCGTATGATCCCACCAACGGCTTCCTCTACGTCACCAACGTCTCGAGCACGACAGTCACCGTGTACGATCAAAACGGCAATGAGCAGACCGTCAGCGGAAGCTTCGCGGGAATGGATGTGCCATACGGCATCGCCTACGACCCGGCCAACGGCTTCCTCTACGTGACCAACTACGGCAACAGCACGGTCACGGTCTACGATAAGAACGGCAATCCGCAGACGTTGAGCGGAACCTTCAGCGGGTTGAGCAGTCCGATCGGGATCACGTACGATCCGGCAAACGGCTTCCTCTACGTCGCCAACAGTCACAGCAATACCGTCACCGTGTACGATCAGAACGGCAACCTTCAGACGACGAGCGGCTCCTTTACCGGCCTCGACAATCCCTACGGCATCGCCTACGATCCGGTCAACGGCTTCCTCTACGTGACCAACCTCAACAACAACACGATCACGGCGTACGATCAAAACGGCAACAAGCAGACGCTGAGCGGAAGCTTCCTGAACCTCTTCTACGCCGCTGGGATAACCGTCGTCCCGTAGTCCCGTCACTGACAACGAGAAGGAGAGCGCCGCAAAACGCGGCGCTCTCCTTCTTCTTTTGCATCCTCGTGGTGGACCGATCGCTAACTCCAGTTACGGCTTGCATATTTTAAGGTTTGTTTATCGTATCATTAACAAGTCTTAGCTTCATTGCACAGGTATTGTTTTTTTGCTAGATTGTGCGCATCTCGGTTCGCCGTATCCGCCGGAGGTAGTACCGTCGTGCATCGCATTGCCGCCAGCCTCGTCGTTGCTCTGAGTCTCTCATGGTTCTTAGCCGGATGCGGCGGACACGCCGCCGGCTCGAGTGTTACGCCATCGACGCCGGCCTCGGCGTCGTCGCTGCAGGAGGCCTCGCTGCTGCGCCCCGGCGGTGGCGGCGACAACACCATACAAGCCCTCGTGCGCGCCCACGTCAAACACATCTTCGTCTTGATTCAAGAGAATCACACGTTCGACCAATACTTCGGACTTTATCCGGGCACGGACGGCCAATACGTCGAGAACCTCGGGAGTCCGATCGCACGGGCGGATGACTGCGTCCCCGATCCGCAGACGGGAAGCTGCCAGCGTCCGTTCTTGATTTCGGCGGACACCTACAGCCCCGACTACGTTCAAGACGCTCCGGATATCACCGGAGGCAACAACGATCGCAACGATCAAGAAGCGGCGATCGATCACGGCAAAATGGACGGCTTCCTCGCCGACGTCGAAGGCGGAGCGCCGCCGCTGGGTCCGAGCCCCACGCCCGCGCAAATCGAGGCGCACAACGAATCGATCGGCATCGAGGCAGTGTACGACTGCAACACGATTCCGTATCTGTGGTACTTCGCCAAGAACTTTGCGCTCTTCGATCACTACTTCCAGGCCGAAACCGGGCAATCGACGCCCGGCAACATTCAGCTCTTCTCCGGCCAGATCGGACAGACGGAGGCGGCTGCCGGCGAAGGGACGCCTTCGGTCCCAGTCGCAGGCGGCGGCTACAGCGACGGCGTTCCGATCTCAAACGACGACAATCCGCCGACCTCGCAACTTCCGTTCGTCCCCGCCAGCTGGTACAGCGGCGACAACAATACGTGGCAGAGCTACGCAACGATGCCCGTCCTTCTCAATCCGGCGATGGATAAGAACGCCGTTACCTCGAACATCGTTGGGCTGATATCGAGCGACATCGGGCTCGAAGCGCAGTCTGCGCGCCTCTCGATTCCGTGGGCATGGTACGAAGAGGGCTTGTATACGCCCAACGCCGGTTTCAGCGCGCACCACACGGCGCCGCTGTACTTCGATTACATCAACCACGCCAGCTCGGCGTATGCGAGCACGACCACGCTGCGCGACAACACCGAGACCAACGGTTTGATCTCCGATATCGAAAACGAGAGGCTGCCGGCTTCGGGTGTCTTCTGGGTGAAGGGCGGCAACGCGAACCAGTATGGTCTGGTACCCGCCGACCCCGTCTTTACGAATAACGCTGCCGGCAAAACGTATTATGTTGGGGACGACGATCATCCGGGGAGCGGCAGCTCGGATCATCAAGTCGCCGAGACGTTTCTCGCCGAAGAGATCAATGCGATCGCGCAAAGCAAGTATTGGAAAGATTCCGTCATCATCGTGACGTGGGACGACAGCGGCGGGTTCTACGATCACTTGCCGCCTCCGGGGTTCGGAAGCGTCTGCCCGCAAGATAAGACCGGTCCTGAGGCCGGTTATCCTTGTGGCGACGGTGTTCGCCTGCCGGCGCTGGTGATCTCGCCGTTCTCGAAAACGGGGGTCGTGGTTCACGATCTTGCCGATCACGGTTCCGTCTCCAAATTCATCGAGACCGTCTTCGGCCTTCCCAAATTCGCCTCACTGCCCAACGAAGCCGCAGGCGTCGCCGCGGGGCTTGCGCCTGCCGACGCCGATCCGGCGACCTCGGATCTCACCGATGCACTCGACGTGTACAAGCTCGCCGGCTTGACTCGGCCGAATCCATGGTGGACGGCGACCGTCCCAGGCCCGAGCGTACCTCCGAACATGAACTGCCGTACGCTGCACATGCGACCGATCGAAGCGCCGGCGCCCCTGCCGACCGGATACGAGACAGCGGGAGCGTACCTCCACGCGATGTTGACCGGAGCAAGCACGACGGCGATACTCCCACCGCGTATCGACGACGGCGACTAGCCGACCCGACGCTCGCGAAAGTCGCTCGGCGAGGGGGAGGATGTGCGGATTACCGCGCACCCTCCCTCGTTTTTCATATTGCATACGCGCTACGCTCGAAGAGGAAAGGGACCCGTGGCAAATCAGCTCTCTGCGATCAAATACATCGTGCAGCTCATGCTCGAAAACCGGTCGTTCGACCAAATGCTGGGCTTTCTGTATGAGCGTAACGCGGCACCCGGAGGCCAGCCGTTCGAAGGCCTGACCGGAAACGAGTCCAATGCCGACGACACCGGCAGGACGATCAAAGTCTATCCGATCGATCAAACGTGCCCGCACCCGTACTTCATGCCGGGCGCCGATCCCGGGGAAGGGTTCTACAACACCAACTTCCAGCTGTTTTCCACCGACGACCCAGCTCCGAATGCACCTCCGACCAACGATGGGTTCGTGTTGAACTTCAAGGCGGCGATCGCATCGGACCTCGCCAAGGGATACAGCGACACACTCCCCGGCACCGATCCCTCCGAGATCATGGGCATGTATGCGCCCGCGATGTTACCGATCCTCACCGGGTTAGCGAAGGGCTTCGCGGTCTGCGATCAATGGTTTGCGTCGGCACCGACCGAGACCGTACCGAACCGCGCCTTCGCCGCGGCGGCAACCTCCCAAGGGCATCTCGATGACAACGTCAAGGTGTTCACCTGCCCCAGCATCTTCGGCCGCCTCTCCGCCAAGAACATCGACTGGGCCATCTACGGCTACAACCGCGACCCGCTCACGCGGCTCGATTACACCGACACCAAAGACGCTGACGAAAGCCATTTCGGCCATTTCCGCGACTTTCAAGCGCGAGCGGCGGCGGGTACGCTGCCCGCATACACCTTTCTCGAACCCGACTTCAGCTCCAGCGGGAACAGCCAGCATCCAAACTACGATGTGGCGCTCGGCGAGCAGCTCATTCACGACGTCTACTACGCGTTACGCAACGGTCCCGGTTGGAAAGATACGCTGCTGATCATCACCTACGACGAGCACGGCGGAAATTACGATCACGTCCCGCCGCCGTGGGGCGCCGTGCCCCCGGACAACTCGATCGGCGAGTACAACTTTGATTTCACGCGCTTCGGCCTTCGGGTTCCCGCCGTCCTCGTCTCCTCGCGCATCGCTGCCGGGACCGTCTTTCGCGCAAAGAGCGGGACGATCGATCACACCTCGGTGCTCAAGACGATCGAACAGCGCTTCGGCCTCTCAGCCCTCACCGCGCGCGACGCGGCGGCGCCAAGCCTTGGCGACGTCCTCACGCTGAGCATCCCGCGCACCGACGATCCGTTGGCAAACGTTACCATTCCGGTGTCGGGTACAACCTCGCCGAACGCCTCGATACCGTCGCTCATCGAGCAAATTCACGTCACCAAAGTCTCCCAGTTGGCATTGCGCAACGACAAAGGCTCCTACGACCGGCAGACGCCCCCCGATCTCCCGTCGAGCGCATCGGTTGCCGACTATCTCCAAGCACGCACCGCGGCCTGGACGCAACACCTCGCGCGCCGTCGCCAACGGCGCACCGGCGCCGTCCTCACGCCGAGCGTCGTTCCCTCCACCGCGACGGTGAAGACGCCGCAATCAAAAGCAAAGAAGTCGCGGCGGCGAC
>DATJTD010000245.1:0-4745 GCA_035503775.1 Candidatus Acidiferrales bacterium
GAGCTTTCCACGAGGGAACGACGCCGCGTCCCCGCCCGGACGCATCTCGCCTCCCCCAACCGCTGCTGCCCTCCGCCGACGCCAAAAAAGAAACCATAGACAAACGAAGGGCTTGAGACCGACAGGCCTAACTTACTCGTGTCAAAAGCGGTGGGTAAGAGCCCTCGCAATAGACGACGCCTGATCCGCCGCCGGAACCATCCCTACGAGCGATCAGCCATCAACCGGTCGGCGACGCCCCGCCTCGCGCCCCGCAGGGGTCGTGCCGTTGCCCAGAGATCATGGACGAGGTTCTCCGCTGAACGACATCATATCCGCCCGATGAGTATCGACCCGCGCGTCGCCGCGATCCCCGATGTTCACGGGCATGCCAAGGGCGAGCATCGTCCTTACGCTGAAGAGCGGCCGATTCCGTATACGGCGCGCATGCTCTTCCTTTGGTTCTTCCATGCCTGCCAGCGCGGCTCGCCACGCTTCATGATGGTCTCGGACCACATCAACTTTCTCACCTTCGAAGATCCCGCCGCCGTGAACTTGGTGCGCCGTGCACTCAAGCTCGCCGAAGCCGGCGACCTCTACGGTGCTGCCGAGACCGCAGGCGTTGACATCCAGCACGCCGCCGCCGTCTCGGACGGCCTGCGCCGCGGGATGCGGTTTTCCATCGGCGCCGAGGTCGACAACGATCCGCGCAGCCGCCCCGACGCGCAGAACATCGTCGAAGCGATGCGTCCCGACGCAATGATCCGCTCGATCCACTTTCTCACGATCGAGCATCCCGAACACGGTGCGGACTGGCAGTGGCCGTTCGACAACCCCGAGTTCGTCTCGCTCTTCGATCACGTCGGCATCGCCAAGACGTGGGAGCTCTATGTCGCCGCCGTGTTGGAGGCGATCGAGAAGCTCCCCGGTCACATTCTCGGGCACTTCTACGCCCCGGCAAAATTCGGACACTGGCCCGATCAGGCACAACTCGAGGCATACGAAGACCAAGTCCTCGACGCATGCGCCACGCGCGGGATGGCCGTCGAGATCAACACGCGGCTCTTCTACCGCTTGCACGACGCCGAACAGAAGCGCTTGTACCGTGAGGCCAACCTGCGTCTCATGCGCAAAGCGAAGGCGCGCAACGTCGGTATTGCGGTCTCGTCGGATGCGCATAGCCCCAAAGACCAGGGACACGGTTTTCCCGAAGTGCTCGAGATGCTCGACGAAGCCGACGTGAACGAGTTGATCTTCCCGGTCAACGGCCGCATGGCACGGGTCGCTCTGCGCGCGACCAAAGAGCACCTCGAGCAGAAGGCCGCAGCCGCGGGCATTCCACCCAAACCGGAGCCCGTCGTAGCGGCGGTCCCGGCACCGGTCGCGGCGGCGGAGGAGCCGGCGCCCAAGACGCCTCCGTCGCCCAAACCAAAGAAGCCGCGCCCAATCGCCCCAGTCGCAGCCTCTTCCGACGCAGACGAAGCCGCCGAGACGGCCGTCCGTGAGAAACCGGCCGCCGTCGTCCACGCAAAACTCGAGACACCAAAAACCAAGCACGTCGCTCCGTCACCGCTCAAGCTCGAGGCAAAGCAAAAGCCCGAACCGCCGGTCAAACCGAAAGAATCCAAGAGCGTCGCGCTCAAACCACCGGCGAAGACGTCGACGGTCAAACCGCCCGCGAAGACGCCTCCGGCGAAAGCGGCCGCAAAATCACCGGCGCCCGCAAAACCGTCTCCCGCAAAGGCCGCACCCACCAAAAAGGCAACGGCAAAAGCAGCCCCGGCAAAACGGCCAGCAAAACCGGCCGCCAAGGTTGCCGCAAAGTCTACCGCTCGCTCGGCGAAAGCAAAACCCGCCGCAAAAAAATCCGCCGCCGCCGGCCCACGTAAGGCTGCGCTCAAGCCGAAGCCCAAGCCGGCGGCGAAGGCGAAGAAACCGGCGAAGCGAGCCGTGCCGGCAAGGAAGCCGACCGCCTCCAAGAGCGCGCCGAAAAAGAAAGCCGGAAAGCCGCGCCGCTAGGCGGCACGACGCGGGAAAACGCACGCCGCGGAGAAGGCGTTAGGTCCACGCGTAGGCGTGAAGCTCCGGAGGTGCCGCATGAGTGAACTCGCACGTCGCCGCAACGTCGCTGTCGTCGGCTCGCATCACGCGGGGAAGACGACACTGGTGGAGGCGATCTTGGCGGAGTGCGGAGCGGTAGCACGCCGCGGCTCGGTCACCGACGGCACGACGACAACCGACTACGAACCGGAATGCGTCGATCGGGGTCAGTCGACGTGCGTCGGATTCGCTTACGCCGTCACGCCGGCGCTCGATCTCACCCTCATCGACTGTCCCGGCTACATCGATTTTCTCGAAGAGACCAAGCTCGCGCTACTGGCCGCCGATGCAGCGGTCGTCGTCCTCGAAGCCGATCCGTCGCGCATCAAGCAGATCCGTTCTCTGGTCGAGTCGCTGGACGAACGCAAGATGCCGCACTGCTTCTTTCTCAATAAACTCGAGCGCCCCGGGAGTGATTTCCAGGAGACGCTGCGTGAGCTCATCGCAACCTTCGGCAACCACGTCGTCGCCGAGACGATTCCCATCGGCGAAGCGGACGACTTTCGTGGCTATGTCGACCTCCCCGAGCGCCAAGCGTTCGTCTTCGAGGAAGGCCGCGTGCGCACGGTGCCGCTCGGCGCCGATTTGGAAGAGCCGGTGCGCGACGCCCGCACCAAGCTCCTCGAAGCCCTCGGCGATTTCGACGACCACCTCCTCGAAGAATTGCTCGAAGGCATCGAGCCGCCGCTGGAAGAGATCCGGAGCGATCTGCGTAGCGAGACGACGCAGGATCAGATCGTACCGGTGCTGGTCGGTTCGGCGCAGGCCGGCATCGGTGTGAGCGAGCTGCTCGGCGTGATCGAACGGCAATTTCCAGCGCCGAGCGGCGATCCCAATGCGCCGCTGGTCGTGCAAATCGCCAAGACGATGATCCATCCCCAATCCGGAAAACTCTCAGTTGGCCGTCTCTTCGCCGGCAGCCTGAGTGGAGAGACCTCGCTCGTGAACGTCTCGCGCGGCGGCGTCCCGGTGAAGACGGGCGCCCTCTACCGTTTACAGGGTCGCAGGCAAGATATCGTGACCAGCGCGCAAGCCGGCGACGTCGTCGCCTTCGCGCGGCTCGACGGCGTGCAGACCGGCGACACCCTCGCGAGCGATGCGCAGAGAGCGGCGCGTCCATCGCCCGCACTCGCGGAACCGCTTTTCGCGCTGGCAATCAAACCCAAAGAGAAACTCGACGAAGCGAAGCTCTCCCAGATACTCACCCGGATCCTCGAAGAAGATCCGACGCTGCGCGTAGAGCGCGCCCCCTTCACCGGGGAGCTGCAGCTCCTTGGCCTGGGTGAGGTGCACGTCACCACGGCGCTCGCGCGTCTCGGGCGCAAATATCATCTCGCGCTCGAGATTCAAGCGCCCGGCGTCGCGTACCGCGAGACGATCGCCAAGTCGACCGAGGTGCACGCACGCTACAAGCATCAGACGGGCGGCCACGGCCAGTTTGCCGACGTCGTGCTGCGGATCGAGCCGCGCGATCGCGATCACGGGATCACCTTCGAAGAGCGCATCGTGGGAGGCGCCGTCCCGCGCCAGTTCTTCCCCGCCATCGAGAAAGGCGTGCGCGAGGCGCTCATGCGCGGACCGGTCGCCGGCTATCCGGTCGTCGACGCCCACATCACTTTGATCGACGGGGCCTATCACAGTGTCGATTCGAGCGAACAGGCATTCCGGACCGCCGTGGGGATGGCGATACGTGACGGGCTTCCGAAATGTGCCCCCGTTCTGTTGGAGCCGATCGTCTTGATCGAAGCGATCGTTCCCGACGAGAGCGCCTCGACAATTCTCGGCGGCATCAGCGGCAAACGCGGACACGTGCTCACCTTCGAGCCGAGCGGCACCAAGGGGTTCGCACGGTTGCGAGCGCACGCGCCGCAGGCGGAGGTCGGAAATTACATCACCGAGCTACGCACGGCGACCAGTGGCCTGGGCACGTACACGTGGAAACATCAACGTTTCGATCCTGTGCCGGCAAAGGTAGCACAAGCGATGCGGGAGGCCGTACCTGCCGGCTAGCAAAAGACGGCGCTCTTGAATCCTCTTCGTCTCACGGCGAGCATCGCCGCATGCCTGCTGCTAGCCGCCTGCACCAAAACCGACTCGGGCCCGGCGTCGAGCGAACCTGGGCAACGCCATCCGTGGACGCTGCCGCATGTGTTGCGTATTGGAATCCAGTCGAGTCCGATGACGCTGAACCCGCTACTCTCGGCGAACACGACCGAAGGGATGATCGATCGTCTGATCTGCGACGGCCTGGTCACCGTCGATCCCTCCGGGCGCAAGGAAGTACCCATGCTGGCAGCCGTGGTGCCGACCATGGCCAACGGCGGCATCAGCAAAGACGGCCTCACGATCACCTACAAGTTGCGCCGTAACGTGCGCTGGCACGACGGAGCACCGTTCACCAGTGCCGACGTGAAGTTCAGCTGGGAAGCGATCCTCAATCCCAACAACAACGTCATCACGCACAGCGGCTATGAACTGGTGCGCTCGGTCGATACGCCCGATCCCTACACCGTCGTCTTCCACTTCAAAGAGAAGTACGCACCCGCCGTCAACACGCTCTTCGGCGAGAGCGATGACCCCTTTGAGGTCATCCCCGCCCATCTACTGGCGAAATATCCCAACATCAATCAGATTCCATACAACTCAGCGCCGATCGGCACCGGCCC
>DATJTD010000246.1:0-12980 GCA_035503775.1 Candidatus Acidiferrales bacterium
ATACGGATCGGCTGCGGTGTCGGAATCGATGCTCCGGGATCGCCCATCGCGGCCCACATGATAGAGCCGCCTTTGATCACCAGCTCCGGGCGGAAACCGAAGAACGCCGGATTCCACAGCACCAAGTCGGCCAGCTTTCCAACTTCCACCGAGCCCACTTCGTGCGCAATACCATGCGTGATCGCGGGATTGATCGTGTACTTGGCGATGTAGCGTTTCACACGTTCGTTGTCGGCAGCGGCGGTTGTTTCGCTGGGGAGCCGGCCGCGCTGCAGGCGCATCTTGTGTGCGGTCTGCCACGTGCGGGTAATCACTTCACCGACACGGCCCATCGCTTGTGAGTCCGACGAAATCATGCTGATCGCGCCGAGGTCGTGGAGGATGTCTTCGGCGGCGATCGTCTCCCCGCGAATGCGCGAGTCGGCGAAGGCGACGTCTTCAGGGATGCGCGGGTCGAGGTGGTGACAGACCATGAGCATGTCGAGATGCTCGGCCAGCGTGTTGACCGTGAACGGGCGTGTCGGGTTGGTTGACGAAGGCAAGACGTACGGCTCGCCGGCGATGCGAATGATGTCGGGCGCATGACCGCCGCCGGCGCCTTCGGTATGATAGGTATGAATCGTGCGCCCGGCAATCGCCGCGATCGTCTCTTCGACGAAACCCATCTCGTTGAGTGTATCGGTATGAATGGCGACCTGCACGTCCTCGGTGTCGGCGACGCGAAGGGCCGCATCGATGGCGCTTGGCGTCGACCCCCAATCCTCGTGCAGCTTGAGCCCACAAGCGCCCGCTTCGATCTGTTCGCGCAGTGCCCGCTTCCCCGACGCGTTGCCTTTCCCGAGAAACCCGACGTTGACCGGAAGCGTCTCGCAAGCCTCGAGCATGCGCGCGATATGCCAGGCACCGGGGGTGCAAGTCGTTGCATTGGTGCCCGATGCCGGCCCTGTTCCGCCGCCGATCATCGTCGTCACGCCGCTGGCGATGGCGACTTCCACTTGCTGCGGACAGATGAAGTGCACGTGTGCGTCGATCCCGCCGGCGGTCAAAATGAAGCCTTCACCGGCGATCGCTTCGGTCGAAGCGCCGACGGTCATGCCCGCGGTCACGCCGTCCATGATCCACGGATTGCCGGCCTTTCCAATGCCGGCGATTCTCCCGTCGCGCAGACCGATGTCGGCCTTATAGATGCCGCCGGCGTCGATGACGACGGCGTTGGTGATCACCGTGTCCAGGACCCCTTGCTCGCGCGTCGCGGTCGGATGCTGTCCCATGCCGTCGCGAATGACTTTGCCGCCGCCGAAGACGACTTCGTCGCCGTAGGTCGTCGCGTCGGATTCGATCTCTATGAAGAGTTCGGTATCGGCCAGACGGATACGGTCGCCGGTCGTTGGGCCGTACAGATCGGCGTACGTTTGTCGCGAGATCTTCATGCGGACGGCTCCGTCTTGAGCGCCCCTTGCACCCGCCCGCGAAATCCGACGATGCGGCGTTCGCCGCCGACGGCGACCAAGTCCACCGGCCGTTCGATCCCCGGTTCGAAGCGCACCGCCGTCCCGGCGGGGATGTCGAGGCACATCCCATACGCTGCTTCGCGATCGAAGTGCAGCGCGTCGTTGACCTCGTAAAAATGCGCGTGAGAACCGACTTGGATCGGCCGGTCGCCGCTGTTGCTCACGAAGACGTGCGCCGTCTTGCGGCCGTCGCGTAGCGCAATGGTGCCCTCGGCGACGACGATCTCTCCAGGCGTCACGAAATCGGCTCGTGCAAGGTCACGAGTTTGGTTCCGTCAGGGAAGGTCGCCTCGACTTGCACCTGATCGATCATCTCGGCGACACCCTCCATGACGTCGTCACGGCGGAGTACGCGCCGCCCCGTCTCCATCAATTCAGCGACGCTCGTGCCATCGCGCGCGCCCTCGAAGACAAAGGCCGTGAGCACGGCAATTGCTTCGGGATAATTGAGTCGCAAACCGCGCCCGCGCCGGCGCCAGGCGAGTTCGGCCGCCACGGTGACGAGCAGTTTGTCCCGCTCGATATCGGTCAGGCGCACGCCGCAAACCGCGATGGCACAGCAATGAGAATGATACAGACCTCCACTAGGAAGCGCACGAGCCGGAGCCTCTTCGGGCGGCGCCCGCGAGAAGCGCTGGCCTTGTGGATAAAGAATCGCTTACGTCACGGGTTTTCCGTCGCGCACGCCGATTCATGCCGCCCTGTGAAGCCGTACTCGCGTCAAAGCCGAAATCCCGTAGATCGACGGTTGCGCCCTGCTCGGCCCATCAGTGAATTGCGGAAATATCCTTGAGGACGCGTAGCGCCTCACTCACGTGACGTTCGGGTGCGATCTGCGACGAGAAGGCGTATCGGACGATACCGGATCGATCGATGACGAAGGTGACGCGACCGGGCAAGATGCCGAGCGTCTTCTTCACCCCGAAGCTCTTGGCCAGTGCGCCGGTGGGGTCGCTGAGAAGGCGGAACGGGAGGCGGTGGCGCTCCGCAAAGCGCTTGTGCGAAACCGGGTCGTCGGCACTCACGCCGACGACGCTCGCGCCGGCATCCGCAAAGTCGGTATAGGCATCGCGAAAGGCGCACGCCTCGCGCGTGCAGCCGGGCGTCTCGTCCTTGGGGTAAAAGTAGAGCACGAGCGGACCGGCTGCCAGTAGCGCGTCCCCAGTCACGGGCAACGCATCCTGATCGAGGAGCGAAAACTCAGGTACACGGTCGCCGGCGGCGAGCATTGCGAGCCTCTTCGTCGGGTTAGATGAGCGCGGTCGACGGGGCTTCGCGTTCCGCCGGCTCACTCCCCAGGTGCCCTATGCGCCCGGAGCCGCGCGGCGCCTTATCGCGTTCGAAGAAGTTCACCACGATCACGTAGAGCACCGGAACGACGATTAGATTCAAGAACGTCGAGACGATCATTCCACCGAAGACCGGCGTCCCCAGCGAGTGACGGCTCGCGCTCCCGGCACCGGTGGCGAAGACCAGCGGAGCGATACCGAGGATGAAGGCAAACGATGTCATGAGGATGGGCCGCAGCCGCGTCTCGGCCGCCTGACGCGCTGCATCGACAGCGCTGAGCCCTTGCGCGCGTAATTGATTGGCGAACTCGACGATCAAGATCGCGTTCTTACTCGCTAGGCCGATGAGCATGACGAACCCGACCTGCGCATAGACGTCGCTGAGCACGAATCCAATGCCGGGGAAGACCATCGCCGCAAAGTCACGGATCCACACGGCCGCAAGCGCTCCGAAGATCGCCAGCGGGACAGCCATCAAGATGATGAACGGATCGGCGAGGCTTTCGTACTGCGCCGCCAGCACCATATAGACGACCAGAATACCCAGCCCGAAAATCAGTGCCGAAAGGCTCCCCGACTCGATCTCGTCGAGCGAGATACCCGACCACTCGTGGCTCACGCCGGGAGGATCGATCTGTTTGGATATCTGTTCCATCGCGGCGATGGCGTCGCCCGAGCCATGCCCCGGCGCCGGCTGGCCGCTGAGCTCGATCGAGCGAAAGAGGTTGTAGTGGTAGATAACCGGCGCGCTCTTCTCGATGTGCGTCGTCAAGAGTTCGGTGAGCGGTATGATGTTGCCCGAACTCGCGCGCACATAGATATTTTGCAGATCGCCTATACGAGAGCGATACGGCGTGTCGGCCTGGACGTAGACCCGGTACGCACGGTTCAGGTAATCGAAGTCGTTCACATAGAGCGAGCCGAGATCCACCTGCATCGTATCGAAGATCGTCGAAAGCGGAATCCCGAGCGACTTCGCCTTCTGCCGGTCGAGGTCGACGACCAACTGCGGGCTGTCGTTGCGGAACGTCGTGTAGACCTGGCTGAGATTTGGATTGCGGTTCGCTACGGCCATGTAGGTGTATGCGGTGCGCGTGAGGGTATCGAGGCCCACATTGCCGGTGTCTTGGAGCTCATATTGAAACCCGCCGAAATTTCCGACGCCCTGGATCGACGGCGGATTGAAGGCGAATATCTGCGCGTCGGGATTGCGTCCGAAGACCGGATAGAGCCCGTAGATGAGCGCCGTGACCGAGTGCGCAAAGCCCGGGCGCTGCGCCCACGGTTTGAGGCGAATGAACATCGTCGCGTGATTCGGTCCGTTTCCGGTGAACCCGAAACCATTGACGTCGAAGATGTCGAGCACGTCGGGGTTCTGCGCGAGTTGCTTCTCGATGCCGCGCGTCACGCGCTCGGTGTAGTCGAGCGAGACGCCCTCGGGCGCCTGCACGGTGACGATGAAGTACCCCTGATCTTCGTCGGGAGTAAATCCCGTCGGCGTATGCGTGAAGAGAAAGCCGGTTGCCACCAGGGCGGCGACGAAGCAGCCCATGATCGGCCAGCGCAGCGCGATCAGCCGTGGGATCGAATCGTGATAGACTTTGCGCATGCGCGCGATCGCGCGGTTGATGAGATCGAAGACGCCTCCGTGCGGCCGCTCGGTGCGCCCCAGGAGGAGTGCCGAGAGCGTCGGCGTCAAGGTCAGGGCGTTGAAGAGTGAGATCGTCACCGAGCACGCGATCGTCAGCGCGAACTGCTTGTAGAGCTGGCCCGTCGTCCCCGGAAAGAACGCAACCGGCACGAAGACTGCGAGGAGGACGAGTGAGGTCGCGACGACCGCGCCGCTGATCTCGCGCATCGCCGCAGCCGCCCCGGCCAGCGGCGGCATCTTCTTCTCTTGGATGAAGCGCGCGATGTTTTCGATGATGACGATCGCGTCGTCGACGACGAGCCCGGTCGCCAAGGTCAAGCCGAAGAGCGTCAGCGTATTGATCGAAAAGCCGAGGACTTTCATCAGTCCAAAGGTACCGATCAGCGAGATCGGGATCGTGATCGCCGGAATGAGCGTCGTGCGCCAATCCTGCAAGAAGAGGTAGATCACCAGCACGACGAGCGCGATCGCGATGAGCAAGGTGATGAAGACTTCGCGGATCGACTCGTTGACGAACTCGGTCGCGTCGAAGGCGATCTTGTAGTAGATGCCGTTGGGAAACTTCGCCGAGAGGCGCGCGAGCTCGGCCCGAACTCCCTTGGAGACGTCGAGCGCGTTCGACGTCGGCAGCGCGAGAATGCCCAAACCGACCGCCTGGCGGCCGTCGAAATGCAGGTCCTGTGAGTAGTCCTCGGCACCAAGGTCAACTCTTCCGACGTCGCGCAGGCGCACGAAGCCGCCGTCGGGCGTCGTCTTGAGGATCAGGTTGGCGAACTCGTCGGGCGTCGAGAGCCGCCCTTGCGCGCGAACGCTGAGTTGATACGGCTGATCCCCGCTGATCGGCGGCTGGCCGATCGTGCCGGCCGCAACCTGCACGTTCTGATCTTGCAGTGCCGCGACGACGTCGTCGGAATCCAAGCCGTTGTCGGCGAGTTCTTTGGGATTGAGCCAGAGGCGCATCGCATACTTGCGCTCACCGAAGATGATGACGTCGCTGACGCCCTTGACCCGCTTGAGGTCGTCCTTGATGTACAGGTCGGCGTAGTTGCTGATGAAGAGCGCCGTCGTCTTGGGGTCGTGCGACGAGAGCCCCATCGCCATCACGAAATTGCCGGCGTTCTTGCTCACCGTGACGCCGGTTTGCGTCACTTCGGGCGGAAGACGAGCCAGTGCCGTGTTCACTGCATTCTGAACGTCGGTCGCGGCTTGATCGAGGTCACGATCCAGCTCGAAGGTACAGGTGATCGTCATCGAGCCGTCGTTGCCGGATTCCGACGACATGTAGCGCAAGCCCTGAACGCCATTGATCGCCTCTTCGAGCGGCGTCGTCACCGACGACTCGACCGCCTGCGCACTCGCGCCCGTGTAGGTCGCCGTGACCGTCACGACCGGTGGTGCGATCTTCGGGAATTGCGCAATCGGCAGCGTCGGAATACTGACGATGCCTGCAAGGAGGATGATGGCCGAACAGACCGACGCAAAGATCGGCCGCCGGAGGAAGAACTCGATCATGATGCCTGCAAGCGTTCTTTGGGAGCACGGCTACGTGCCAAGTGCCCCCAATAATCCCCATACGGAAAAGCGGGTTGCGCTCAGCCCGACGAATCGGGCTGCGTGCTAGGCCAAGGCCGGCTCTACGACATTTGCCTCCTGCTCGGAGAAGACCGGATTGGAGAGGTACCGTTCGCCGGTGTCGCAGCCGATCGTCACAATTGTTTTGCCGCGGAATTCGGGGCGCGCGGCGATCTGCAACGAGGCCCAGATGTTGGCGCCCGCCGAGATGCCGACGAGCATCCCCTCCTCGCGTGCAGCGCGGCGCGCCATCGCAATTGCATCCTCGTTGGTGACCCGCAGGACTTCGTCGTAGATGGCCGTGTTGAGAATCTTCGGCACGAAGCCCGCGCCCGTGCCCTGAATTTTGTGCGGACCGGGCTTTCCTCCGGAGAGGACGGGCGAGGCGTCAGGCTCGACCGCCACGACGTAAAAGCCGGGCTTACGCCCCTTGATGACTTCGCCGACACCGGTGATCGTGCCACCCGTGCCGATGGCCGCGACGAAGGCATCGACGTTGCCGTCGGTGTCGCGCCAAATCTCTTCAGCCGTCGTCCGCCGGTGAATCTCCGGATTGGCCGGATTCTCGAACTGCTGCGGCATGAAGTACTTGCTGGGATCGCTCGCGTGGATCTCTTGCGCTTTGCGAATCGCGCCGGGCATACCCTCGGCACCCGGTGTGAGCACCAGCTGCGCGCCGTACGCCTTGAGCAAATTGCGGCGCTCGAGCGTCATCGTCTCGGGCATCGTCAGGATGATCGGATAGCCTTTGGCCGCCGCGACGAAGGCCAGCGCGATGCCGGTGTTCCCGCTGGTCGGCTCGATGATCACCGTATCGGGACGCAGGCGTCCCTCACGTTCGGCCGCCTCGATCATCGCGACGCCGATGCGGTCTTTCACGCTGCCTGCGGGATTGAACGATTCCATCTTCACGAGCACGGTTGCGTCCACGCCCCGGTTGAGGCGCGGAATCTTCACCAGCGGTGTGTTGCCGACCGTGTCTGCGATGTTTTCGTAAATTTGTCCCATGGTTTGCTCTTCTGCTGCTCCCTTGTGATGCCCGCTCCGCCGCCTTTGCGCTCGTTGCAGGCAGTCCTGCGTCGTCGCGCGGAGGGCGCGCGATCCGAGAGGCGAACGTCTGTTCGTCTTCCATGTTTTCGCTCGCCGAGAAGTCACTCTATGTGGCCGACCTCGATCTCTGGATCGACTCGATGCGCCCACGCGCGCGTTGCTACGTCTCCCATGGTCACTCCGATCACGCGCGCGAGCACGCCGTCGTCGTCACCTCGTCGAACAACGCCCGCATCTGCCGGCTGCGCTTTGGATCGCGTAAGGAGCGCGCCGCCGTGCCGCTTCTGCCCGAAGCGGAGCGCCCCGAGTGCGTCTTCGAGGAGCACGCCTTTAACGAACCGTGGACGCTCGGAGAGCACCGCCTGACGCTTTTCTCTGCCGGACACGTTCTCGGCAGCTCGCAGCTCTTGATCGAAGGCGCCGCCGGTTCGTTCGTCTACACCGGCGACTTCAAGCTCGAACCGTCGTACACGGCAGAAGCACCCGAAGTAAAGCGCTGTGACGTGGTGCTCATGGAGTGCACCTACGGGCGCCCGCAGTACGTCTTTCCGCCGCGGGCTGAGGTGGCGCAGCAGATGGTCGCTTGGGCGCGGCGCGCGCTCGAGGATCAGACGGCTCCGATCTTTTATGCCTATTCGCTCGGCAAAGCGCAGGAGGCGCTCGCGATCTTGGGAGATGCGGGGCTGCCGATCACCGTTCACGGCGCGATCCACTCGATGGCGCGCGTCTACGAGGAAGCCGGCATCGTGCTGCCGCCCTATGAGAAGTATGAAGCGACTCGTTTCGACGGATCGCGTGTGTTGGTGTGGCCTCCATCGGGCCGTGCTTTACCCCGCGCACTTGCGGGGAAGGCGACGCGCACGGCCGCCCTCACCGGTTGGGCGATCGACCGCAACGCCACCTACCGGTACGGCACCGATACGGCCTTTCCACTTTCGGACCACGCCGATTACCCATCGCTCTTGCGCTACATCGAACTCGCGCAGCCCAAGCGAGTCTTACTCAATCACGGGTGGCGCGATTTCGTACATCGCCTGCGCAAGCTCGGCATCGATGCGGAATATCTGGAGGCCAACCAGCAACTGGCACTGTTTTAACGCTATACGCGTCGCGCGGCATCTCGATATGCTTCATCGTGCCGGTCGAATGCGATGACGATGACCAGCTTCTGGCGCTCGTCGAGAACGAAGACGAGGCGCCACGCCGTCGTGTGATACCGCAGCGAGGCTGCGCGCATGGCGGAGAGCTTCCCGGTCTTCTTGGGGAATTGTTTGGGCTCACGCTCGAGTTCGAGGATCAGCTCGGCAATCGTCGGGTTGAAATCGGCGTTTGCGATGCCGAATCGGGCGATCGTACGAGCTACGCGCGGCTGAAATTCAACGCGCCACGCGGGGTCGTCCGGCTTTGGAGTATCGCTCGGGAGCGTGTCCTGCGCCTTCGTCGATCGCGTGGAGGAGGCTCCAAGCGTCGATATTTTCTTCCCGCCCTTGCGCGGCGCGACGCGCAAGTTCCGCCTCGTCCGCAACTTCATCTCCGCGATCAATAACGAGAAGTTGGGAAACGGCGACGTCGAGAGCGGCGGCGATTCGTTCGAGGATATCGAGGCTGGGATCTCCGTCTCCACGTTCGATTCGGGAGATCGTAGGTCGAGAGACGCCGGCGCTTTCGGCAAGAGCCGTTTGCGAAAGGCCTCGTCGCGCCCGGAAGACGATGACATTCGAAGCCAAGGCCTCCTGAGCCGGCGAGCGGCTTCGGGCAAGAATAGTAGCCAGGGAACTCCTCCGAACGCGGGTGTAGTGCGTGTGCCGAGTATAGCGTTCGCGATGGTAATTGTCAACCACATGATTCAATTAGGAGCGCTGACGCGTACGCCTGCCTTGGTGGCAAGCGTACGCGGAGTGCCTCTGGCGGAGCGCCAACCCAAGCGCGAAGAGCCGGCCCTAACGCGCGGGTGCCGGGCCTCGCGGACCGACCAAGAAGTCGAAGTCGACTCCTTTATCGGCTTGGAGCACGTGATCGACGTACAGCCGGGAGTAGCCGCTGGCAAACGGAATGGGAGCCGGCTTCCATGCACGCTTGCGCGCCTCGAGTTCGGCGTCGGAGACGTCGAGGTGGATGCGGCGTGCCTCGACGTCGAGTTCGATCATGTCGCCGTTTTGCACCAGCGCCAGCGGGCCGCCGATCGCGGATTCGGGGGCTGTGTGCAAAATTGCGGTGCCGTAGGCGGTTCCGCTCATGCGCGCATCCGAGATGCGCACCATGTCGCGAATGCCGCGTTCGGCCAACTTTGCCGGCAGCGTCATGTTTCCAACTTCGGGCATGCCGGGGAATCCGCGCGGGCCCGCGTTCTTGAGCACCATCGCGCAGTGTTCGTCGATGTCGAGGTTCGGATCGTCGACGCGGTCTTGGTAATCTTCGATGTTCTCGAAGACGACGGCGCGGGTGCGCGATTTCATCAGTTCAGGAGTCGCCGCCGAGGGTTTGATGATCGCCCCGGCCGGCGCGAGGTTCCCGCGCAAGACGGCGATACCGGCGTGCTCTTTGACCGGGTTGATACGGGTGCGAATGACGTCCCGGTTCCAGCACTCGGCGTCTTTGATGTTCTCGCCGACGGTGTGCCCGTTGACGGTCAGCGCATCGGTGTGCAAGAGTTCTGCGATCTCCCGCTGCACAGCCGGCACCCCACCCGCTTGGAAGAACTCCTCCATGAGGAATTGTCCCGATGGTTTGAGGTTGACGAGCAGCGGCATGTCGTGACCGAGCTTATCGAAATCGTCGATCGTCAACGGGATGCCGACGCGTCCGGCGATGGCGAGCAGGTGCACGACGGCGTTGGTCGAGCCGCCGATGGCGGCGTTCACGCGAATCGCGTTCTCGAATGCTTTGCGTGTGAGGATCTTCGAGAGGATGAGGTCTTCGTGAACCATCTGCACGATACGCCGGCCGGCGAGCTGAGCAATGGCGTAGCGGCGCGAATCGACGGCCGGAATCGCGGCGTTTCCGGGGAGCGTGACGCCGAGCGCCTCGGACATACTCGCCATCGTCGAAGCCGTTCCCATCGTCATGCAATGTCCGTACGACGGCCACAGCGCCGATTCGAGCTCGTTGAATTGTTGTGGCGTCATGCGCCCGGCTTTGACTTCGGCAAGCCCCGCCCAGAGCGCCGTTCCCGAGCCCAGCGTCTCGCCGTGATAGTGGGCGTTGAGCATCGGGCCGCCGCTCACGAGGAGGGTCGGAAGATCGACGCTGGCGGCGCCCATGAGCTGCGCCGGCGTCGTCTTGTCGCAGCCGGCGAGCAAGACCACCGCGTCGACGGGATTCGCGCGCAGGCTCTCTTCGACGTCGATGCTCATGAGGTTGCGATGCATCATCGCCGTCGGGCGCATGAGCGTCTCACCCAGCGAGATCGTCGGAAACTCCACCGGCAAGCCGCCGGACTCCAAGACACCGCGCTTGACCGACTCTGCCAAACGGCGGAAGTGCAGATTGCACGGGGTGAGCTCGGACCACGAATTGCAGATGCCGATGACGGGCTTGCCTTCGAATTCATCTTGAGGCCAGCCGTCTTTGTTCATGAAGACGCGGTGGGGATACGATTCACGCCCGTCGGCTTTGCCGAACCAGCGTTCGCTACGCAGCAACGAAAGAACCCTCCAGGTGTGGGAGAAACGCCGCGCCACCAGCGGACGCGAACGGGGGAGTCAGATACTTTGTCATTCGTCTCCGGGTTCCGTCGGCTCGGCGCTCCGGCTCATTGCGACCAATATCGCACCGATGAGCTGCGGAGGTCACTACATGTCGAAATCGGCGTCGGTGAGACCGACATTGACTTTGAGGTCGCTGAAGGTCTCGCTCTTCACGAGGGCCGTGCCTTCGAAACGATCGGCTTTGACCGGGAGATGTGTCGTGCGCGAGATGTACAGTACCTCGCGTGTCACGTCGTGATCGGCACTCGGGTCGGCGACGTCTAAGGTGACGGCATCGGTCGGCGTGCCGTCCATCACCGGGCCCGGCGCTTCGCTGAGCTGACCGGCCGTCGTTTCGAAGTGCGCGAGCTTATCACCGAAATAGGCAGTAGCGATCGTGTCGCCACGCAGCGACTCCGCGCGCGGGTCGTGAATGTCGATCGTCATCTTGACGAAGCTCAGGAGGCCACCCTGGTGGCCGCGCAATGTCGGGCCGCCGTGCCAAACGGCAGCACCCCCGCGACCCGGTCCGCTGGTCACGACGACCTTGGCGAGCATCGGTTTCTTGAACCAAAACTGCTGCACGCGGTCTTCCACACGCTGCCCTTGCACTTCGTGTGTCTTGATGATGACCGTGTAGTCTTGCAGATCATCGAGGGCGCTCGCGAACGCCGTCAAGGCGGGGGGTTCGTTTGCGAGGGCGGGCGAACTCAGCAAAGCAACGACGCAAAGGCCGAGCGCAAAAGGCATCCGCAGGCGCGCAGCGTGAAAAACCACCTTCCATGCTATCGCGTTCGAGCAGACCGTTCCTGTGATCGAATTCGCCCGCACCTGCGAGGCCATCGCCGCAACCAGCGGCAAGCTCGAGAAGATCGCCTTGCTGGCGGCGTATTTGCGCCGGCTCGAGTACGCCGACCTCGCCCCCGCGGCTCGCTTTTTCACCGGAAATCCGCTTCCCGCGTTCGATGAGCGCGTGCTGGCCGTCGGCGGCCGCACGCTCGTCGCGGCGGCCAAAGCCGTCTGGGACGTCGACGATACCGCGTTGTCTCAAGCCTACCGTGCGACCGGCGACCTCGGCCGTGCACTCGGAAATCTCGTGCGAAAGCCGCTCGTTCTGGGACTCTTCCAAGAGCGTTTGACGCCGTCGTCGCTCGCCGCAATTTTCGACGCCATGGCTGCCGCCTCGGGAAAATCCGCAGCGAAGCGGCGGCAGATGTTTTGCGAGCGCATCTTGGCTGCCTGCGAGGCGCCGCTCGAAGCGACCTATGTTATCAAAATACTCACCGGCGAGCTGCGGATCGGCTTGCGCGAAGGGCTCATCGTCGACGCGATCGCCGCCGCCTTCGAGCGCGACGTGCAGCACGTGCGCCGCGCGTTGATGGCGATCGGCGACGTAGGACTGGTCGCGCAGAACGCGCGCGCGGGAACTCTCGACGAGGTCGGCGTTCGCTACGGTGTGCCGATCGGCTTCATGCTCGCTACGCCGATTGCATACGGCTCGGCCTACCGAGAACTGGCGGCTGCATCCTGGCTGTGCGAAGACAAGTACGACGGTATCCGTGCCCAGGCGCACAAATTCGGCGATCACGTCAGAATTTTCTCGCGCAACCGCAGCGAGATCACCGCTTCCTTCCCCGAGATCGTGCAAGCACTCATGTCGTGTGAGGGCGATTTCATCTTCGATGCGGAGATCATCGCGCAGCGCGACGGCGCCCCGCTTCCCTTTCGCTATCTCCAACCGCGGCTGCAACGCAAAGAACCCTCACCTGAACTCCTCGCCGACATTCCCGCCGCCTTGGTCGTCTTCGATCTGCTCGCGTCGCAGTCACGTTTTCTCCTCGCTGAGCCGTTGGTCGAACGTCGCGCGCTTCTCGCCGGAGTGGTGCGAGCAGGAGATCACCTGCAATTGGCACCCTGGAGTACACTTGAAGCGGTCGCCGACCCGGCCATCGTCGAACGGCGATTCGAAGAAGCCCGCGCCCGCGGCAATGAGGGCTTGATGCTCAAGAGAACGGATGCGCCCTACGCTCCCGGGCGGCGCGGACGCTTCTGGCACAAGCTCAAGCGCGAACTCTCGACGCTCGACGTCGTGGTCGTGGGAGTTGAATGGGGTCACGGCAAACGCCACAAAGTCCTCTCCGATTATACGTTTGCAGTTCGCCGGTCGGCCGACAGCGACGAGCTGGTGACCCTCGGGAAGGCCTACTCGGGCCTCACCGAT
>DATJTD010000247.1:0-4410 GCA_035503775.1 Candidatus Acidiferrales bacterium
GTCGACGCGTTCGAGAAGAAGCACAAACGGCCGCAACCCGAGTACACGACGATGGAGATGCTCGGCTACGCGGCAGCCTATTCGCCGCGCTCGGCAACGGCCTTCGATCTGGATCTTCCGTTTGATTTGCAGAGCGGCCAACTGCGCGAGGAGGTCTTTGCGCGCTGGCGCGCATTCGATCCTGCGGAACGGGTTGCGGGGCGCGACGCGGCATTGCGGCGTCTTCGGCTGCGGTATCTCGATTGCGGCCGCAAGGACGAATACGGGCTCGACATCGGCGCGCGGCTAGTGACCCAGCGCATCCGCGAGCTGGGCCTCGAGGTGCGGCACGAGGAGTTCGACGACGATCATCGCAACGTTGGTTACCGCTACGAAATCTCTCTCCCGGCCCTGGCCGAGGTCCTCGACACGGAATAAATGAACCGAATCACCCTGCTCATGGCCGTTGCGAGCGTTGCGTTTATCGCCACGTTCGCGCCGCTGCGGCTCCTCGCACAAGATGCGACACCGGCGCCGACGCCCTCCGACTGGATGGTCTACGACGATCAGGCGATGCATTTCCACGCCCCGGCGGGCTTCGTGCCGGTGGGGCAGCGCCAGATCAGTCTGGATAACCTCAAAGACGACCCAACGGTCGTCGCCGGCTGGATCTATCCCGACAAGAATCACCCGCGCAGATTGCTGATCCAGCAAGAATTCTTCGACGGAGACGTCAACGGCTTCCAGGCCGAGTACGAAGGCCAGATGCGCAACGTCTTCGATTCGCCGCTCTTCAAGGACAAGCAGCATACCTCGCTGCGCAACGGCATGCCGGCGATCTTCGAAGTGATGACCACCGGCTCGGGCTTCAGCGTGCAGAAGTTCTACTTGCTGATGTGGGCCGATGGGCAACGCGGGGTGGTGGTCGTCTTGCAGACGCAGATCGACGACATCGATGCGCCGACCGCGCGGCAGCTCATGTCAGACGCGACTGCCGTCCGCTATCCGAGCGACCAGCAGTAGCGCCTGATCCAAATCCTCGAGCAAATCCTCGACGTCTTCGATGCCGACGGAAAGGCGCAGCAGACCATCCGTGACGCCGCGCCGCTCGCGATCCTCTTTGGGTATCGAGCCGTGCGTCATGCGCGCCGGATGGCAGATCAGCGACTCGACGCCGCCGAGACTCTCCGCCAAGCTGAAGTAGCGCAGCCGGTGCGCGAAGTCGAGCGCGCGCGACGGTGGACCCTTGAGCACGAACGAGACCATTCCGCCGAAGCCGCTCATCTGACGTCGAGCGAGCGCATGTTGCGGATGCGACGCCAACCCGGGATAGTAAACGCGATCGACCTCGGGGTGCGTCTCGAGAAACTCGGCTACCGCCATGGCATTGCGCGCGTGCGCCTGCATCCGCAGCGCAAGCGTCTTGGCGCCGCGCATCGTAAGCCAGGCGTCGTGCGGACCGGGGATGCCGCCAACGGCATTTTGGTGGAACTTGATCACGTCGGCGATGGCGTCATCGTTCGTGATCGCGATGCCGCCGACGACGTCGCTGTGGCCGCCGATGTACTTCGTCGTCGAGTGCACGACGATGTCGGCGCCGAGCGCGAGCGGCTGCTGGAAATAGGGCGTGGCGAAGGTATTATCGCACGCCACAATGATGCCCCCAGCGGGAGCGGTCGCGTCGGCGACCGCTCGAAGGGCGGCGATATCGATGAGTTTGAGCAGCGGATTGGTCGGCGTCTCGAGCCAGAAGAGCTTGGTATTCGCGCGTATCGCCGCACGTGCCGCGTCGACGTCGCTCATATCGACGTAGGTGAACTCGACGCCGTACCGCGAGAACACGCGCGAAAAGAGACGGTAGGTGCCGCCGTAGAGATCGTCGGTCACGACGGCGTGGTCGCCCGCGGAAAGCAGGTTGAGCACCGCCGCGGTGGCCGCCATGCCGCTCGCGAAGGCGTAGCCGTGCGCGCCGCCCTCGAGCGACGCGAGCTGGCGCTCGAGTGCGAGCCGGGTCGGATTGATCGTGCGCGAGTAATCGAAGCCTTTGTGCTGACCGACCGCTTCCTGCGTATACGTCGACGTCTGGTAGACGGGCACGATGGTTGCGCCGGTCGCGGGATCAGCCTCTTGACCGACGTGAATGGCGCGGGTGGTGAATTTCATGACTTCGAAAGAAAGCTGATGATGTCTTGACGGGTGAGGACACCGATCGGTTCGCCGTCGTCGGTGACGACGACGGCGGGATTCGCGAGCGTTAGCAACTTATAGGCGCGCTCGATCTCCTCGTGCTGTTCGAGTCCCGGGAAGGGACGGCCCATGACCTCGCTGACCGGTTTGTGAATGATGTCGGCCCGATCGAAGACCGCCTGCATCACGCCCACATCGTTCACGCTCCCCACGATCTCGTGTCCGCTCATGACCGGCAGCTGCGAGATTTCGTAGTTCCGCAAGAGATCGAGCGCGGTTTTCACCGTGTCGTCGGGCTTGACGGTGATCATCGGCGGCAGCGGCGTCTTGCCGCGCAGCACGTCGCCCACCGTGGCTTTACGTTTGCCTTCGGAGAGAAAGCCGTTGGCGATCATCCACTCGTCGTTGAAGATCTTCGACATGTACCCGCGACCGGAATCGGGGAAGAGCACGACGACGATCGCTTCTTTGGGCAGCGTCTTGGCGAGCTTCACGGCGGCGACGGCCGCCGTGCCCGACGACCCGCCGACCAGCAAGCCTTCCTCGCGTGTGATACGCCGGGCCATCAAGAACGACTCGCGGTCGGAGACGCGCACCATCTCGTCGATGACCTTCATATCGACGGTTTCGGGCAGATAACTCATCCCGATGCCTTCGACGGCATACGAACGCGGCGTGTCGCCGGAGTAGATCGAGCCTTCGGGATCGGCGCCGACGACGTGAATCTTCGGATTTTGATCCTTTAAATAGCGCGCCGTGCCGGAGATCGTGCCGCCGGTGCCGATGCCCGCGACGAAGTGCGTGATGGTGCCGCGCGTGTCACGCCAGATTTCGGGGCCCGTTGTATGATAGTGCGCTTCGGGATTGTGATGGTTGTGAAACTGGTTGGGTTGAAAGGCGCCGGGGATTTCCGATGCCAAGCGATTGGCGACACCGTAGTAGGACTCGGCCGAGTCGTTGGGCACGTTGGTCGGCGTGACCACGACCTCGGCGCCGTAGGCCTTGAGCAAGTCGATCTTCTCTTTCGACATCTTGTCCGGCATGACGAGAATGCAGCGGTAGCCGCGAATAGCCGCCGCCATCGCAAGCCCCGACCCGGTATTACCGCTCGTCGGTTCGACGATCGTGCCGCCGGGCTTGAGCAGTCCCGCGTGCTCCGCTTCCTCGAGCATCGCGACGGCCGGCCGGTCTTTGACGCTCCCACCGGGATTCATGTATTCGATTTTGGCCAGCACGAGGCACTGCGCGCCGTCGGTGACCTTGTTCAGCTTGACGAGTGGCGTGTTGCCGATCGCGTCCAGTGCGGTTTCGCAGTAGATCGGGCCCGTCGTCCGATCGGAAGGAGCAGTCATGGACATGGCGAGCGGCTTCCGCAACCGGGGAGAGCGGGCCTCCCGCGCGAAGCTTTCCAGGCATGAGAAGGGCCGCTCTTGCTCTCGCGAGCATCGTGCTCGCCGTTTCGGTTACTGCGTGTGACAACGATTCGTTGCCGCCCGCAACACAGTTCACCCCGCTAACCGGGACGATCACCGACGCGGTGAGTCATCAGCCGATCGCGGGCGCAACGGTCATCGTGGACACGGTTCTGACGGCGACGACCGATGCCAACGGCAGCTTCACGATCGCAAAAGTGCCCAGCGGCATCGTCGACTACGTGATCAAGGCCAAGGGCTATGCGGATATCACGGCCAGCGTCAATGCCGAGCCGGGAAAGCCGTATCAGCTCAACGTCGCAATGCAGCAGCCGACGCAGCAGCCTTAGCATACGCGCTCGCCGGTTTGACGAAGGTTGCGCGCTCGGCAATCGCGTCGTTGATGACTTCGATCACGGTAGCCGCCAGTTTGTCCGGATCGTGTCGCACCGTCTGGGTCTCGCTGATCATCTGCGCGCGCACCGTAGCCAGCCCCATCGCCTCGATCCGCTCGACGTCCGGCACGACGGGTTCTTGCCGCTGATCGGCATACGTCGTGAGTAATTTGTGCGGCGGCTCGTCGTTGACGATCACGTAATCGCAAACGCGTTTGACCGCGTTGCGGAAGAGTGCCTCGGTGTGATCGGCCGCAGTCATGCGATCGGTCTCGCCCGGTTGCGTCATGACGTTACAGACGTAGATCTTTACGGCGTTCGAGCTTGCGACCTCGGCGGCGACGCGATCGACCAAGAAGTTCGGGAGAATCGACGTGAAGAGCGAGCCGGGCCCGAGCACGATGGCGTCGGCGCTCCGAATCGCTTCGACGACCTCG
>DATJTD010000248.1:0-21145 GCA_035503775.1 Candidatus Acidiferrales bacterium
GTCGCACGCGCCTGTTGAATTGGAACACCGTCGAGGCGTGCATGCGAGAACTGCGCATCGGCAACTTGAACCACCGTTGTCGCGCCGCGGCGCAGTGCAGAAAACCGTGCATCGACCGCACCGCTCGCCGCTCCACTTCCTACCGCACGCGCGAGCGCCCCGAGAGAGGCTTGGAGGCGTCCGGTCACTGCCGCCGTCTCGCCTTGCGCCGAGGCGTTGCCTTGCAGGTCGGCGACGACCCGGTGGTCCTGGTTTAGATCGAGATGCATGTGGGCCGTCACCAGATTCGCCGCACGAACCAACGCCGTCGCGTGCGCGTCGAGCGTGCCGTCGATCGGCGGAAGCGGCGCCAGCAAAACGCCCGGGAGGGGAGCCGATGGGGCACTCCCGATGCGCAGTTGCGACGCGTCGAGCGAGGCCAGCACGGCGTCGTCGGGACGATCCAGCAACACGTCGCCGGCCATCGAGCCGCCGTCGGAGCGCACCAGGGCCACCGGCCCAATTGCGCCGGTTCCGTTCTCGTCCACCGAGAACGGTGCACTGAGATGACCGCCGGGACCGGAAGCCAGGAGTATCCCGCTGCTGCCCAATTGACGGTCGACACCACGCACGACGGCGGTTCCGTCGAAGTGCTCCGCCGGTATGAGTTGTGCGGCGTACGGCAGCGAGCGCGTCTCGCCGCGAACGTCACCGACGAGGGTGGCGGCGACGCGTCTCTCGAGCTTCACGGAGCCGCGCGCACTGAGGAAGAGCGGCCCATAGCTCACGCCGCTGGAGAGCACGTCGAGCCGTGTGCCGCTGAAGGCGACCAAACCGCGCAGACCGTTCAGCGGAAACCGCTCATAGTCCATCACCGGCGCACGAAACCGTGCGAAGACGAGCGGCTGTTGCAGCGAGCCTTCGATGAAGAGCGAGAACAGGAGCCGGCCGCGCACGTCCTGACGCTGCGCCTGCGCTGCGATCTGGCGCAGACGTGCAAGATCGCCGTCGCCGGTCAAGTAGAAGCGAACGTTGGGCGCGGTGGGATTGTAGATTCCGCCGACGAGGTGCAGTGGAACACCCGCGAGGGTCGCCGTAAGCCCGGTCGTCTCGATGCCGTCGTTGAAGAGATGCATCGGCCCGTGTGCATCGCGGACCGGTTTGGCGAGTTGCGCCGCGTACAATTTCCCGTCTTTGAGCTGCGCGCTCGCCGAGATCAAGCCGGTGCTCACCCCTGCAGGCGAGACGATCGTGTAGAGACGCGCGTCGAGCCCAACCAGCGTTCCGTCGGCCAAGTTGAGCGCATGCGAGCTCAATGCAAAATCGAAGAGGGGGCCGATCGGGAGCTGCTTTGCGTACCAGTGCTGCGACGAGAAGCCGCGCGCGGTGCTGAAGACGGCACGTCCAAAGACCGGATACGACCGGCCTCCGTCGTTGAGCGCAAAACCGGAATTGTAATACGAGTGCCTGCTCGGCGAGAAGACCGCGTCGAAGTGCAGCCCCTCGATGCGTTCGCGACGTTCGTGATGCGGGACGATGTACTCGTCGAGCAGCACCACCGTGCCATTGCGAATGCGAATGCGCATGTCGATCGGAGGCTCATTGGGCTGCGCGTTGGGATTGCTGAGGTTGGGAACCGGAACGTTGTACGAGCCGTCGGCGTGATGAATCAGGGTGAGGGTGGGCGCCCCCAAATCCACCGCCTGCAGTCCGAAGCGGCGCCGGCCGCCCGGCAAGAGATCGCGCAGCGAGTACGCGATGTACCCGCGCTGCAATGCGAAGACCGGTTCTCCGGCAGAGTTGACGACCGAGAGATCGCGAACCGAGAGTGATTTGAACCCGACCGTAAAGGAGGCGGCGCGCACGCCGTACCCGAGGAGGCCGGCGGTCGCGCGTATTGCCGCATAGGCCAGGGCATCATGGGCCGCCACGGCGGTCGCCACTACGATGAGGAGCGTTCCCACCAGCACTAACCCGCGACGCATTGTAGCTTCATCGTGCCCTTGGCAGACGCAGGGGAAACAGAAGCGCACCGCGGATCACGCAGGAGCGGGCAAGCGCAGGCGCTCAGTCAGGCCTTGACGATGCAACCGTTGTTCGAGATCGTGCCGAATTTTTCCGAGGGACGTGACGTCACGGTGGTCGACGAAGCCGTCGCCGCCGTCGAGCGCTGCGGCCTGCGGGTCGCCCATCGGACGAGCGACCCGGTTCACCATCGGAGCGTCCTCACCGTCTTCGGTTCCGGTGGGCAGCTCTTGGAAGCAGCAGTCGCCGTGGCGGCGGTCACCGCGCGGCGCATCGATCTGCGCACCCATCGCGGCGCGCATCCCCGTATCGGGGCCCTCGACATTCTGCCGTTTGTCCCCATCGCCGGCGCAACGGTCGACGACGCCGCTGCGCTGGCCCGTCGAGCCGCGGCGCGCATCTGGGATGAACTGCATATCCCATCCTTTTTCTACGACGTGGCCTCGCGCGGCGAGCCGCGCACGCTTGCCGACGTCCGGCGCGGCGAATTCGAAGGGCTCGCCGCGCGCGCTCTCGCGGGCGAGCAGCCCGATGTCGGCGACGTGATCGCGCATCCGAGTGCGGGAGCGATTGCCATTGGGGCGCGCCCGGTGCTAGTCGCCTTCAACATCGTACTCGATTCCGCCGACCTTTCACTTGGTCGCCGTATCGCCCGCACCTTGCGAGAACGCGACGGCGGCTTACGCACCTTACGCGTTCTCGCGCTCGCCCTCGAAGATGGGCGCGTGCAGATCTCCTGCAATTTCACCGACGTCGCCGCGACGCCGCTGAGTCGCGTCGTCGGTGTGGTCGAGCGGATGGCGCGGCGCCACGGCGCTTGCGTCGCTTCGTGCGAACTGATCGGCCTTCTGCCGCGAGCAGCACTCGTTGCGCTCGCAGCGCACGCACTGGGCGCCGAAGTCCCAGTGATCGGCCAATCGGCGAGGTAGGCCCTGCGCGGGCGCAGTAGTCGGCCGTATGACGTCTCGCCCTCGTTCTGCTCGGCTGCGTGCCGCCGTCCTGCTCGTCGCGCTCGCGTTCGGCTGCAGACCCGCGCTCGCCGCCGCTCCGTCGACGCCTTCACCGGCTCTTCCGGCACCGAACCCGTCGCCGGCGGTAACGGCAAGCCTCGCCCCGGCGAGCTCTCCGCCAATTGCGACGCGCGTCCTCTCGAATGGTTTGCGGGTCGTCGTCGTCGAGGATCACCCGGCCTCCGTCGTGCAGACCGCCATGTGGTACCGGTTCGGCGCAAACGAAGAGACGCCGGGGAAGACCGGACTCGCCCACGGGCTCGAACATATGATGTTCCGCGGAACGCCGTCGATCTCGTCGGCCGGCCTCGATTTGATCTCGGCGCGTCTGGGCGCCGAGCTCGATGCGAACACCGACAACGACTACACGCACTTTTACTTCGTGCTGCCGGCGGACCGCCTCGATCTCGCGCTGCGCATCGAAGCGGATCGCATGCAGCACCTGAGCCTGCGCGAAGCGGATTGGAAACTGGAAAAGGGCGCCGTTCTTTCGGAATACGACAGCGACCTCAGCCAGCCCGTGACCAAGCTTTACGACGCTGTCTGCCGGGCGGCGACGCATGCGCGGCTGTGCGGGCTGAGCGCGCTCGGCGAGCGCGCCGACATCGTTCGCTCGACCGCCGCCGACCTGCGTCATTATTATCGCGAGTACTACGCACCCAACAACGCGACGCTCGTCATCACCGGAGACGTCAAAGCCGACGATGCCTTCGCGCTCGCTGCGCGCGAGTTCGGTTCAATCCCCGCGCGCCCGCTGCCGCAGCGCAGCCCGCTCAAAGCGACCTACACGAGCGGGAAGAGCGTCACGGTCACCGCCAATTTCCCGTACGCCGTCGTCGATTTGGCGTACCCGGCGCCGGGAGCCGAAGACCCCGGCAACGGTGCTTTGCAGATCGTCGACTCCGTCATCAACAACCAACGTTCGGCGTTCTATACGGCGCTCGTCGTCAGCGGCATTACGCTGGGCTATCAAACTTCGTACGACACGAACGTCCACGACGGCCTCTACCACGTCTTCTTCGTCCTCGCGCCCGGTCACACGGGGGCACAAGCACGCGTCGCCTTCGAACGGACGCTCGCCAAAACCGAGGCCGACGGCTTCCCCGCCGATCTCGTCGATGCGGCGAAGGTCGCGGTCGCCGCCAATGCGATTTACGCCCGCGAGTCGGTCAGCGGCCTCGGTGACCGGGTCGGGTACGCGCTCGGCGTTGAAGGCATCAGCGATCCGGCACTCGACGACGAGCGCGTGCAGACGGCGACGCTCGATGACGTCGACAATGCGGCCAAGACGTTCTTGGCGACGCCGTCGGTCGTCGGTATCCTGACGCCACTGGTCGCCAAGCCCGGTCAGGCGGCGGCGCCGCCGAGCGGCGTCTCCGACAACTTCAGCAATCGCGCCCCCAACGGACCGATCGTGCTGGCGCCGTGGGCACGCGCTGCAATCAACCGGCCGATCACAATTGAAAGCAAGATCGATCCCGTCCGCTTCACCCTCGCCAACGGCATCCGCGTGCTCGTACAGGAAGTGCACGCCAACCCGACGGTCTTCGTCAGCGGATCGATCGAGAGCTCGCCGCGGTTCGATCCAGTCGGGAAAGAAGGCACGGGCGACCTCGCCACGACGCTGCTCTCCTACGGTAGTCAAAAGTACGACTTCACCGCGCAGCGCAGAATCACGGACGAACTAGCTGCCTCGATCGATCTCGGTGACTCGTTCGGGGCGCATGGCATGGCCAAAGACCTCGGGACGCTCCTCGATCTCCTCGCCGATGGTGAAGAGCATCCCGCCTTCCCGCCCGCGTATGTTGAGTTGCTGCGCCAGCAGACGCTCGCGGGGATCGCCCAGCGCGATCAGGATCCCGACTACCTCGCATCGCGCGCCTTCCAGCGGCTGCTCTTGCCGCCATCCGATCCGGAACTGCGCGAGAGCAGCATTGCCTCGGTCAAGGCGATCACAACCGACGACCTGCGCGCGTACGTGCACGCGTATCTGCGCCCCGACCTCACGACGATCAGCGTCGTCGGTGACGTCGACCCCGACGACGTCCGCGCCAAGCTGGAAGCAGCGTTTGGCACGTGGACGGCCGACGGACCGAAGCCCGACACCTCCGAACTCCCGATTCCACCGCCCAAGCCCACGACCGCCTTCGTCACCACAGCGCGCGACGAGGTCAGCGTGCGCCTCGGCCAGCCGGTTCCTTCGCGCCGCAGCCCCGACTTCTACGCCCTGAACGTGATGAACGAAATACTGGGTGGCGGCGGAACGTTCGACACGCGCCTGATGAAAGAAATTCGCGTCAAGCGCGGCCTCGTGTACTCGGTCTCGAGTTCGCTCGACGTCGACCGCTACCGCGGCTCGTTGCAATTTGAATTGGAAGCCAGCCCCAAGAACGTGGCGCCGGCGGTAGCCGTTCTCAAGAGTGAACTCGTGCGCATGCGCAATACGCCGGTTACCGCTGACGAACTCGCAACGGCAAAGACGAAGATCGTCGCGGGTGCCCTGGTCTCCGAGGAGGCAACCGACGCGATCGTAGCCCGTGTCGACAACATCGGCGGGGCCGATCTTCCGTCGGACTACTATAAAACGCTTGCGCAGCGGTATAATACGATTACGATTGCCGACGTGCAGCGCGTCGCGCGCAAATATCTGCTCCCCGGCCATCTCGTCGAGGTCTTCGAGGGTCCCCGCTTATGAGCACCACGGTCGCCGTCCACGAGATCCACACCGAGAACCCGGCGACCGGGGCGCCGCTACGAACGTACCGCGCCCACAGCCCGCAGGAGATCGACCAGACCCTGGACCGGGTGCACGCGGGCTTTGCGCGCCACCCCTTCGATGCGCTCGCCGAGCGTGGGCAAGCGCTCCATCGCGTCGCCGCCGCCCTGCGCGAGCGCAAAGCCTCCCTCGCGGCCGTGATCACCGCGGAGATGGGGAAGCCGATCACCGAGTCCGAGGCGGAGATCGAGAAGTGTGCCTGGACGTGCGATTACTACGCCGATCACGCGAGCAGCTCGCTCGCCGATGAGATCGTCGAGAGCAACGCGGCGCGCAGCTTCATCGCCTTCCGCCCGCTTGGCGTCGTGCTCGCGATCATGCCTTGGAATTTTCCGTTCTGGCAGCTCTTCCGCGCGGCCGCACCCGCCCTGATGGCCGGTAACGCGATGGTACTCAAACACGCGATCAACGTGACCGAGTGTGCCCTCGAAATCGAACGCCTCTTCGCCGCCTGCGGCTTCGAAGACGTCTTCGCCACCATCTTGGTCGCATCGCGCGAGATGGACACCATCGTCGCCGATCCGCGCATCGCCGCCGTGACCTTGACGGGGAGCGAAGGAGCCGGGAGCGCCGTCGCTGCGGTCGCAGGGAAGCACATCAAGAAGACGGTGCTCGAACTCGGCGGCTCTGATGCCTTCATCGTCCTCGCCGATGCCGATCTCGACGAAGCAGCCACCGTCGCCGTGCGCTCACGCTTCCAGAACACCGGACAGAGTTGCATCGCCGCCAAGCGTTTCATCGTGGAAGAGCCGGTCTACGATCGCTTCGTGAGCGCCTTCGTTGAAAAGACCAAGCAGCTGGTGGCCGGCGATCCACGCGAACGGACGACGCAGATCGGTCCGCTGGCGCGTGCCGATCTGCGCGACTCCCTCGAACGCCAAGTCGCAGCGTCGCTGGCAGCGGGGGCGAAGGCGGCACTCGGTGCGCATCGCCTCGATCGTCCGGGCCACTACTATGCGCCGACGATCGTCGTCGAAGTCGAGCCCGGAATGCCGATGTTCGATCAGGAGACCTTCGGACCGGCGGCCGCGGTGATTCGCGCGCGCGACACCGATCACGCCGTCGAACTCGCCAACCGTTCGAATTTTGGTCTGGGCGGCAACCTCTGGACGCGCGACCTCGAACGCGCGCAGCGCCTCGCGGAGCGGCTGGAATCGGGCGCCGTCTTCATCAACGGGATGACGGCCTCGGACGCGCGCCTTCCGTTCGGCGGCGTCAAGCACAGCGGCTACGGCCGCGAACTCTCGTACGTCGGCATACGCGAGTTCGTCAACATCCAAACCGTCTGGATCGGGCCGGCAAAATAACGTTCAGCCGTTCGGCCGAACCGCGCCTTCGTACGTAGCGCGTAGCGAGGCGATACGCGTAAAGCCTTCGCGCAGCGCCTCCGGCGGACCGACGAAGCTGGTGCGCAACCAGCCGCGTGATGCCGAGCCGAAGTTGCTTCCCGGGATCGCGACGACGTCGCACTCGTCGATCAGCCGGTAGGCGAACGCGACGTCGTCCTCCACACCGACGTCCACGCAGAGATAGAATGCTCCGTCGGGGACGACGTACGGCAAGCCGGCGTCGCGCGCCGCGCTCATTGCCGCGTCGCGCGCCGCAGCGTACCACGGCTGCTGCACGCCGAGTGCCTCTTCTGCGAAGATGCGCGCCGCAATCACCTGACCGACGGTGCTCGCACATGAGGTCGCCCAGCTGTGCATCTTGACGAGCTCGCCCATGGCCTCGCTCGGCGCCATGAACCAGCCGATGCGCAAGCCCGTAAGCGCGTTGCTCTTCGAAAGCGAGTTGATGGCGATGGTGTAGGGATAGCTCTCACCGAAACTGCCGGCGTCCTCGGTGTAGACGAGTTCGCGGTAGATCTCGTCGTGAAGAATGTAAATGGGCGCCCCCCCTCGCTCGCCGAGAGCTCGCGTGATCTTTGCGACCTCGGCGCGCGAGACGACGCGACCCGTCGGATTGCACGGTGAACAGATCAGAATCAGCCGCGTGCGTGGCGTGAGCGCCTCGAGAATGCGCTGCGCATCGAACGCGAAGCCGGTCTGCGCCGGCATCGAGACGCGCTGCAGTGCAATGCCTTCCACCGCCGCGAGCTTGTCGTAGACGGAGAACGCCGGCTCCACCAGGAGCAGCTCGTCTTTGGCGGGATCGAGCATCGTCTTGACGACGACGTAGAGTGCCTCTTGCGAACCGGTGGTGATGCAGACGTTCTCGGCGGCGCGCATCGCCGGATAGTCGTAGTACCGTGCAATTGCGGCGCGAAGATGTGCGTCGCCGACGTTTGCCGTGTAGTGGCAGCCGTGTTCGGCGACCCAGCGCACTGCCTCTTCGAAGTAGGCGATGTCGGGCGCAAGCGTCGGTTCTCCCAGGCCCAGATCGATTGAGGTCGCCTTCTTGCGCGCGTTGAGCGCGCGTATCAGCGAGCCTCCGGTCGAGACGACGGCCGGGTTCATCTAAACGGCGATACCGTAGTCGCGCAAGACCCACTCCAGCGACGTCTTGCGGTCCGTCTGTTCGGAGCGCTCGCCGATGATCAGCGCACAAGGCACGCCATATTCGCCGGCGGGAAATTGCTTGCGCTGCGTCCCGGGGATGACGACGGCGCGCGGCGGGACGAAGCCACGCGTGACGACCGGCTCGCTTCCGCGCACATCGACGATCGGGGTCGAGCCCGTCAAGACGACCGCTGCGCCGAGTACGGCTTCACGCCCAACGCGCACCCCTTCGACGACGATCGCGCGCGAGCCGACGAAAGCTCCGTCTTCGATAATCACCGGTTGAGCCTGCGGTGGCTCCAGCACCCCACCGATACCGACTCCCCCGGAGAGATGCACGTTCTTGCCGATCTGGGCACACGATCCGACCGTCGCCCAGGTATCGACCATCGTCCCCTCGTCAACGTAGGCACCGATGTTCACGAAGCCGGGCATCAGGATCGCGCCACGGCCGAGGAACGAGCCGTAGCGCGCAACCCCCGGCGGCACGCAGCGTACGCCCAACTGCTCGTAATTCCGCTTCGTCGGAAGCTTGTCGTAGTACGAGGGAAGATTCTGGCGCAGCTTGCGGGCATCTCGGATCACGAGGCCGCGCTCGGCGACCGGAACGATATCGAGGCGCTGGAAGTACAGCAGGATCGCCTGTTTGATCCAGGCGTTGGTCACCCAGCCGTCACCGGCGGGCTCGCAGACGCGCAACGTCCCCTCGTCGAGCGCCTCGATCACGCGCTCCACGATCTTCCCTTTGCGCCCACGCGCGCCGCTCGGGTCGGCTACCAGCTCCTCGATAGCCGCCTGGGTTTTGACTTGGTCCATGCCGGGGATGTGCCTCCCCGTGCCGTTTGGACCCTGCACCAAAGGTTCGCATGCTTGTCGTGGAGTGCATCGGCGCGTTCTACGTCGCACCGCGTTCACGCCGTTCACGACCCTCTTTGCTCGTTGATGACGAGCTCTTTCCTCGAACGCACGCGGTCGTCTATACAAACGATCTGCGCATTCGCGAGGAAGAGCTGGATTTGGCCGCCACGCCGGCCGCAGTGCCGCCGGCGGGGGATTTTCGCTTGAAACGTAGCACGCCACGACGGCGGCACGGTTGGCCGTTCCGCGCCGCATCCCGCTCGGGAATCCACAGGAGAGGCGACGAAGGCCCGGCGACGGTTTCGCGCATTTCAAGGGGGTCTCGTGGCTAACTCGACCGACGACGACAAACGCATCAACACCATTCGCATGCTCTCCATCGATGCCGTCCAGAAGGCCAACTCGGGGCATCCTGGGATGCCCCTGGGAGCCGCGGCGCAAGCCTACACCATCTGGGCGAAGCACCTCCGTCACGATCCGGCCGAACCGACCTGGATCAACCGGGACCGCTTCGTTCTTAGTGCCGGCCACGGATCGATGCTGCTCTACTCGCTGCTCTTCCTGACCGGTTACCTCACCATCGACGACATCAAAAATTTTCGCGTCTTCGGAAGCCGCACACCGGGTCACCCCGAGTCGCATCTCACGCCCGGCGTCGACGCCACGACAGGACCGCTTGGACAGGGAATCTCGACGGCCGTCGGGATGGCGATAGCGGAAGCACATCTCGGTGCCGTCTACAACCGCGAAGAGACGATCATCGATCACTTCACCTACGTGATCGCCGGCGACGGGGACATGATGGAAGGCGTCTCGTCGGAAGCCGGCTCGCTCGCCGGGCATCTCAAACTCGGGAAGCTCATCGTGCTCTACGACGACAATCGCGTCTCGCTCGCCGCCCCGACCGATGTGACCTTCACGGAGAACGTGCTCGAACGCTACGAAGCCTACGGCTGGCACGTCCAGCACCTCGACGAGTCGCGCAGCAACGACGTCCTCGCGTTAGACGAAGCGATTACGGCCGCCAAAAATGTGATTGACCGTCCCTCGCTCATCTCCGTTCGTTCCCACATCGGCTTGGGTTCGCCGCGCCAGGATACGTTCGCGGCGCACGGCGAGCCGCTCGGCGCCGAGAACGTCAAGAAGACCAAAGAGTTCTTCGGCTGGCCGCTCGAGCCCGACTTCTACGTCCCCGACGACGTGCTGGCGTTCTTTCGCCAGACCGCCAAACACGGCGCCGAGGTGCACGCCGCCTGGAAGCAAGCCTATGCCAAATGGCAGAGTACGCACCCGGATCTCGCCGCGCAATTCGAGCGCGCCCGCAATCGCCGGCTTCCGGCCAATCTTCCGTGGCCGGCGTTCAACGCCGAAAACGGCTCGGTGGCAACACGCGACGCGGGGGGGACGGTAATGAACGCGATCGCCGGCGCCTTCCCCGACCTCGTCGGCGGCTCGGCCGACCTCGATCCCTCGACCAAGACGTACCTCAAAGGCCAAGGTGACTTCAGCGCCGGTAATCGCGCCGGGCGCAACATCCACTTCGGCGTGCGTGAGCACGCGATGGGCGCAGCCGCCAATGGAATCGCACTGCACGGCGGCCTCTTGCCGTACACCGCGACCTTCTTCAACTTCGTCGATTATATGAAGCCCGCGGTGCGCATCGCCGCGCTCAGCTACCTGCACGTGATCTTCGTCTTCACGCACGACTCGATCTATCTCGGAGAGGACGGGCCGACGCACGAGCCGGTCGAGCAGCTCGCCACCTTGCGCGCGACACCCAACCTCACCGTCATCCGTCCCGCCGACTCGCTGGAGACCCTCGAAGCGTGGAAAGTCGCGCTCGAGCCGACTCAGACGCCGGTGGCACTCGTCCTCTCGCGGCAGAAACTCCCCTACCTCGGCGACCGCACGGCAGATGTCGGACGCGGCGGCTACGTCGTCTACGGCGGCGGCCCGAACGACGATGTCGTCCTCATCGGCAGCGGATCCGAAGTTTCGCTCGCAATCGAGGCGGCAAAGCTCCTGGAAGCGGAGGGGACACGGGTACGGGTCGTCTCGCTCCCATCTTGGGAGCTCTTTGCAGCGCAGTCGCAAGCCTACCGCGACGAGGTGATTCCGCCACGGATTCGCGCGCGCGTCTCGGTTGAAGCCGGTGCGACCCTCGGCTGGGAGCGCTGGATCGGTGAGCACGGCGTGGCGATCGGCCTCGATCAGTACGGCGCCTCAGGCCGTGGAGAAGTCGTCGCAAAGAACTTGGGCTTCAACGCGCAACACGTCGCCGAAACCGCCTCGGGCCTGCTGGCCAAGACGTAACCTTCTCATTCCATCGGTATTAGGAGCAGCATGAGCAACCCACTTGCGCAACTCGCCGACTGCGGACAGAGCATTTGGCTCGACTATATCCGGCGTAATATGTTCGGCTCGGGAGAGCTGCGCCGTCTGATCGACCTCGGCTTGCGAGGAATGACCTCCAATCCGACGATCTTCGAGAAGGCAATCGGCGCCGGCAGCGACTACGACGAGCAACTTCGCTCGATCGCCGGGACGCTGACCGATCCCAACGAGATCTTCGAAGCACTCGCGATCCAAGACATCCGCAGTGCGGCCGACGCCTTCCGCCCACTCTACGAGAGCACGCACGGCGCGGACGGCTTCGTCAGCCTCGAAGTCTCGCCGCTGCTCGCACACGACACCGCGGGAACGATCGCGAGCGCCAAGCGCCTCTGGGCGGCGGTCGACCGCCCCAATGTGATGATCAAGATTCCCGGCACCCCCGAAGGCGTTCCGGCGATCACCGAAGTGATCGGCTCCGGCATCAACGTGAACGTCACCTTGATCTTCGCGGTCGACGCCTACGAGGCGACCGCGCAGGCATACATCGCGGGCCTCGAACTGCTCGCGCAGCGCGGCGGCTCGGTCGACCGGATCGCCTCGGTCAACAGCGTCTTCGTAAGCCGCATCGACACCGCCGTCGACAAGCTGCTTCAAGAAAAAGTCGGTCACGGCGAGCCGCTGCAGGCGCTCATGGGAAAGACCGGCCTCGCCAACCTCAAGATGATCTATCAGGCGTTCAAAAAGCTGTTCGGCACCGAACGTTTCGCTGCATTGCGCGCAAAAGGAGCACATGTCCAACGCCCGCTATGGGCCAGCACCGGAACGAAAAATCCCGCCTACAGCGACCTGCTCTACGTCGAGAACACCGTCGGCAAGGAGACGGTCAATACCGTACCGCCCGCGACCCTCGAAGCACTCTTGGACCACCTCCACGTCCGGCGCGACAGCATCGAAGAGGATCTCGACGGCGCCCATAGCGTCCTCGCTGAAATCGCGAAGGCGCAAATCTCGCTCTACGACGTTACCCAAAAACTGCAGGCCGACGGCGTCAAATCGTTCGCTGACTCGTACAACGCGATGCTCAAAGCGATCGAGTACAAGATAGAACAGCTCAGGCAGAGGCGCTCGCCGCGCGTCGAGATCGATCTGGCGAAGGCGCAGATTCCGCTGGATGCGGCGATCGCATCGCTCGCGCAAAACAACTTCCTGCAAAAGCTGTGGAGCCGCGATCCCAGCGCATGGTCGGCTGACGCCACCCACGCCGAGATCATCAAACATGCGCTGGGATGGCTCGACTTCCCCGAGCACGTGTTGGAGCAAGCCGATGACTTGACCGGCTTTGCCAAAGAGTGCGCCAAACGTTTCGATCACGTCGTCGTGCTGGGCATGGGCGGAAGTTCGCTCGCGCCCGACGTCTTGCGCGCGACCTTCGGAAAAGTCGACGGCTTCCCACAGCTGCACGTCCTCGATTCGAGCGACCCCGCGCAAGTCAAGACGCTCGAGAACGCGCTGGACCTCACGCGCTCCCTCTTCATCGTCGCGAGCAAAAGCGGGACGACGACCGAACCCGACGCCTTCATGCGCTACTTCTTCGAGCGCGTGCAGAAAGTCGGCGGTGCGCAAAACGCCGGCCAACAGTTCATCGCAATCACCGATCCCGCGACGGCTCTGGTCGAACATGCGACGCGCCTAGGCTTCCGGCGCATCTTCCTCAACGATCCCGACATCGGCGGTCGCTATTCGGCACTCTCCTTCTTCGGGATGGTGCCGGCGGCACTCGCCGGATACGACGTCAAGCTGCTGCTCGACCGCGGCATCGGTGGCTTACACAGCAATGCGCGCACGACGCCGGTGGAACAGTCCGACGGCGTGCGTTTCGGTGCTGCTATCGGCACCTTGGCCAAACGCGGCCGCGACAAGCTCACCATCGTCGCCCATCCGTCGCTGGCTGCCTACGGCACGTGGTGCGAACAGCTCATTGCCGAGAGCACCGGTAAATCGGGCGTCGGCATCGTCCCGATCGAAGGCGAGACACTCGGGCTTCCGCACGAGTACAGCGACGACCGTCTCTTCGTCTACGTCGGCGAAGGGTTGCCGCCCGGTCCCCACATCACCGGACAAATGGATGCCGCCACGATCGCTTTGCGCCTCGAGACGCTGGCGAGCGCAGGTCATCCCGTCATCCGCCTCTCGATGAACGACGTCTACGACATCGGTGAGCAATTCGCGCTCTGGGAGATCGCCACCGCGACGGCGGGGGCGGTGCTTGGGATCGATCCCTTCGATCAGCCCAACGTACAAGAGTCCAAGGACAACACGAAACGCCTCCTCGCGGAGTACGCGAAGAGCGGCGCCTTCAGCGAACCGGCGGCACGTCTGCGGACGCCGAGCGCACAGGTGATTCCGCTCGCCGGCTCCGCCGGTCTCTCGCTCGGCGACGATTTGGGATCGGCCTTGGCGGCCGTCGTCTCCCAGGTGAGGCCAGGCGATTACATAGCGATCACGGCGTACATCGAGATGAATCACGAGCATCAGATCGCTCTGCGCGAGATTCGCCTCAAATTGCGCAACGCGCTACGCACGGCGACGACCATCGGCTTCGGCCCCCGGTTTCTCCACTCGACGGGACAGCTGCACAAGGGCGGACCACCCACGGGCGTCTTCCTCCAGCTCACGGCGGATCCGGCGATCGACCTTCCCATCCCCGGAATGGTCAGCTTCAAGACCCTCGAACGCGCTCAGGCGCTCGGCGACTTCGAGTCGCTCGACAAACGTGGACGGCGCGGCGTGCGTCTTCACCTCACTGCACCGCTCGATCAAGCCCTCGAAGCACTCTCAACTGCCGTCGACGATGCCGTGGCGGCGAAAGCATAGGATACGATGCAACTCGGAATGGTCGGCCTGGGCCGCATGGGCGCAAATATGACGACCCGTCTCCTGCGCGGAAATCATCAGGTCGTCGTCTACGACCGCAGCCCGGAGGCCGTCACCACGGCGGCGGCCGGCGGCGCGACGGCATCGACGTCGCTGCGCGATCTGGTCAGCAAACTGAGCGTCCCGCGTACCGTTTGGATCATGGTGCCGTCGGGAAAACCAACCGACGACACCATTCACGAACTGCTCACCCTCCTCTCGAGTGGAGACGTGATCATCGACGGCGGCAATTCGAACTTCCGTGATTCGCAAGCGCGCTACGCACTCGCCAAAAAATCCGGTGTCGACTTCATCGATGCCGGGACCAGCGGCGGCGTGTGGGGTCTGGCCAACGGCTACTGCCTGATGGTCGGCGGAGACGATGCGCCGGTCGACCGGGTCGAGTCGATCTTCCTCACCCTCGCCCCACCGGACGGCTATGCACACGTCGGCCCCAGCGGCGCCGGCCACTTCTCGAAGATGGTGCACAACGGCATCGAGTACGGGATGCTCGCCGCGTACGGTGAGGGCTTCGAGATCTTGGAGAAGTCGGAGTTCTACTACGACTTGCACCAATTGGCAAAACTCTGGCTCCAAGGCAGCGTCGTTCGTTCCTGGCTGCTCGAACTCGCCGAGCGCGCGCTGCGCGCCGATCCCAAACTCTCCTCGATCCGCGGCTACGTCGAAGATTCAGGCGAAGGCCGCTGGACGGTACAAGCCGCCATCGACGAGAACGTCCCGGCTCCGGTGATCACTGCCTCGCTCTTCTCGCGCTTCGTATCGCGCCAAGAAGAGTCGTTCAGTGCGAAGGTGATCGCGGCGTTGCGCAACGAGTTTGGCGGCCATGCCGTCAAGTACGAGGCGACGAACGGAACACCCAAGAGCTCATGAGCGATCACGGTCTCACGACGACGCTGGAGCGTCCGGCGCCGACCAAGGCGAATCCGCTGCGGGCAGGTCTAGCGACCGATCGCATCACCGATCCGTGTACCATCGTCTTCTTCGGTGCGAGCGGCGATCTCGCCAAGCGCATGTTGCTCCCGGCGATGTACAATCTGCGCGTCAGCGACGTCTTGCCGACGAATTTCGGCATCATCGGCTTCTCGCGTTCCGAGCGCTCCAACGACGACTATCGCGCCGACGTCAAGCGCGCAATCGACGAGTTCTCGCGCACGGGCGAAGCGCGCGATCCGCTGTGGAGCGACTTCGCCAAACGGGTCAGCTACATCAGCGGGTCGTTCGACGACGTCGAGGCATTCAAACGGCTCAAAACGCAGCTCGAGGAAAACGACGAGCAGCTCGGTACGGCGGGAAACCGTCTGTATTATCTCTCCACCCCGCCAACGGTCTTCGCGACGATCGTTCAGCAGTTGCAGGCGGTTGGTCTCGGCCCCAAGGACGTCGGCCGCGGCTGGTCGCGCGTCGTCGTCGAGAAGCCGTTCGGTACCGACCTCGAAAGCGCGCGCGAGTTACAAGCCGTCGTCTCGCGCGTCTTCGATGAAGGCTCCGTCTACCGTATCGATCACTATCTCGGCAAGGAGCCGGTGCAAGACATCATGGCGTTGCGCTTCGCCAACGTCATCTTCGAGCCGATCTGGAACCGCCGCTACATCGACTCCGTGCAGATCACCGCCGCCGAGACGCTCGGGGTCGAGGGCCGCGGCGGTTACTACGAGAGCGCGGGTGCGCTGCGTGACATGATTCAGAATCACGTCATGAATCTGCTCGCGCTCGTCTCGATGGAGCCGCCGGTGAGTGCGAGCGCCGATTCAATTCGCGACGAGAAGTTCAAGGTGCTCTCCGCTCTGCGGCCCATTCCCCCGGACGCGGTCGACAAGGTCACGGCCCGCGGCCAGTACGGGCCGGGTCTCATCGCCGGCCAGCCGGTCGTTGGGTATCGCGAAGAGCCCGGCGTCGACCCCAACTCGAATACCGAAACATACGCGGCGGTCAAATTCCTCATCGACAATTGGCGCTGGGCCGGCGTTCCGTTCTATGTGCGCAGCGGCAAACGGCTCTCGCGCAAAAATTCCGAGATCGCGATCCGGTTTCTGCAGCTCCCGCACCGGCTCTTCGGCGAGACGGGCGACCAAATCGATCACAACACGCTGGTGATGAAGATTCAACCCGAAGAGGGCGTCTCGATTCGTTTCAACGCCAAGGTCCCGGGCCCGAAGATGCACATTCGCTCGGTCAGCATGGATTTCAATTACGGCAGCGGTTTCGGTGTGACGACGGCGCCCGCGTACGAGCGGCTCATCGCCGACGCGATGCGTGGTGATGCGACGCTCTTCACCCGTTGGGATGCCGTACAGCGGGCGTGGCAGGCGATCTCCCCCATCCTCGACCGATGGACGAGCAACCCGCCGATCGAAGAATTCCCCAACTATCTGGCGGGAAGCCAAGGGCCGCTCTCGGCCGATTCGATGCTCGTCGCCGAAGGCCGTTCCTGGAGAAAACTATGAGCGGTCCGGTGAGCGTCACGCACCTCGACGGCATCTTGGCGGAGCTGCAGCGCGCCCGGGTGGCGCTGAGCAGCGGCGAGATCGGCATCGCGCCCAGCGTCGCGACCCTCAATTTCATCGTCTTCATCGACGACCCGGCACGCCGCGATTGGGTTCGTGAACGTGCCTTGCTCGTCGCCGAGAAACACCCGTCCCGCCTCATCTTGCTCGACGCCTGCGACGCGAGCGGTGGCGCGAACGTGCGCATCTCCGCCCGACAGACCACCGGCTCGACGGTCGTGAGCGAGCGGGTCGAACTCGCCGTCGGGGGCCTCGACGCCGAGGCGCTGACGAGCTTGACGCAAGAACTCAGCGTGCACGACATCCCGACGGTCCTGTGGTGGACCGCAACCAAACTCTTGGAAAGCCGCCGCTTCTGCGCGCTCATCGCGCAGGCCAATCACTTTCTGGTCGATAGCTCGGGAGCAGACCGTGACGAAGCGGTGCTACGCGAACTCGCCCAGTTCTTGCAGCGGTATGACGGCATATCGCTGCACGATCTCGCCTGGATGCGCCTGGCACCCTGGCAAGACATGATCGCTCAGTTCTTCGATGAACCGGCGCTGAGCGACGAGCTGCGCGCGATCACCTCCCTCGAGATCGCTTCCGGCTCGGCTGCCGAAGCGCTTTACCTCGCCGGCTGGCTGGCAAGCGCGCTGAGCTGGAGGGCGGAGAGCCCGTACAGTTTTCGCACCAATATCGGGCGCCACGTGACCTTCACCCGTGCGCACGAGGGAGAGCGCCGGCGCGTCGTTCGCGTCACGCTCGCGACCGACGTCTCGCGATTCGTCGCCGAACTCAGTGCCGACGATCACGTCGTCGGCCTCTCGGTCGAAGGGCCCAAGGCGCGAGCCCCGTGGTTCGTCCCGCTGCAAAACGTTGAAAATACGACCCTGATCGAACGCGCGATCCTCGCGGGCGCCACCGACGAGATATTCAAGACGGCGCTTCAGGCAACACGCGATCTGCTGACGTGAGCGCGTTCGCGCGGCCGCAGCTCGTCATTCTCGATAACGAGTCGATGCTGGCCGAGATGCTCGCTCGCTCCTTTCTCAGTGAAGCCGCCCTATCGATCGCCTCCCGCGGCGTCTTCACCGTTGCGCTGGCCGGCGGCTCGACACCGAAATCGACGTATGCGCTCCTCGCCTCGCCCGTCTATCGTCACGCGCTCGAATGGGGCCGTGTGCACTTCTTCTTCGGCGATGAGCGCTGCGTGCCGCCCGATCATCCAGACTCCAACTATCGCATGGTGAACGAGTCGCTCTTCATGCCGCTCGGCATCTCGCCGGAGACGATCTTCCGGATGCGCGGTGAAGACGAGCCGGGCGCAGCTGCTGCCTCCTATGCACAGACGCTCATAGAACAGCTCGGCCCCACTCCCAGCCTCGACCTCGTCATGCTGGGGATGGGCCCCGACGGCCACACGGCCTCGCTCTTCCCCGGTCAACCGCCCGACGACAGCAGCGACCTCGTCCGGGTACGAATCGCACCACCGACGATGCGCGTCGCGCAACGCCTCACGATGACGCCGCGGGTGATCAACGCAGGGCGCGAGGTCCTCGTCGCAACGGCAGGCGAGGCAAAAGCACAGACCTTGGCCCGCGTCTTGGAGGGACCCTATGACCCGGTGAACTTACCGATTCAGATCGTGCAGCCCAGTAGCGGGCGGCTCACCTGGCTTGTCGACCGCGCGGCAGCATCACTCCTCCACGCGCGCTCGGACTCAAGCAGCTAGGAGAAGACCGCGGCCCCGGACCGTTCGGATAAACGCCGGATAGTGCGGCTCGCGTTCGATCTTCCGGCGCAAAGAGTGAACGTGAACGTTGAGGCAACGGCTGATGTCGCGATCGGCGAAACCCCAGATATCCATCAAGAGCTTGCGCCGGGAGACGACGTGCCCGCGGTGGCGCATCAATGCCCGCAAGACGGAGAACTCCCGGGGCGTCAGCGGAATGTGCTGATCGCCGATGCGTACTGACTGAGAATGCGGTTCGAGAACAATCGCAGCACGGTTCATGGAAACAGGTTACGCGGCCCCGCTGAGAGGCCGCTGAGAACTGGCTGAGGAACCTTCTTTATCACGACTTTATTTCGCGATCGACGCTACTTTGTGGGTGCGAGGTCGGCTGCGCCGCTTCCAAGACGCGAGACGTCGACGCTGTAGTGGGTGAAGATCGAACCGCTGACGCGGTCGAGTTCGACCAGGGCTTCCTGCAGGTCGGTCGCCGCTTGCACTTCGCTGCCGCGCGCGTTCGCGAGGGTCACTTCGCGCTGCAGGACCAAGAACGTGGTGGACTCACCGGCGCTGAACTTGCGCTCCTCGCCTTCGAGCACCCGTTGCGCCGCCTCACGCTCCGCCGTGGCGGCAGTCAAGCGGGCGCGCGCAGATCGATAGCTCTGCACGGCGTTGCGCGCCTCGGCGACGATCCGCTCGATCACCGCAACTTGCTGCGCATCGATGCTCTTCTCTTGCTCGACGGCTGCACCCAGTGCGCCGCGCGCCGCCCGGTTTTGCAGCGGGAACGCGATCGTCGCGCCGAGCGTGTATTGCGGGAAACGACCGGCAAATGCGTTGGTCCACGCTTGTCCGAGCTTCCCCGTCTCATATGCCGGCGGAGACGGCAAGACGATCCCGGGCGGGAGCAAGACGCTGAGCGGATTGAGGGCCGGATTCGTGGGCGCCCCCGCAAAGCCGTCCTCGGCGATGTTCAAGTTCAAATCCACTTGGGGACCAATTTGCCCGCGCGCGTACGCCAATTCGACGTCGGCGTTGCGCCGCGAGGCGCGCACCTCCGCAAGCTCCGGCCGGTTGGACAACGCGCTTGCGATCACGTCGGTCAGCGCCGGTTCCGTACCGATCGCCGAGGGAGCTGAGGTCGGCACCAGGTTCGCATTCCAAAGTGGGTCCGCCGGATCGAGCAGGGTCAACGACTTGAGTTGGTTTTGCAACCGCGCAACGTTCTGGAGCGCCGAGAAGACGTTCCCTTGAAAGGTATAGACTTGCGCGTTCGCCTCGGCGACGTCGACGGGGGCGGCGGCCCCGTGTTGCACGAGCCGCTCGTTGCTCTCGCTCTGTGCCTTCGCTTGACGCAACGCATCCTCTTGGATCGCGACGTTGCGCCAGGCGGCAATGAGATCGTCGTAGGCGTCGAGCACGGAGACCAGCGTGTTGGAAGCGTCGACAAGAAGCTGCGCACTCGAGAGTTGTGCGTTGGCGGTCGCGATCTCGAGCTGCTGGCGCGCCGCGTCGATGTGCGCACCGCGGAGCAGCGGTTGTGTCACGTTGAGCGCGAAGCCGGTCGTATAGGTAGGATTGAATCCGTTGATCGTCGTCGTGTTGTCGGTACGCGCAGCGTCGGCCGTGAGCGAATACTGCGTCCCCGAACCCGTCTCACCGGCAAATCCGCCGGTCGTGGAAAGCTCACTCTGCTGCACCGGCAAGCCGTCAGGACCGGCAAAGAAGGCGTTGGTGACGGGCTGCTGCTGGTAACTGTAGGTCGGCTGAATCTGAAGCCGGATGTCATCGGCGCCCTGCGCCTCGACGACGCGATACTGCTGGATACGCCGATTTGCCTGAGCGATGATCAAGTCGCTGTTCTTTGCGAGCGCCATCGCGACGGCATCCTGCAGCGAGATGCCGACAAACGGCGTTTGATTGACACCGACGATATCACCCGACGGTGCTGAGGTCTCTTGCGGAACCGCAAGGTCCGATCCGACGTCCGGCGCGGCCGGCAACGTCAGCCCTTGGGTATTGACCGGCAACGTCGAGACCAGCGGCTTAGCCGTCGGGATCGGCGTCGCAACCGGCGGCGGGGTCGCGGGGGCCGCGGTGCTCGCCGAGAGCAAAGCCAGAAGATACAACACGAACGAGGCTCCTATTCTGCCGAGACGGCCGCCCCGAGTCGGGGGCGGCGAAGAATGAAGGCGAGCGGTGCAAGCGCAAGCGAGACGAAGCCGGTGAAGCGAGCGGTGTCCGCGTACGCCAAGACTCTGGCTTGCGTGTTCACGATCGTGTCGAGCCGCCGCCGCGTCTGTTCGTTCAAGCCGCCCTCTCGTTGGAGATACGTGACGACGGCAGGGGAGTTCAAGCGGATGCTCGCGGCCAATTGCTCGTGGTGCATCGCGCTGTTGCGCGCTAGGATCGTTACGAGCACCGCGATCGCGATACTCCCGCCGAGCTGGCGCGAGAGGTTGAAGAATGCCGAGGCCGCCGGAATGTCGCGCCCTTGCACGCTCCCGAGCACG
>DATJTD010000249.1:0-39834 GCA_035503775.1 Candidatus Acidiferrales bacterium
TCCCAAGGTCGTCAACGGCGCGATCGCTTTGATTACCATTCCGAGCGGCAGCGTCATCACGACCTCGAAGATCGGCCGGCCCGCCGAAGAGGCGATGCCGGTTCGGTTGACGCCGGGCATGCGTGCGCTGACCCTCTCCGGCGACCGCGTGAAGGCTGTCTCGGGCTTCGTGCAGCCGGGTGACCGGGTCGACATCATCGCGATCCCGCCGCGCACCGGCGTCACCCCCGAAGGCGTCACGATTCTGCGCGGAGTCCTGGTCTTGGCGATCAACTCGACGATGGAGGATCAACAGGGCGGCACACCTTCACCCGACACCGGTAATCCCGCGACGATCACCGTCGCCGTCACTCCCAAGCAGGCGGATCTTCTGGCGGCCGTCGACACCGACATACCGTTGCGGTTAGCGCTGCGCTCCCCCGAGGAGCCGGTGAACTCGTTGCCCGACGAGCCGTTGATTCTCGCCAACCCGAATCCGCCGGCGCCGGCTGCTCCGCCGCCACCGCCGCCCGCGCCCGAGGATGTGCCTCCGGCGGCACCGGTGGCTGCGCCCGCTGCTCCTCAGACCAATGGAGTCACGGTTATCGAAGGCGACAAGGTCGTATCAGGGAAGTGATGCTATGAACGCTCCGATTATTGCGCTCATCAACGCCAAGGGTGGGTCGGGCGCGACGACCCTTGCAATTGAAGTTGCGAAGATGATGAAACGCAACGGCAGCGTTGCGCTGGTGGACGGTGACCTGACGGGCCGCCGCAACATGGCTGTTATCTTGGACTCGGTGCGCGCGTTCGACAATGCCCGAACCTCCGGCGCCTACTCGGTTATTCAAACCCAAGGCCTGACGGCCGTCGAGATGACCGATAGCCTCGACAACTCGTTCATGCTGCGCAACGACGACGTGGACAAGCTCGTCGATTCGTTGATGCACCACGACGCGATCGTGATCGATGCACCGCAGCCGTTCGCGGCAGCCGTGCGTCCGTTCATGATGCGCTGTTCGCGCTTCGTGCTGGTCCTCGAGCCCAATCTGCTCGGTACCGCCGCCGCGCGCACGCTGCTGGGCGACATGACCAAATTCGGGATGCCGATCCAGCGCGTCTCGATCGTGACCAACGTTCGCGGTGGGCGCAGCGAGATCGGCTCGCGCGAACTCGAACGAGCGCTGGGAGCTACCGTCATCACCGAAGTGCCGCTCAAGACCGATCGCAACTACATCAAAGCGATCGAGACCATTGCGCAGCGGTTCGCGATGGTGCTCTCCGAGCCGCCGCTCGAAGGCCTGCGCCCCTCGACGACGACGCCGGCGAGCGGCGACCGCCGCTCGGGGACGCGCGCTCCGCTGACGGGGGTGCCGAGCAATGCTTCCCCAAGCAGCAGCAACGGGCAAGCGAATCCCGTCGCGAGCGCGGCGGCGATCGTCAATCTCTCCGCGCGAGACAAGCTCAAAGCCGAGATTCATGAAGCGCTCTCCAAGCGCATCGACATCGTCGCCGCCAGTCGCGCGCACAGCGACGCGCAGAAGATGGCCGAACTGCGCGCCCAAGTCGCCGAAGCGACCGGTCAGCTGCTCGCCGAGCGCACCGACGTCGCCTCGATCGAAGAGGCCGCGCAACTACGCCAGGAGATCATCGACGAGGTCATGGGCTACGGCCCGCTCGAGGATCTCATGCGTGATCCGGCCGTCTCCGAAATCATGGTCAACGGCCCCAACAGCATCTACGTCGAGCGCGGCGGGCTGCTCACCCTAACCAACAAGCGCTTCGTCGACGACAAACAGCTGCGCCTCATCATCGAGCGCATCATCGCTCCGCTCGGGCGGCGCATCGACGAAGCCTCCCCGATGGTCGACGCCCGTCTTCCCGACGGCTCGCGCGTCAACGCCATCATCGAGCCGCTGGCGCTCAACGGCGCGACGCTCACGATCCGCCGCTTCGGCACGCGCCGTCTCGACATGGACGATCTGGTGCGCATCAACGCCGTCAGCCAGGAGTGCGTCAACCTCTTGCGCGCGATGGTTCAGGCGCGCCTGAACATCGTGGTCAGCGGCGGCACCGGCTCCGGAAAGACGACTTTCCTCAACATCCTCTCGGGCTATCTGCCCAACTCCGAACGTATCGTGACGATCGAAGACGCAGCCGAGCTCCAGCTCAAGCAAGAGCACGTCGTGCGCTTGGAGTCGCGGCCGCCGAACATCGAAGGCCGCGGGCAGATCTCGATTCGCGATCTCGTCCGTAACTCGCTGCGTATGCGACCTGACCGGATCATCATCGGTGAGTGCCGCGGCGGCGAGGCGCTCGACATGTTGCAGGCCATGAACACCGGCCACGACGGCTCGCTCACCACCGTCCACGCCAACAGCCCGCGCGACGCCATCTCGCGCATGGAGACCCTTGTGCTCATGGCCGGCTTCGAGCTGCCGGTGCGCGCCATTCGCGAGCAGATCGCCAGCGCCATCGACATCGTTGTCCAAACGTCCCGCCTGCGCGACGGAAGCCGGAAATGTATCAGCATCGCCGAGGTCGTAGGGATGGAAGGCGACGTCGTGACCATGCAAGAGATCGTGCGTTACAAGCAGAGCGGCATCGACGCCGACCGCAAGGTCGTCGGCGAGTTCCAATATACGGGCGTGCAGCCGAACTGCGTGAACCGCTTCGAAGAGCTCGGCATCGATTACGACATGCGCGAACTCGCTAAGTTACCGTCTGCGGGTGCCCTATGGTAGGTGCGCTTCCAATAGCCATTCTGGCCGGCGCCGTCGGCGTCGTCGGCCTCTTGATTTTCTCCATCGGCGGCAACACGTCGAGCTGGCTCAAGCAAATGGGCCAGACCTACCAAGCAGCCATCGAGCGGGCCGACCTGACGATCAAGCCGGAGGAATTCGCGCTGGTGGTCGTCGGGGTCGCGCTGGTTCTGTGGCTGGTTATCATGCTGCTGCTGCGAGTCACGCTGCTCGTCGGATTTCTGACGCTCCCGATTTGTCTGGCGATTGCGCTGGTCGGTGGGAACATGTTTTTGAAGATTCGCGGCGACCGGCGCATCTCGAGCTTCGTCAACCAGCTCGAGATGATCTTGCGCATGATGGCAGGCGCCTTGCGCGTCGGCCTCGGCTTGCGCCAATCCATGATCCTGGTCGCCGAGGAGATGCCCGACCCCGCGCGCCGGGAGTTTCAGCGCATCATCGGCCGCACCAACATCGGCATCGCGATCAACGACGCGCTCGACGAGATGGCGAAGAGCCTCCCCGCCGCCGAGGTGATCATGATGTCGCGCGCGATCCGTGTGCAGTCGCAGACCGGTGGCGATTTGGCGACGGTGCTCGAGACGTTGGCGTCGACCATCAAAGACCGCCGCCGTATCTACCGTAAGATGAGCGCGCTCACGGCGCAGGGGAAGGCGGGTGCCTGGATCATCGGCGTCCTCCCGATTCTCGTCGGTTCCTTCGTCGTCTTCACGCAGCCGGATCTTGCGGCTCCCCTCTTGCACACGTTCCCCGGATGGTGTGCGCTCGGGCTCGTCGCGATTCTCGAACTTCTCTCCGCGTTTACGCTTTCACGAATTCTGACGTTCGACGTCTGAAGCACCTATGCTGATCATCATCATCACGGTCTTGTTCATGGCTTCGGTCTTCCTCTTCTCGCTCTCGCTCGTGCCGCAGCGCAGCGAAGTGAGCAAACGGCTCGAAGAGCTCGAAGGGCTCAAATGGGATCCGAAGACCACCAGCCGCTCCGAGGTACTCGGCCGCGTCTTCAGCGATCGGCAGCGCACGCAGCTGCAGCAGCAGCTCATGGAAGCGGGCTGGTACAAGGTTTCGCCCGCGCAGATTGCCGCCCGGATCATCGGCGGCGGCGGACTCGGTCTCTCGTTCGGTCTTGCGCTCTGCGCGCTCTTGCAGTCGTGGTCGTTCACCTTTCTGTTGATGACCGGGATGCTCGCGGTCGGCGGCATGTACTTGCCCTACGGTCAGCTCAAGTCGGCGATCAAGTCGCGCAAGTCCCAGTTGATGCGCGGCCTCCCGGACTTTTTGGACATGCTCGCCTCGACGGTGCAGGCCGGCCTCGCGTTCAACGGTGCGCTCGGCTACGCGGCCGACGTGACTACCGGTGCGCTGCGTGAGGAGATCGAGGCGGTTCTCTCCGAGATTCGCCTGGGGCGTTCACGTGCCGACGCACTTCGGTCGATGGCGATGCGCGTGCGCCAGCCCGATATCTCGTCGACGGTGACGGCTATCGTTCAGGCCGAACGTCTGGGTTCCAACCTCGGGAGCGTCCTCAACGAGCTCGCCGAGGAGACGCGCAACAAGCGGATGATGCTCGCCGAAGAGATCGCCGCGCTCATGCCGGTCAAGATGGTCATTCCGATGGCGCTCTTCATGTTGCCCGCGCTCTTCGTCATGATCTTCGGCGGCGTCGTTGCGCGCTACATGACCGGCGGATAGTGCTGTTGGGCGCGTTGTTCGCAGGCGCCGTCTTCGGATCGATCGCGTGGCTGAGCTTGCGCGGGAGCGCCGTGGTGTATGGCGGCATCGTCCCCTTCGAAGATGGACCGCGCCCGGGGAAACCTCCCGTCGTCGCGCTAACCGCCGGGGCAGCACTCTTGGGTGCTTACATGGCCTATCGCGGGGCGACGCCGATAGAGTTACTCTTTGCCGGGCTCCTCGAAGCCGTGCTCGTGGCCATCTGGGCAAGTGACGTGAGCTGTGGGATCATCCCCGACTGGTTTACGATCGGCCCGCTGCTGCTGGCGACGGCGCTGCGCGCCGCGATGCACCAGTGGGAATTTCTCTTTGCCGCGCTCCTGGTTGCATCGCCGTTTGCCTTTGCGGCGGCGATCTCGAAGGGCCGCGGGATGGGCTGGGGCGACGTCAAGCTCGCGGCGCTCGGCGGCGTGGTGCTTGGAATCTATCCGGCGATGTGGGCATTCTTCGTCGCGAGCCTGGTGGCGGTGAGCGTCGCGTGGGTGCGTCATCGTCACGCCGAGCCGATCGCGTTCGGGCCATACCTCGCGTGCGCCATCGGCGTCGCGTTTGCAACGGGAGTCAGAACATGAAGCCATACGGGCTGCGCAATGCATCGAACGGGGCGCTCGTCGCCGGCCGTCTGATGCGTGCGAGCAATGCGTGGGAGCGCGGCATCGGATTGCTCCTGCGCTCGAGCATCGCACCGGATGAAGGCCTGTGGATCGATCGCTGTTCGGCGATCCACACGATGATGATGCGCGCGCCGATCGACGTCTTCTTTCTCGACAAGGACGGTCGCGTGTTGCGCATTGCCAACGCCGTTGCGCCCAACCGTCTGGCGCTGACCTGCCGTGACGCCGCGACGGTGGTGGAACTCGGTGCGCATCGCACCGGGGCGCGTGACGTGCTCGTCGGCGATCGTCTCGTTCTGGAATGAGCCGAGCCGCTCTGCTCGGCATTGCCCTCCTCGTCGTGGGCGCTCTGATCGCCTTGACGGCCCCGGTTTCGTCGTCGCTCGCTCTCTCGATCTATTTCGGGCGGACGATCGTCGCCGCTCACGCGCTTCCGGCGGTTCTCGGCCCACAGAGTTTCACGGCCGCGAGCAGCCCCTGGCTCGCGCAAGGGTGGTTGGGCGCAGCGGTAACGTCGCTCGTCTATGCGGCCGGCGGCTATCCGGCGCTGGTAGCGGGGAACATCCTGTTGGCCGGAATCGCGTTCGTGCTGGTGGCCGAGCGCTGCCGCGCGCATCGCTTGAGCCTCACGGCGACCGCGCTCGCGCTCGCGCTCGCGATTCTTGCTTCGCTCGGCACGCTCTGCGTCGGTGGTGCGACGGCCGATCTCGCTCTGGCGGCCGCCTTCCTCGCGTGCCTCGACCGTCTCTCAGGGAGATGGCTTTGGGCCGCTGTTCCACTGACGCTGCTCTGGGTGAATCTCTCGACCATCGGTCTCATCGCTCCGCTGTTCGCGCTCTGCGCGCTGGTTGGTGCGCTCATCGAGGAGCGCGTGGTGACGGGCCGCGTGCGCGAGCTGCTCGCGCTCACGCTCTTGCTCGTCGTCGCTGCAATCGCGACACCCGCGGGTGTGAACGCACTCACGAACTACAGCGCCTATCTCGGCTTCGATTCGAGCGGTACGCTCGGGGGATGGCAACCGGCACGGGTCAGCGCACCGGCGCTCTTCGCCGGGCTCGTGCCCGCGATGATCTTCTGTGCTTGGCTGGGGTTGCGCCGGAGTGGTGACCCCGAAGAAGTCGCCGTCTCGCTCGCGGCGATCGTCCTTGCGCTGCTGCACGGCAAGTATCTCGGCATCGCCGGCCTTGCGGTTTCGCCGGTCTTGGCGGCGGCCCTCGACCGGGTGACGATGCCGTCGCCGCAACGCGCCGTACCGGCACTGCCCAGTGGCGGCGTCGCCGCTGCGCTGGCGCTCGTTGCGCTGCTGGGAGCGTGCGTCTCGTTTGCACGTGGGACGCAGATACTCGATGCCGGCCGAGACCAGTACGCAGCAATCGATCGGCTGGCGCGCGACGGCCGGCCGCACCGGCTCTTGTGCCTCAATCCGTCGTGGTGCAATTATGCGCTTCTGCGCGGCGCGCCGTCACTCCAGGTCTTCTTCGACGGCCGCCAAGAGTCGTATCCGCAGGACGTTCGCGACGATTTCGTCACGATCGTGCTCGGTCGCCCGCAGTGGCTGCGCCGCGTGAAGAGCTGGAACATCGATACGGTGGTGACGACGCCAAATGGCATCTCGCTGCTGGCGCTCTTGCCGCAGTGGCACGCGCTCTCGCTGCGGGGCAATCTCGTGATTTACCAGCGCAGATGAAGTACGCATGGTTCGTGCTGGCGATCATCGGTGCGCGGTTCGCCGTGACCGCTGTCGACTTTCCGGCGGGCGACGGCGATCTCGCCTGGCAGCGCTGGTTGGGCCGCACCATCTTGCGGACACACCGTATTCCGCGCGCGCTCGGAGCAGAGTCGTTTGCCGCCGTCGGCTCGCATTGGACGCCCCAAGAGTGGGCCTTCGGTATCGGTGCCGCGCTCGGCACCGCGGGGCTTCCCTGGACGATCTTTGCGCTCTGCGTCGCGGGTTGCGCGATCCTCGCGCTGGTCTTGGTCGCCTATCGTGCGGTGCGCCGCCAAGCGAACCCCGTGGCGGTTGCAATCGTGGTTGCCGCCACGGCGCTGGCGATGTTCGAATCGTTCGGCGTCCGCGCACAGGTCGTCGCGTGGCCAATGCTCGCGCTGTTGCTGCTCACGCTCGACAACGAGGGGCCGTGGCTGTGGGCGGCCGTCCCCGTCGCCGCACTTTGGTCGAATCTCCACGCCAGCGCGATGCTCGCGCCGTTGCTCGCCGGTGCCACTGCCGTCGGGCGGCTCAGTGAGGACCGCGCGTGGACGCCACGGGTGAAGCGGACGTTCGCTGTGACGGTGGCGACGGTGCTTGCGATCTGTTGCAACCCCTTTGGGATCGGCCTACCCGAATACGCGCTCTCGCTCTTCGCCAGCCCAATCAAAGGATACATCAGCGAGTGGGAGCCCACCAACGTTTCGATGCTCTCGTTCGCACTCGGGGCGCTTCCACTCTTGCTTGCCGCCGTTGGCCTGGGCGTCGTGACGCGCCGCTTTCGCGCCGACGCCCTCGTCTTTGCAGCCTTTACCTTCTTGCTGTTCTTTGCCGCGCGCAACATCGCGATCTTCTCCATTGCGACGGCGCCCTTGGTCGCCGTCGCCGCGACCCGCGCCTTCGATCTCGCAACGCAGAGCGACGAACCCGAGCACCTGAGATGGATCGGGCGGTACGCGATCCCCGCATTTGCGATGGTGCTCGCGGTTGTCGTCGGCATCGGTCTGTACCGCAGCCAAGAGCGAACCGAGGTGACGATGCCGTACAAAGAGATCGCGGCCCTTTCGTCGATGCCCGGAGATCATCGCATCTTCTGCGCGGACTTTGCCTGGTGCAGTTTCTTCATCGGTATTCCGCACCAGAGCGTCTTTCTCGACGGCCGCGCCGACCCATATCCGGTCTCGGTCTGGAAAGATTTCGCGACGATTGCTTTTTTACAGCAGCACTGGCGCGAGCGGCTCGCGGCCCAACGTATCAACGCTCTGATCGCCGAGCGCGGAAAGCCTCTCGATCAAGCGCTGCGCCTCATCGGCTGGCGCCAAGTCACGCAGGACAAGAAATTCCGCCTCTGGGTTTTGCCCGACCAAACGCTAGACAGCCGTACTGCGGGAGTTCGTCTCCCCAACGGCGGGTAGTCCCTCCACGATGCGCGCAACGGCCTTGAGCGAACTCACCCGCTCGCGATATTGGCAGCCTTCTTGTACCTCGCCGAGGTCGGTATGCAGATCGGCGAGGCGTCCGAGGGCGCCGATGTAGAGCGCTTGGTACATCGCAGCGCGCGCGACGTACCACGGCTCAGGGTAGTCACCGGAGAGCAACTCGCCGCTATAGAGATTTTCTGCGGCGTGATAGTGCGCCATCGCCTCGCGGATGTTCGAGCGTTGGAGCTGCTCGTCGCCGTCGGTGATGTGCGCAGTGAAACGCCGCACGTCGAGAACCGCGTTGGAGAGTTTGACGCCGACCTCGCCGCGGGTGGAGAAGTACCGGTCGACGTTCTCGTAGCCGACGATGGCGGCGATGGCGCGGCGGATGTTGCTGCACGAGGTGCGCAGGCTCTGCGTCGCGAGCTGCGCGTCGGCGTCGGGCCAGAACTGCTGGCGAAGCGCATTGCGCGTCGCCGTCCCGTTCGGCGTCAGCAAGAGATACTTGAAGAGCTGCGCGTCGCGGCGACGGATCCATTCGATCGGCCGCTCGCCGATCGAGGCTTGAAAGCGTCCGAACATCCGGACGGTCAGCAGCGCACCGGTTGCGGGGACGGGCGTCGTCGCCGCGCGGATCCCGCCGGCGACGAACTGCAAGACGACCCGGTACGGCCGGCAGTCGCCTTGCGTGTAACGAACGAAGAGGCCACAGGTCTCGAGTGCCGCCAGACGATCGTCGTGTTCGGGCCCCGAGCCGCCACGCATCACTAGGTGAAAGGCGGTGCGGTAGAAGTCGCCTTGCCGTTCGATCTCGCCCTTGATGAAGCCGGCGAAATGCCGCCCGCTCGAACGGCACCATTGGTCGTACGCTCCGGCCAGCGCACCGTTACGGTCGGCGACGTCACGGATCACACAGCTCACGACCACCGGCCAGCCTTCGGTCTCATCGAGGAGGCGGCCGACGTCGAACGATGAGAACGAGACGCCGGCCGCGTCGCACAGATGCGCGATATCTTCCGCGTTGAAGGCGAGCATCTCGGCGTCCAGGATCGCGGCGAGGCCGCGCGCGACGAGGCGTCCGACGTCGATCGCGGTGCGCGAGCGCGCGATGTAGATCAGGCTTACGTTTTTTGGTGCGTCGGTGACGATCGCTTCGAGTTCGTCCAGCGCATCCGAGGCAGCATGGTCGATCTCGTCGAGTGCCAATTGGCAGGGCCCGCAGCGGCCCAGCGCGTCGATGAACGACGCATACGAATCGACGGGGCCTAAGCCCAGCGAGGCGGCAATTCGCTCGCGTACGCTCGTAGCCGACTCATCGTCCTGGATGGCAAGATAGGCGACACAGGAGTCGGCTTCTTCGAGAAACGAGGCGACCGCAGTCGTCTTGCCCGCGCCCGGTGGGCCGACCACGAGGCGCAACGGCGTACGGACGTGACGCAGCATCCAGTTCCCGATGCGCGGGCGCCGGATGGTCGCCGGTGCGAGCTTCGGAAGGGCAGGAAGCCTAGAGATCACGACCGCGGCCCCGGGGTCATGGGCATACCTCGATTGTCGGCAGAACCGACCTGCAGCTTAGAACTTGAAGCATACGGAGAAAGTCTCCCAATTGCCTCGGGAAACAAGGAAAAAAATCCGTTCGGCTCGCTACGGGACGACGGTGATTCTGCGGACGATCGTCTCCTGGCCCACCCCGTGGCGGTAGGTGCCGACGATCAGGTAGGTGGTCGGCGTGCTCACCGTCGGCGCCCGCAAGAGGATCTCGCTCTCGCTGAGCGGGACGTCTTCCTCCGAGAGCTGCGCTCCGTCGACGGTCGAGAGGGCGATGTTGAGCGAATCTTCGTGGCTTACGATCGGGATACGGATGAGGCCGCCGGATTTCACGTTGCCGACCGGCAGCCCGAAGGGGACGCCGGCTTCGGTTTCGGTCTGAGCGTCGGCCCCCACTTGGTCGGGGGGCGGCGTCGGCGGGGTGGGCGCCTTGATCGTGAGGGCGGCCGCCGACTCGATCGTGGAGGTCCCGCTCTGCACCTGTACGACGACCCGGAACGGTTCATCGGCGGTCACGACCGGGGCGACGAGCGTGGCATGGCCGTTCTTGTCGAGCATCGCCGTGCCGCGTACTGCGTTGTCCTGGTCGAACAAGGTGACGTTGCCGCTCGCATTTGCGAGTGGGTAGGTCACGGAGATCTGTCCACCGCTCGAGACGCTGTCGCTCGCGAGCAGGATCGATGGGAGGGCACCGACCTGCTGCGGCGGTGGCGGGGCGGCGACGGGCGCGAGAATTTGCGGAGGGGCGGTCGGCGGGGTGGGGACGGCGGTGATGTGCGCTACCCGCGTCTCGTCCCCGAGCCGCCCACTCGCCGTCACGCGGAGGTCGTAGCCGTGAGCTTCATTTGCCGGCGGCAGCGAGAGCATGATCGCGCTGCGTTTGCGGTCGAGCGTCCCGCCGCGAACTTGGTCGCCGTCGGTCGTCTCGACGGTGTAACTTCCGACGGCGTCACCGCCGAGCGCGTAGGCGACGGCAAATGGGCGCCCGGCGATGACCGGGCTTGGAGCTGCGAGCGCAAGCACTCGCGGTTTGTTGATCCCATACACGACCGACCCGAGCACCAAAATGCCGACGGCCGCGAGCGCCGCATAGCCGGCGCGGCCGATGGTGCGGCGTGGTTGCGGCGCGTTGGCATCGAGGGTGAGGTGTGCGTCCTGTGCATGCAGCTCCACGACGACGCGTTGCTCTTTTCCGCGGGGCGGTAGCGGCACGTCGATGGTAACGGCGATCGAGGCGAACGACGGGACCGTGATCGTGCTCCACGAGAGCATCCCACCGGGCGTCGCGCCGATGGCGTATGCAAAGGTGGCGACCGGTGAGATCGTCTCATTGGCAACGAGCAATTCGTAGGTCGCAACACGGCGCCGCTCGTCGAGCGCGATCGCCTTCAGGTCGCTTGCAATGCTCCCAGAAGGGAGCGCCAACAGCGAACCGGGGCCGTGCCGGGTATATGGCGCGGGCACCGGAAGACCGCCCCCAAAGGGCAGCGATAGCGGAGCGACGTCCGCTCGGTCTCGCATCAGTTCTTGTTATCGCACGAGCGCGTGAGATTCCTTACTCGTGAGCCGTTCACTCGAACGGTTATGAACCGGCGGTTGGAAGGCGCCGGTGGACCGGGAGCGTGTGCAGGCGTCCCCAGATTTGATTTTCGATCGCGGTGATATCGTGGCTGAGCTGCGTCCCCGTTGCACTCGTCGCGGGGCAACTGAGATCCGGCGTCGATTGACCTTGCCACAGAACGCGCGTCGTCGTCCCAAACGAAGCGCTCTTCATGCACCGCGCGACTTCGAGGGAACCGAGCGGAAGAGCGCCGCTTAGATCGTGAAAAAACGTGCGTGTCGTCACCGGTGAAAGAACGGCATGGCTCGTGGTCGAGCCGGCGAGCACGGTGACGTCGCCGCTGCGGCTCACGACGATGCTGAAACCGGCGGTATTCGTTGAGCCCGAGTTGACGATGACGGCGGCCTCCGGCGAGATCGGTACGGGTGCCGATGTGGGCGCCGAAGATGTGGGCGCCGAAGAAGACGAGACCGTGATGAGCGCGAGGACGAGCGGAACGATCACATCCGGGCAACGGCGCTAGCCGCCCATCCGTTTCGCGCGCCTCTCCTGTTTGACGAGATACGCGATCACCGTCTCGCGATGATCGCCCTGCAGCTCTACGATACCGTCTTTGGCGGTGCCGCCGGTGCCGCAGTGACGACGCAGCGTCCGTCCCATCGGTTCCACCTCGGCTTCCGTCAATCCGTAGATCAGGGTTACCCAGCCGCCGCGGCGCCGTTCGCAGCCGACTCGTATGATGCCGTCGTCAGGGGGTCGCTTCGGCCCACTTGCCGGGCGCAGCGGCGCCGTACGCTTGGGCTTGGGCAACGGCAACGAACCGTCGGTGGAGTAAACCAGGGTTCGATCGTCGTCGCGCATCGTGCGGGTTACGATGCCGAGCCGCTCGGCGGCAGAGAGACCGGGCCGACGACGCGCATCGATTCGCCGGCGTCTTGCCGACGCAACAGCGCCGAGGCGATATTGACGAAGAGCGTCGTGAGCAGTGCGAGCAGCGTGAAATCGTCGAGAAGCCCCAAGATCGGGATGTCACCGAAGATGTCGAGCGGCGAGACGACGAGCAGACCGGCGACGATCGTTGCGCCTTTGAGCCACGTTGGGACGCGGCGATTACGCATGAGCGGGATGACCCGCGGAAGCGAGGAGCGCGCAATGGAGATGATCCGCAAAACGTTCACGTGCGAACTATACCTCGGAGGGCGCAAGAGGTAACAGGTGGCGTAGGAAGGTTTCGTGGCGGAACGACGTGCTCTTGCCGAAGTGGACGACGACGAGCGAAACGCTCGGTATCACGTAGAGTGCTTGACCTCCGGCACCGCTCGCATAGAGCAGACCGGGGATGCGCCCGGTGGGATCGAGCCAAAAAGCCAAACCGTAGCGCGGATTCGCCGCAGACGGTTCCCAGCAAAGACGCATCAGTCGCTCGTCGAGCCGCCGATCTTCCAGGCACCCGTATCCGGCGAGGAAACGCCCGTAGCGCAACCAGGCGGCGGCGCTGAGCTGGGCACCGGTGGGGAGTGGGTGCGTTCCATCCTTAAGCGTGCGCCAGTCTCCCACCGTGATACCTAGCGGCGTAAGCAGACGCTGCTGGAGATATGCATGTGGGGTCAGGCCGCGTGAAGCGAGTTTTCGCGTGAGCAGTGCACCGAAGACTTGCAGCGGTATGCCGCCGTACGTGAAGTGCGTCCCCGGGGCGTCGCGCAGCGGGGTGTGCAGCGCAATATCGTAAGTCGGAACTGCATTCCCGAGGCCGCCGAAGCCGAAGCCTGCGGACAACTGCAGGAGCTGCCGAATCGTAACCTCACGCTTGCGCTCCTGATCGCGCCATTCGGTGAGCGTCTGCGCGGCGCGCTCGTCGAGATCGAGGATGCCGTCTTGTTGCGCTGCTAGCGCCGTGACGCCCCAGAAGCTTTTCGTACCGCTGTAGAGGGCGTGTGCTCGCTCGCGATCGTAGCCGTCACCGTAACGTTCGTACACCACCGCGTGCTCGCGCGCAACCACCAGCGCATGGAGTGTATGGCGCTGGGCGTATGCGAGCGCGGCTTCGAGCGCCACTAGCGCCCGTAACGGAAGACGAGCTGCGCGGAGGCTAAGATATGTCCGCGCCTCGCCTGCAGGTAGTCTTCGTACGTTGCGGGAGCGATGTCGATGTCCAGAGCGTCGAGCGTCAGGTGATAGTGATGCGGCTGGCCGCCGGGCGGCGGGCACGGGCCGCCGTACCCCGGTTCACCGAAATCGTTGAGGCGAACCACGGCCGGCGCCTGCGGTGCGGCGACGAGCGCTCGCGCCGATGGCGGGATTGCGAAGACGATCCAGTGGAGGAAGCCGCCCACTTTGGGCGCGTCGGGGTCGATCATCGTCAGCGCGAACGACTTCGTCTTTGGTGGAACGCCCGACCATGCGAGCCGGGGTGCGCGGTTCTCACCCGCGCAGCCGAGCGCGTTGAGTGTGAAGACGGTAGCTAGAAATCCGCCGTTGTGCACGTCGGGACTCGTCAGGGTCAACGCGGATGAGCGCAGTGGGCACGAGCAGATGATTGCCGCGGCGAGTAGGAGCGCAAGGGCATGTCGCATGCGTGCGCACTTCCGCACCATTCGCCCGTCTCCCAGCTCGCGCCATCTTCCGGTTTACCGCCGGAGACGGCGGGGAATGCGCTTGGCGATATTTCGTTTTCACGAAAGAGAGAGACCATGGCGAAGCGCCTCAACGGTAGCGAGCCGGCGAAATCCGGCAATGGCAAGGTATTCCGTGGCGAGGGCGGCGAGACGCATCAGGTTGCCGGCGGTGACGTCCCGATTTTGACGACGCAGCAGGGCACGCCGGTCTCCGATGACCAGAATTCGCTCAAGGTCGGGGTGCGTGGCCCGACCGCACTCGAAGATTTCCACTTCCGCGAGAAGATCTTTCACTTCGATCACGAGCGCATCCCCGAACGGGTCGTGCACGCGCGCGGCTTCGGTGCACAGGGGTATTTCGAAACCTACGAGTCGCTCGCCGACATCACGCGAGCCGACCTCTTCCAAGAAAAGGGGCGCAAGACGCCCGCGTTCGTGCGCTTCTCCACCGTCGCCGGAAACAAGGGCTCGGCCGACCTTGCACGAGACGTGCGCGGTTTTGCCGTGAAGCTCTATACGAGGGAAGGCAACTGGGACATCGTCGGCAACAACATCCCGGTCTTTTTCATTCAAGACGCGATCAAGTTTCCCGACCTCATCCATGCCGCCAAAGAGGAGCCGGATCGCGGCTTCCCGCAGGCGCAGACAGCGCACGACAACTTTTGGGACTTCATCTCGCTCAATCCCGAGAGCGTGCACATGGCGCTGTGGATCATGTCCGACCGGGCGATTCCGCGTTCGTTCCGCTTCATGGAAGGTTTCGGCGTCCACACCTTTCGCTTCGTGAACGCTCAAGGGGCCTCAACGTTCGTCAAATTTCACTGGAAGCCGAAATTGGGGATGCAGTCGGTCGTCTGGAACGAGGCGCTCAAGATCAATGGCGCCGACCCCGACTTTCACCGGCGCGATCTGTGGAATGCAATTCAAAACGGCGATTTCCCCGAGTGGGAGCTCGGGTTGCAGCTCTTCGACGAGGCGTTCGCCGAGCGTTTTGCGTTCGACGTCCTCGACGCGACCAAGATCATTCCCGAGGAAGACGTACCGGTCCGGCGCGTCGGCCGCCTGGTTTTGGATCGTTGCGTCGACAACTTCTTTGCCGAGACCGAGCAAGTCGCGTTCTGCACGCAAAATATCGTCCCCGGCGTCGATTTCAGTAACGACCCGTTGCTTCAAGGACGTAACTTCTCGTATCTCGATACGCAAGTCAAGCGGCTGGGCAGCCCGAATTTTACCTATCTGCCGGTGAATGCTCCGAAGTGTCCTTTCCGCACGTTGCAACAGGACGGCCATATGGCATTCATCAACCCCAAAGGGCGGGTGAACTATGAGCCCAATTCGTGGGGTGGCGAGATGGGCGGCCCACGTGAGACGCCCGACGGGTTCCGCAGCTACCCGGCACCGGAAGACGGGACGAAGACACGCAGCCGATCCGAGACGTTCGCCGACCACTACAGTCAGGCGCGTCAGTTCTACGTGAGCCAGTCTGAGGTCGAGCAGAACCACATCGTCGCGGCTTTCACCTTCGAGCTGAGTAAGGTGGAAGTCCCCGCCATTCGCGCGCGGATGGTCTCGCATCTGCTCACCGTCGACGAGGATCTCGGACGGCGGGTGGCGCGCGCGCTGGGTCTTTCACCGATGCCGAAGCCGGCGCCGGCAGCGGTTCCGGCACGAACCGATCTCCAACCGTCGCGTGCGTTGAGCATCGTGCTCAACGCACCTGATCGGTTCACCGGACGCAAAGTCGGCGTTTTGATCACCGATGGCGTCGATGCGGATTTGCTCGACGATCTGCGAGATGCGCTGGAGGAGGAGGGTGCATCGATCGAACTCGTCGCGCCGGTGGTCGGCGGCGTCAAAGCGAGTGACGGATCGTTGATCGAAGCACAGCAGAGGATCGACGGCGGCCCGTCGGTGCTCTACGACGCCGTCGCGCTGCTCGTTTCACCGGCCGGAGCAAAGTTGTTGGGAAACGAGTCGACCGCGCGCGACTTCATCGCCGACGCGTTCGCGCATCTCAAGTTCATCGGCTACGTGGAAGCGGCGTTGCCGTTGCTCGAGAAGGCGGGCGTCACGGACCGCGATCGCGGGTGTATCGAGCTAGCGGAGTCGGGTGATGCTGCGGCGTTCGTTCAGGCGTGCCGCGAGTTACGTGTCTGGGAGCGCGAGGCCAACGTCAAGGTGCCCGTGTAAGAGAGAGATCGAGCGCTGAAGACCAGCCTCCGTCTAACGTCGACTCGGCGTGGAGGGCTTTTCGAAGCTGGATTCCAAGCAAACGACACATGCAAGCGAGATTCGTAAACATCGAGGGCGACTTGCGCGGCTACCTCGCGCTTCCCCAAACGGTGCCGGCGCCCGCGGTGCTCGTCTACATGGAAGCCTTCGGCGTCAACGCCTACGTGGAGTCTGAGTGCCGCCGGCTAGCCGAGCAGGGGTACGTGGCGCTGGCTCCTGATTTTTACCGTGGCGAGACCTTCGCCTACGGCGACTTTCCGGCGGTCCGCGCGAAGATGCAGCAACTCAGCCAGGACGCCTTGAGCGCTGATCGGCGAGCAGCCGTCGCCTATCTCGATGGCCTTGCCGAAGCGAAGCACGGAGCGTATGGCGTCGTCGGTTTTTGCATGGGCGGCCGACTCGCGTTCCTCACCGCTGCCGAGTTTGGCGCTCGCATTGCGGCCGCCGTCTCCTTTTACGGAGGCGGTATCGCGCCCGATGAGCCCGGCCTTGCGCCATCGATCCTGCACCGCGCACCCGATATTCACGCGCCGCTCATGCTCTTCTACGGGGCGCAAGACACGCACATAACGCCGAGCGAGCACGCGCGCATCGCCGCCGAACTCTCCACACACAAAAAGGCCTACACGCTCAGCGTCTATCCGCACGCGGGGCACGGCTTCGCCTCTTCGGACCGCGACAGTTACAATCCGCAGGCCGCGCAAGATGCTTGGGCCCACACGCTCTTGTTCTTCGAGACGCATTTGCAAAGGTAGCGGTCCACTGCGATGACGGGCGTTGCAAGGGTCACCCGCGGTTCCAACTGCCGTTTTCGCGCGCGCTCTCGAACGGTTCGTTCGGTGTTGGGCTGAGCAAAGATCGAATGTGAAAGATGGAGCCGTCGCTGTCGATCGTGATGGCTCCGTCGAGGTCGGTTCGGTATATCTGCGCTCCGAAACGGCGGAGGGTTTGCAGTGTGACGGGAGCGGGGTGCCCGAAAAGGTTATCGCGACCGACGGAGATCACCGCGTCACGAGGCGCAACCGCCGCGATGAATTGTGGCGTGGAGGAATAGGCGCTTCCATGATGGCCGACTTTCAGGACATCGGCGTGCACGTCGTAGCCGAGCGCGAGCATGCGTTGCTCGCTCTCGGCGCCGGCGTCGCCGGTGAAGAGCATTGCGAAACGGCCATATTCCACTTTGAAGACGAGTGAGTTGCTGTTGATGTCACTTCTCGTTCCGGTGAGATACGGCATCGTTGGCCCGAAAAAGCGAAATGTCACGCCGTCGTCGGTGTGCCAAACGTCTCCGCCACGCGGTTCGAGAAGCGGAATGTGTTCGGCATGGGCGACGCGCAGCGCATCGTGATAAGCGTCGCCCGGATAGACTTGCCCACTGTCGGCAAAGGCGTCCGCGCCGAGCGTCCGCAGCACGGGTGCGATCCCGCCTGCATGGTCACCGTGTGGGTGCGAGAGCAGCACGGCGTCGAGATGATGGACGCCGCTGCGAATCAGAAACGGCACGACGATGCGCTCTCCGATCTCCTCGGCGGTCGATCCGCCGGTCTGTGCGCCGCGCTCGAGCCGGCCACCAGCATCCACCAGGAAGGCGTGGCCGCGTGGCGTCTGGATGAGCAACGCGTCCGCTTGGCCGACGTCGATGGCGGTGATCGTCAGATCATTGCGCGCCGGGCGTGGTGGCCAGATGACCAGTGCACATGCGCACGCCAGCAGAGCGACAGCCCAGCGCACGCGTCCCTGTTCGGTGAGCCACGCGAGCGCCAAGAGCGTCGCATCGTAGATTGCGATCGTCCAGAGCGGCGGCGGTGTCGTGACGATGTGCGCCCCCGGGAGCGAACTCGTGAAATGCACGACGCCGACGATCCACATCAAGAGCGACTCATTGATATTGGCGATGCCTTGCGCAACCGGCCCCAGCGGTGACGCGAGGAGTTGCGCGATGCCCAGCAGCATCGCGACGCCGACGACGGGTACCACGAGAAGGTTCGCCAACGGCGCGTACGGCGCGAAGACCAAGAAGGTCGCCGCCGTGAGCGGCCACGTGCCGATTTGCGTGGCGAGGGTCAGGGCGAGGGCCTCGTTCACCCCGTGGGGCAAATCGAACCGCTCGAGTCTCCGCGCGATGGGCGTCGCAAAGAGCAGGATCGCGCCGACGCATGAAAACGAGAGCGCAAAGGAGATCGTACCAATCGAACGTGGCCACCCGAGGGCGATAACGATGGCGGCCGCAGCGAGCGCATTCCACGAGATCGCCTCGCGACCGGCCGCGCGAGCGAGCAGTCCGAACGAGACCATCGTCGCTGCCCGCAGCGAAGGGAGATGTGCTCCACTGAAGGCGGCATAGACCCAGATTACCGCGATCGTGACGAGCGACGAGGTGATGCGTCCGGCGCCGAGAGCGTTCAAGAGAAGCGTCGTTAAGGCTGCGATGACGCCGAGATGCAAGCCGGCGGTCACCAAGATATGAACCGTCCCGGTATCTTGGAATTCGGCGCGCAGATCGGGAGGAAGCGTGCTGCGCTCTCCCCACAACGCGCCCGCCAGAATCGATGCGTACGGTTCGTCCATACGCGCTCGCAGCTCTCCCGAAGCCCACGCGCGCGCCAGTGGGAGCCAGATGCGTGGGTCACGTGCGTCCGGCGGTTGCACGCTGCGAATGTGCACATGTTCGAGACGCGCGTCGAGCCCGCGCTCCGCCTCGAGTGCGCGCTGGGACGGCTCGCCGGGATTGCGCGCGTCGTCGAATGGTTCGAGGCGTCCGTGGACGGTCACGCGCGCTCCTAAAGGGGGCGCCCCAGCCTCGGCGTCGACGCTGAGTCGTAGTCCCTCGTCGGTGCGCAAGGTAAAGAGCGAATGAAGGCCATCGTCGTCGGTGACGTCGGTCACGATTCCATGCGCGGTCAGCGGCGCGGCGTGCACGGCGGGATCCGAGAGCCCGCGCGCCTGCGCGTTAAGCATCCCAACTCCCAGTGCCACCAGTACGCAGACTCGCACGCCGAATGGCACGCGATAAAGACCCAGGCTTGCGAGGAGCGCCGTGATTGCGACCGGGAGAGCGTAGCCGAGCAACTGCGCTTGCGTTCCCGTCACGAGCGCCAGCGCGGCCGCCACAAGCAGTAGACGATTCATGGCTGCACTATCGCGACGCCGATCGGTCGCGACAAGCCGCCGGACTCTCAGCCTGCGACAAAAGCAGCGTGTAAACCCATTGAAAAGAGGCCAGGGAGCGCGTGTAAATCCAGCGAACGGCGCCCACCCTCTCTTAAGAAAATTCCTCGAAGTCAACATAGAGGCAGGAGCATTTGGCGCAGACTACTTGGTGGACGCGGACGGCTCACTCGGTGGCGAAACAGTGGTTCTGGTTGCTCCCATTCGTGCTCATCACCGGTTGCGGCGGTGGCGGGGGCGGAGGCAGTTCGACGCCCGCAGCCGCACTCTCGCCTTCACCAACGTCGACGACGCTTACGATGAATTTGACGCAGACGTATACGGCGACGGGAATGCATGTCGCGGCGGGAACGCAGCTCACCTTCACGGCGAGCGGCACATTCCAGTGGGCACCGTCGCCCTGCGTGAACTGCACCACGACGCCCAGTGGCGATCCATGGAGCACCTGCTCCTATCGTCAGCCGCCGGCATATCCCGCGCCCGGCCTTCCGTGCTGGTCGCTCATCGGGAAAATCGGCGCCTCCGGCACGCCGTTCGAGGTGGGAACGAGCCTCGATTATACGGTGCCCACGGGCGTATCGGGAGAACTCTACGTCGGCGTCAACGACAACGACCTCAGCGATAATTCCGGCTCGTGGACGGTGATGATCAGCCAAACCCCTTCGTAACGGACGCGAGGGCCCCCGGCGCAACCGCACGAACGACGCACGCAGAGCAATACGCGTGATCCTTACGAGCGGCGTGTGATCCACGTCGTTTCGCATGCGATCGGGAGACAACACTTGCGAATCGTCATCACCGGCGGAGCCGGCTTCATCGGATCACACATCGCCGATGCCTATATTGCCGCGGGCCACGATGTGCTGGTGATCGACAGCCTCTGGTCGCATGGCGGTGGTCGTCGTGAGAACGTCAACGAACGTGCCGCCTTCATCCATCTCGACATTCGCGACGAAGCCCTCACTCGTGTCCTGCGTGAGTTCGAACCCGAAATCGTCTCGCACCACGCCGCCCAGCACAGCGTCGCCATCGGTTCGCGCGACCCGATCTACGACGCGCAAGTCAACGTGCTCGGACTGCTCAACGTTTTGGAGAGCAGCGCGAAAGCGAAAGTGCGCAAAGTGCTCTTTGCCAGCAGCGGCGCCACGTACGGTGAAGCAAAGGAGCTTCCCATGAACGAGCGCTCGCCGCAACTGCCGGCATCGCCGTATGGCATCACCAAGATGGTGGCGGAACACTACCTGCGGTTCTACCAAAGCCAATACGGAATCGACTTCTGCGCGTTCCGCTACGGAAACGTCTACGGCCCGCGCCAAGATCCGGCGGGCGAGGCGGGCGTGATCGCGATCTTCATCGCCAAATTTCTCGCACGAGAGGGCGTGCGCATCGATTCCGACGGCGAGCAGACCCGTGACTACGTCTACGTCGGTGACATTGCAAAACTGAGCCTCGCGGGTTTGAGCCGCGGCAGCGGTGTCTACGCAATCGGCGCGGGCGTGCGCACCAGCGTCAATGATATCTACCGCACGCTCGTCGACGTGACCGGCTTCGAAGCGCCGATTACGCATGCTCCCAAGCGGGCCGGTGACGTGCGTGATGCGCAGTTCGACGCTTCCCTCGCGCGTGCCGAGCTCGGTTGGGAAGCGACGACGACGCTCCACGACGGAATCAGCAAGACCGTCGCCTACTTCCGCGAAAAAGCAGCCGTGTGAGTTCTTTCATCGACCTCTCCGCCCGTGTGACGGTCGTTACCGGGGGGAGCCGTGGTATCGGCGAGGCCGTCGCGCGCGAAGCCGCTCGCGCCGGCTCCCACGTCGCGATCTTCGACCTCGACGGCGAGGAAGCGAGCAGCACCGCTGCAGCGATCGCCCAGGAGACCGGCGTAAAAGCGCGAGGCTACCGGGCAGACGTGCGTAAATCCGAAGTGTTGCGCCAAATGTTCGATGTGGTGGCGCAAGATTTTGGCGGTATCGATCACCTCGTCAACAACGCCGGCGTCCAGTTCGTCTCCCCGATTGCGGCGTTTCCTGACGACAAGTGGGAGTTCGTTCGCTCGGTCGACCTCGACGGCGTCTTCTATGCCACCAAGGCCGTCTGGCCGCACTTAGTGGAACGCAAACGCGGGCGTATCGTCAACGTCGCAAGCGTTCAGGGGCTCGTTGGTTCATTGTACAAGGCCGCCTACAACGCCGCCAAACATGGCGTGATCGGCCTCACGCGCTCGACCGCCCTCGAAGGAGCACCACTCGACATCACCGTCAACGCGGTCTGCCCCGGCGTCGTGATGACCGATCTCATTCGCGGCCAAGCGCCGCAGCTCGTGCAATCGTACGGTGGCGGCATCAGCGAAGAGGAAGCGCTCCGGCGCGCCTTTCTGGACGCGATGCCGACGAACCGCTTCATCGAGCCGCAGGAAGTTGCGCAGCTCTGCGTTTACCTCTGCACCGACGCTGCGCGCTCGATCACCGGCGCTCCCCTCTCCATCGACGGGGGCTGGTCGGCACACTAGCAAAGCCCGAACGAGACCACGCCGCCGAGCCCATCAATACTAGCCAACCACTAAATTGAGCAGCTTATCGGGTACAAAGACTCGTTTGCGTACTTCTTTTCCGGCGATATTCGATCGAACGTTCGGCTCGGCCAAAGCACGCGCGAGAATCTCATCCTCGCCGCATCCCGGCGCAACCACGAGCCGCGCGCGAATCTTCCCGTTGACTTGCACGACGATGGTCACTTCGCTGACCGAAAGCGCCGACGGGTCAAAGGGAATCCATCGCTCCAGATGCACGGAGCGGTCGTAGCCAAAGCGGCGCCACAGTTCCTCGGCGATGTGCGGTGCGAAGGGTGCGAGCAAGAGTGGCATCGCGTGGACCGCGTACAAAAGCGCCCGATCGTTCTCGCTTCCAGGTTGCTGTCCGAATTTGGTCATCGCGTTGACGAGTTCGTCGAGCCGCGCGAGGGTCGTATTGTAGTGAAAGCGCCGCGTCTGGGTCTCATCGGCTCCCGATTTGAGCGCGGCGTGCACGGCGCGTACGAGCTCGCGCTGTTCTTCGCCGCGCATCTCGGGGAGCCCATCGAGCGAGACTCCGCGAGCGCGTCCGGCGAGCGGTTCACATGCCCGCCAGACGCGGTCGAGGAAGCGCACGCGGCCAGTGATACCTTCGTCGGTCCACTCCATCGTATCTTCGGGCGGCGTTGCTTTTAGCAAGAAGAGGCGCATTGCATCGACGCCGTACCGTTCGGCGGTCTCGTCGATACCGACGACGTTGCCGCGGCTCTTGCTCATCTTCTCGCCGTTGCGCAGAAGCATGCCCTGATTGAAGAGCCGCTCGAACGGCTCGTCGCGGCCGCTCACCCAGCCTTTGTCATGAAAGTATTTGTAGAAAAAGCGCGAGTACAGCAGGTGCAGGACGGCGTGTTCGGCGCCGCCGATGTACTGATCGACGTTCATCCAGGCATCGGCCCGCACGCGATCCCAAGGTGCCCGTTCGTTGCCGGCGTCGAGATAGCGCAGATAGTACCACGACGATTCGAAGAAGGTATCCATCGTGTCGCTTTCGCGGCGCGCGGGGCCACCGCAGACCGGACACGTCGTGTGGATGAAGGCTCCGTCGCGCGCAAGGGGCGAGCCTTCCCCCGTGATCGGCACGTCGGCCGGTAAGAGCACCGGAAGCTGTGCGTCGGGGACCGCGACTTCGCCGTGCTGTGGACAGTAGACGATGGGAATCGGCGTACCCCAATAGCGTTGCCGCGAGATCAACCAGTCGCGCAGTTTGTAGTTGACCGTCCACGTCCCCACGCCGAGCGCTACCAATTTGTCGCCGATCGCTTTGCGCGCCCGTGGCGAATTCATCCCCGAGAAGTCACCGCTGGCCAGCAGGCGCCCGTCCTCGACGTACGCATGCTCCAGCGGAACCTCGCTGGAGGTCCCCGCCTCTTCGATGACTCGTGCGATCGGCAATCCGTGCGCACGCGCAAATTCGAAGTCGCGCTCGTCGTGCGCCGGCACCGCCATGACGGCGCCCGTCCCGTACTCCGCGAGGACGTAGTTCGTCACCCAGATCGGAATGCGTTCGTTGGAGAGTGGATTGCGCGCGTACGCACCCGTGAAGACCCCCGACTTCGCCATGAGGCTGGTGCGCTCGAGTTCGGACTTGTTGCGCACCGAGGCCGCAAACGCTTCGACGGCTTGGCGGTGCTTGGGGTGCGCCTGCATGAGTTTGGCGACTAACGGATGCTCGGGCGCAAGCGCCACATACGTCACACCGAAGAGCGTATCGATGCGCGTGGTGAAGACGGCGATGCGTTCGCTGATGTCTTCCACTTCGAACGAGAACGTCACGCCTTCGCTGCGCCCGATCCAGTTGGTCTGCATCGTGCGGATCTTCTCGGGCCACCCGCCGAGCGTGCTGATCGATTCCAAGAGCCGGTCGGCGTAGGCCGTGATCTTCAGGAACCACTGCGAGAGATTGCGCCGTTCGACCAGCGACCCGCAGCGCCAACAGCGTCCGTCTTCGACTTGCTCGTTGGCCAAAACGGTCTGATCGTTCGGGCACCAATTGACCGGCGCCTCACGCTTGTAAGCGAGACCGTCTTCGTAGAGACGCAAGAATATCCATTGGTTCCAGCGGTAGTAGGTCGGTTCGCAGGTCGCCAGTTCGCGCGTCCAGTCGTAGCCTGTTCCCATGAGGCGAGTCTGGCGCTGCATGTTGGCGATGTTGGCGTGCGTCCACACGTTGGGATCGATGCCGCGCTGGATCGCGGCATTTTCTGCCGGGAGACCGAAGGCGTCGAATCCCATCGGGTGGAGCACGTTGTAACCTTGCATGCGCATCATGCGCGCATAGGCGTCGCCCAAGGTGTAGTTTTTCGCGTGCCCTACGTGCAGATCGCCGGAAGGATACGGCAGCATCTCGAGCACGTAGTACTTCTCGCGCGGGTCATCGTCCGGGGCGCGATAGACGCCTTCGCGCTCCCAGCGCTCTTGCCAGGCACGTTCGCAGGTGCGGAAATCGTATGTTTGGGCGGGACGCTCTTCGAGCATCCTCCATGCTTCCTAGCACCCTTGCCGCGAGCCTCCGAATGCGTGATGGAGAGGTATGAAAACCTCATTCATCTTCGCAGGCGCCGTGATCGCGGTCGCTGCGGCTGCGACCGTTGCCCGATCCGCGTATCCTTCCGGCACTCCGTCATCGCCGGCCCCGGCGAGCGTCTCCTTCAGTAGCGAGACGGCCTCTGCGCTCGCGACCGACTCGGCCGCCGCGTTCGACCAGAAGGCAGTTGAAAGTCCTACCTCGCTCGTCGTCTACGTCGCCGGAGAAGTGCGTCGTCCCGGCCTCTATCAGTTGCCTCCCACGGCGCGAGCGCAGGCAGCCCTGCACGCCGCCGGCGGCCCGACGAGCCGCGCCGATCTCATCGCCGTGAATCTCGCCGAGCCCTTGCACGACGGCGAGGAGCTCGTGATCGCCCCGCGTGGTGCCTACGGCTCGACCTCTGAGGCTGACGCGCCCGACGGTGCAGAGCTCGCCGACGGCGCCGGCGATCCGTCGGTAAGCACGCACACAACACACCGCACCCGCCGGCATCACCATCGCCGCAAGCAAAAAGCGCCGAGCGCCCCGGTCGATCTCAACAGTGCCGATGAGACGCAACTCGAATCACTCCCGGGAATCGGCCCGGGCCTCGCTGCGCGGATCGTCAGCTATCGCGAACTCAACGGGCCATTCTCTTCGGTCGACGACCTGCTCGACGTCGGCGGAATCACCGAGCGAAAGTTCCAGCGCCTTGCGCCGTATGTGATCCTACACTAGCAGAGAGTGCGCGCTGCCCGTCTCGACAGCGCGCACTCAACAACTCTATGGGCTGACTACCAGCCGCCGCCTCCGCCGCCCGAATCGAAGCCGCCACCACCACCGGCATCAAAGCCGCCGCCGGAGTCGCCGAAACTACCGAACCCGGCATTCCCCATATCCATCTGACCGGGATCGGGTTGCCAGCCGGAGGCGTCGACGCCGGCAGACGGATCGCCGCCGAAACCGGCAACCTGACCGCCGTCGCCCATGTACGTGCCGCCATGGTTGCCGAAGAGTTCGTTGCCAAGCCACGCGCCGCCGAGGCCGCCGAGAAGCCCGCTGAAGAAGCCGCCTCCCCCGCCACCGTATCCGAAGCCACCGTAGCCGGGACCATAGCCGCCGTACCCGGGGCCGCCGAAACCGGGTCCGCCGTAGCCGAGGCCGGGACCGGGGCCCGGGCCAGGACCATATCCCGGTGGCATCATGCGCGGCCCTGCGATCGCGCGGAAGATCGACCGGATGATGAGGAACCCGGCGAGTAGGGTCAAGATCAACCAGAACAAACCAAAACCTCCCATCGATTGCGACTGCGGGTTACTCGCCAGACGCGAACCAGCGGCCGCGCTCAGCGCGCGCTCGTGGCTGCGGTACTGATCCAGCACCAAGTTGACGCCGGTGCGTACGCCATCGTCGAAATCGCCGCTGCGCAGATACCCGCGCATCGCCTGGTGGATGGCCGTGAAGGAGCCGGGCGGAAAGAACGCGCGAGACGCGACGTCGCCTACGACGATGTCCTGCTTCTCGGCCTTGGCGAGGAGGATGAGAACGCCGTTGACCTGCAGCTGGGCGCCGGTGTCTTCGGCCTCCTGGGAGATCGTCTTCCCGCCCAGTGTCGGGACGGTGACGACGACGACTTCTTTGCCGGTTTGGCTGTTGAAGTCGGCGATCGTTTGGTTGAGGCTCTGCACGGTTTGCGCACTGAGCAGTCCGGCGTTGTCGAAGACGTACTGATCGCGCGCGTATGCGGGAGCGCAAAGCGCCAGCGCGGCAACTGCCACGGCGATCGGGGCCCACCGCCCCTGGGCGAAGATTCGTTGGATAGTCACGACCCTCTAGTACCGCCGGGGTGCGCAAGGGTTTCGCCCCGCGCAGGCGGCTTAATGCGCGATCACGATTGCGACGCCGACGACGCTGGCGACGAAGACGACCAAAAACACCCAGATACCCGTCTTGAGCAAGACCTGGCGGATGCGACGCGAGCGCCGGCTCTGCATCTTCATCCCAGCGACTGCGAGCGGCGCTCGGCCGATCCCCAGAGGCGCTCGAGGTTGTAAAAGGCCCGCTGCTCGGGGGTGAAGACGTGCGCGACAACGTCTCCGAAGTCCAAGAGAATCCAGCCGGCGTCGCTATACCCCTCGCGGCGCGTGACGGTGAAGCCGTTCGCGCGGGCGAGTTCGGTGATGCCGTCGGCAATTGCGCGCGTCTGAATCTTCGAGCGGCCGGTGGCGATGATGAAATAGTCGGCGACGATCGTACGGCCTTCGAGCGGCAGCGTGACGACGTCTTCAGCTTTCTTCTCGAGCGCGGCCTCGCGCACGATGTCGATTAATTCGGGCAGAGCGTCTCCTTCTTTGCGGCGTACGTGTCGAGGGCGGCGAGCGTTTGGGGTGCGACGGCGAGTCCGCGCGATTGTAGGTATGTTGCGGTCTGTGCGAGCAGGCGGCGCATCCCCTCATCGAGATCGTCCATCGCGGCGGCGAGTAACTCCGGGCGCTCGGGAAAATCGCGCGCCGGTTCGAGGCCGTCCGCGAGGTAGACGACCGCATCGAGGGGCGACATCGTTGCGTCGGCGACGGTGTGCTTGCGAATGGCGCTGAGGATGCCTTCGTCCTTCACCCCGAATTGCTCGCGCGCGATCTCGGCGCCGAGCCGCGCGTGCAGCACGATGGGATTCTCACGTTCGAACGCGTCGACGGTGAGACCGCGCGCTTGCGCCTGGAGGAGAAGTTCGCGCGCGGGTAAGAGGCGTGCCAGGTCGTGCAGCATTCCGGCTGCGCGTGCGCGCGCGGTGGAGATCCCATGCGCCCGCGCCAGCGCCTCTGCCAGGCGTGCGACGCGCACCACGTGCGCATAGCGGTGGTCTTGGCCGATGTGCGCCCGCACGCGCCGACGAAGCTCGCCGTAGGTCACGGGCCCTGCGCGGCGATGTGTGCTTCGAGCTTTGCGCGCAAGGCGCGCAGGCGGCCGCGGTAGAGGTCGCCGCGCAAATTTCCCGCCCACATGACCAGTGCGTTCTCGCTGTTGTCACTGTAATAGCCGCGGCGCGTCGAAACGACGGTGAAGCCGTATTTACGATACAGATTCTGCGCGGCGACGTTCGACTCGCGCACTTCGAGGGTCATCCACGAGGCGTTGTGTGCAATTGCCTCTTCCAGCAGATGGACGAGCATCAATTCACCGTACTTGCGCGAGCGCCAATCGGGATGCACGGCGATCGTCGTAATGTGCGAATCTTCCAGGATCACCCAGATGCCGCCGTAGGCGACGATCTCGGAGCCGATACGGCCGACCGAGTAGTGAGCGAGCCGATTGTCGTTGAGTTCGCTCGTGAAGGCATTTTGCGGCCACGTCGTGGCGAACGAGAGGCTTTCGATGCGCATCACTGCGCGGATGTCGGCGGCCGTCATCGGGCTGATCGAGAGACGCTCGGGCACCTGCGCAGAGCGCAGGTCGACGTCAGCGCGCATCCCGCTCCGCGCGCACGATAGCTGCCGGCTGTTCGCCGTAATCGGCGTGGACGGCATGCGGGCTCGAGGCCGGTTCGCGAGTGGCGGCGAGGCTCGCGACGGCGAGGGCGGCAGGCTCGAAGAGTGGGGAGTACGCGCGCACGGTAAACCCGCGTTCGCCAAGGCGCGGAGGGACGCCCTCCGTCGCGCCTGTATAGCTCAGCACCGACGGCTCCAGGCGTTCGGCGACATAGGCTGCCAGCTCCTCATAGCTGCCGCACCGCTGCCCCGGCGGGCCTTCGGCCAAGCGCAGCCGCGCACAGGCGACGCCCGGACGGCCGCTCACGACCGCCAGCAGCGGAGCCGGAAACCCTGCGGGCTCCAAAGCGTCGAACGAGCTGACGCCCAGGAGCGGGAGGTGCGCGGCGAAGGCCAGCCCCTTGGCGTACGAGAGGGCGATGCGCAGGCCGGTAAAGGAGCCGGGACCCGTGCCGACCGCGATGCGGTCGATGCCCGTTAAGCCGCCGGGACCGAGCACCTCTTCGATCGTCCACATGCCGCGTTCCAAGGCGTCGCCGCCGTGGGCGACGGCGGTGCGGGAGTGGCCGGCGTCCTCGGTATCGAGGAAGGCGGCTGAGAAGATGCCCAAGGCACCATCGATCCCGAGGATCTTCACGGGCGTTCGATCTCGATTTCCCGCACGCCGTCGCCCGAGCCGCGGATGTGCACGCTGATGGCGCGGGCGGGAAGGAGTTGTGGGGCGCGCTGGGGCCATTCGACCAAGGTCACGGCGTCGGGCGCAAAGGCCTCTTCCAGGCCGAGCTCTACGAGCTCAGCCTCGCTCTCGATACGGTAAAGATCGAGATGGTGGATCGTCGGTGTTCCCTCATAGCGGTGCCAGAAGGTAAAGGTCGGGCTGGAGCTTTGATCTTCGCCGTGGAGCCCGCGCACGACCGCTGCGACGAAAGCCGTCTTCCCGGCGCCGAGCGGCCCTTCGAGTGCGACCGCGTCGCCGGGCCGCAGACGCCGCGCGAAGTCGGCCGCGATCTGATCCAGCGCAGCGAGGCTCTCGGCACGAAAACGCGAACGTATCATATAATGTTTTGGAGAGTTCCCGTTCGGCTTTTCATCGGTAAAGACCCAGGTCGGTCTCTTCCGATGAAAGCCCGCGGTGGTCGAGACGCGGCCCGCGAGCCGCGGACGCCGGCGTACTGATCCTCTCCGGAGTTTGTTCGGCATGGTGCGCTGCTGCGCCCATGCCAGATTGTGCATTGACTGATTGAACAACGAGCGTATCTCTTTAATCAACGTCGAAGACGAAATGCGGGAGTCGTACCTCTCGTATGCGATGTCCGTCATCGCCTCCAGAGCCCTCCCCGACGTGCGCGACGGCCTCAAGCCCGTGCAGCGCCGCATCTTGTATGCGATGCGCGAGATGGGGATGACGCCCGACAAGCAGCACCGCAAGTGCGCCGGTATCGTCGGCGAGGTGCTCAAGACGTTCCATCCGCACGGCGATTCGTCGGTCTACGACGCGCTCGTGCGCATGGCCCAAGACTTTACGCTCCGCTATCCGCTGGTCGACGGCCACGGCAACTTCGGCTCCATCGACGGTGATCCGCCGGCGGCCTACCGGTATACCGAAGCGCGTCTGGCGCGCATCGCGCTCGAGATGCTCGCCGACATCGACAAAGAGACCGTCAACTTCATTCCCAATTTCGACAACCAAGGCAGCGAGCCGGTCGTTTTGCCGGCGCGTCTCCCACAACTGCTCGTCAACGGCTCGAGCGGCATCGCGGTCGGTATGGCAACCAACATTCCGCCGCACAACGTCGGCGAGATCTGCGACGCCGTCGCCGCGCTCATCGATGCCGACTACGAAAGCACGCCTGCCGAGGAACTCGACGACCTGATTCTGGGCATCGTGCAAGGGCCCGACTTTCCCACGGCCGGTATCGTCATGGGCAAAGAGGCGATTCGCCAGGCGTACAAGACGGGCCGGGGTTCGGTCTTGATGCGCGGCGCTGCCGAGATCGTCGAAGAGAAGGGCCGCTTCAAGATCGTCATCAGCGAGGTGCCTTTCCAAGTCAATAAGTCGCGCATCGTCGAGGCGATCGCCGAAGCGCACGCCGAGAAGCGCATCCAGGGAATCTCGCGCCTCGACGACGAGTCGAGCCGCAAAGGCTTGCGCGTGGTCGTCGAGCTGGCGAAAAATGCGACGCCACAAGTCGTGCTCAATCAGCTCTACAAGCACACGCCGCTCCAATCGAGCTTCGGCTTCAACATGCTCGCGCTCGTGCCGGTGCAGCTGAATCCCGATTACAGCGCAAGCGAGGTGATGGCGCCGCTCGAGCCGCGTGTGCTCTCGCTGCGTGAGATGCTCATCCATTACATCGAGCACCGCACGATCGTGGTGCGCCGGCGCACCGAATATGATCTGCGCAAGGCCGAAGAGCGCGCGCACATCCTCGAAGGTTTCCGGATCGCGCTCGATCACATCGACGAGATCATCACCATCATTCGCGCAAGCGATACGACCGAGCTCGCGCGTGAGCGCCTGATCGGACGCTTCTCGCTCTCGGTGATTCAGGCCAATGCCATCCTCGACATGCGCCTGCGCACGCTCACCGGCCTCGAGCGCCAAAAGATCGAGGACGAGTATTCGGAGTTGATCAAACTCATCGCGGAGCTCAAAGACATCTTGGCCAGCAAGCGCCGCATCACGGGCCTGGTGAAGAGCGAGTTGCTCGAGCTCAAGAAGCGCTTCGGCGACCCTCGGCGCACGCGCATCGAGGCGGTCGAAGGCGAAGATTTTGCCATCGAAGATATGATCCCCGACACCGAGGTCGTGGTCACGGCGACGGTCGGCGGCTACATCAAACGTGTCTCGGTGGATACGTTCCGCGCGCAGAACCGCGGCGGCCGCGGGGTGATCGGGATCGGGAACCTCAAGCGCGAGGACGTCGTCAGCAATATGTTCTCGGCGACGACGCACCAGCATATCCTGTTCTTCACGAACAAGGGGCGCGCGTACCGCTTGCGCGCCTACGAGATTCCCGATTCCACGCGTCAGGCGCGCGGGACGGCGCTGGTCAATCTGCTGACCCTCCCACCGGGCGAGAACGTGACCGCGATCTTCCCCATCTCCAATTTCGAAGGCGACAAGTACTTGGTGATGGTCACGCGGCGCGGCGTCATCAAGAAGACGCGGCTGGGCGAGTTCGCCAACGTGCGCCGCAACGGCCTCAACGCCATCGATCTCGATGAAAACGATGAGTTGCTCAGCGTAGATCTCTCCGACGGAACACGCGACGTCATCCTTGCCACCCGTGAGGGGATGGCCGTGCACTTCAACGAGACCGACGTCCGGCCGATGGGCCGCAACGCGCGCGGCGTGCGCGCAATCACCGTCGCCGAAGGCGATTCGGTCGTCGCGATGGATATCGTGGAAGACGAGCGCCGCGAGGTGATGATCGTTACCTCGCAGGCCTTCGGCAAGCGCACGCCGATCGACGAATATCGCCACACCTCGCGCGGCGGCAAAGGCGTCAAGGCGTTCGCCAAGGAGAAAGACATCGGCTACGTCATCGATCAGATCCTCGTCAAACAAGACGACGAGATCCTGATCATGACCTCGGCGAACCAGATCATCCGCATCCGTGTCGCCGACATCCGCAAGTCGGGCCGCTCCACCAAAGGGGTTCGCCTGCAGCGCTTGGACGAGGGAGACGAGGTCATCGCGATCACCAACCTCGGCGCCCAGAGCAGCCAAATCGAGGACATCACCGGCGAAGCAGCGGGGCCACCGGCGACGAGTTCGTAGCACGTGTCAAACCAGGTTCCGGCGGTTCATGCTTTTGCTAGCTGGTTGGCACAGGCTCGCCACGCCGGCTCCCGAAGCGTCTGCAGTCCGCGGAAAGGGTTTGACCGATGCGAATCTCCGGGCGGGTTTCTGTCTTGCAGCGCTTGCGGCGACCCTTGTGGCCTGCGGTGGAGGTGGCTCCTCTCCGCCGCTTCGCGTCTCTCCCACGAGTTCGCCGACGGCCTCAGCGACAGCCTCGGTAGCGCCCTCGGTAGCAGCCACGGCGACGCCTTCAGGCACACCGACGTTCTCGGCGAGTCCGCCGGCAGGATTCGCCGTTGTCCAGATCACGCTCTCCGATTCCACAACGGATACGTCAACGGCTCGCCGGCCGGAGTTTCTTTCGACCTCCACCAACTCGTTCACCGTGACGGTGGGCTCCCAAACCACAGTCGCCGCTTGCGCCGCCCGCTCAGGCACCAGTTGCTATACGGAGCTCGACGCTCCGGTCGGCAGCGACGCGTTCACCATCGTCACCTATGACCAAGCCGGCGGTGCCGGCAATGCGCTTTCGCGCACGACGGTTACGGCGACGATAACCGCCGGCGAGGTCAACAGCGTAAACGTTTCGCCCGAAGCGATCGTGGCGAGCGCGACTCTGGCGGCTTCGCCGGGACCGCTGACTGGCGGGACGGCGGGAACGGCTCAACTCTCGCTTGCAGCGTACGACGCGGATGGGAACGCGATCACGGGCTCTGCCCCATACGCGAACTCCATTACTGTTACCAATGGAGACACGAGCGGGGCATCATCGCTCTCGGCCGCAGCGTTCACGGCGCCCGGCCAGACGATTACGTTCACGTATAGCGGCAATTCGGCTGCGGCACCTATTACCATCAGCGCTGCCGGCAGCGGTGTCTCGAGCATCGCTTCACTTATCGTCGTTTCGCGGACTCCCGCAACGGTCACGTACTTCCCGCTTCCGGCGCCCTCGCCGAGCGGGGCCGTCGCTGCTTACCCTTTGACTATCACCGTTGGGCCCGACGGAAATTTATGGATTGCAGGACAAGTCTGCCCCGCCTCACACGCGCAGTGCTCGGGCTACTTGGACCAAATGACGACAGCGGGAACGGGGACAGCGTCGTATGCCTTTCCGCTTGCGGCTTACCCGACAGTCGGTCGACTGACGACAGGTCCAGATGGCGCCCTGTGGATTTTGAATACAACATACCCAGCCACACTTGACGGTTATGTCGATCGGGTTACGACGTCAGGCGTTGCCTCGGCCTATCCTACCCCGCCGGCAGAAGGCGTCGCTGGTCTGGGTGGAACGCTCACACCGGGCGCAATCATCACCGGTCCGGATGGTAATCTTTGGGCGACGGGCGACGGCCTCTTTCGTATTCTGCCAAATGGCACGATTACGGAGATCGACATCCTGCCTGTGGGCCAAACCAGCAGCGGAATCGTTGCCGGCCCCGACGGCAACATCTGGACGATCATCGCTGGAAGCTCCGGTTACACGATTGTGCGTGTGAACCCGTCAACCGGAGCCCTGACCTCCGTCGCCGCGACCGCGAGTTCAGGCTCGATGGTTGTGGGAAGCGACGGCAATATCTGGTTTCTCGAAGCCGGGGGCATCGGAAAGATCACTACAGGCGGGACGGTCACGACCTACTCAATTAGCGGAATCGATCCAGAGGCCGATCTCGTCAGCGGCCCTGACGGTGATATCTATACCAGGCAAGTGAATACGCAGCAGCCAACGCAGCCCGACAGCATCATCCAGATCAATACCGCCGGCCAGGTGACGCAGACTTATGCGCTCACGGTACAAGTGGCGAGCCTCTGTGTGGGACCCGACGGGGCGCTCTGGTTCGTGCCGTCGCAGACCAGCACGCCCGCGCCAGTCGGAAGGCTCGCTCCATAGTCTTCTCATTGTAGACGCGAAGTGAGACGCGACGTAGCAGTACGTCTTTCAAAAGACGCGAAGCGGCGTTGAACGCTCGCGTTCGGAGGCAGCGGCTGCGAGCGAATCCGGCAGATCGCCGGCGATGACGCCAATGGGTCGTGCCTGTGACGCATGTTGCGCGGCGCGGCCGTGCCAGTGTGCGGCCAGCGCTGCGGCATCGAATGGTGCCAAGCCTTGCGAAAGCAAGGTGGCGATCATCCCAGTGAGGACGTCGCCGGTGCCGGCGGTTGCGAGCGCCGGGGTGCCTGTCGTGTTGAGCGCGATGCGCGCTCCGTCGTCGATCAGCGTGGTTTGGCCTTTGAGCAGCGTCACGATCTCGTTTTCCCGCACGAATGTGCGCAGACGCGAGATGCGTTCTGTCGGTTGGACCGTGCCGCGGCCGGAGAGGCGCGCGAATTCTCCCGCATGCGGTGTGAGAACGGCGCGCTTCCCGCGGAGAATGTCGAGATGCTTGGCGAGGTGAAAGAGACCGCTGGCATCGACGACCAGCGGTAGCGGCGTCTGCTCGATCACGGTGCGGACGATCGTGCCCAGCGTCTCCGAGAGGCCGAGTCCGGGTCCAATTGCAATCGAGCCGCAGCGTTTGGCCACATCCAGAATCTCAGCGACGGCGCGGGTTGCGTCGTCGTCATCGAATTCGACCACGACTTGCTCGACGAGATGCGCGCGGATTGCGGTCGCCGCGCGGCGCGGGGTCGCTACCGTTACGTAGCCCGCGCCCGCTCGCCCCGCGGCGCGCGCGCAGAGAACCGCCGCCCCGGGAAATTGCTCGGAGCCTGCAAGCACGAGCGGTGCACCGGATTGACGCTTGTCTCCGTCGGCGGCACGCCGGGGAAGCAACGACACCGCAGTCCGGTCGTCCAACGCGACGTATTCTGTCGGCACCGTTTGATCGAATTCGCCGCCAATGCCGATATCGTCGAACCAAAGCTCACCCACGTACGGACGCCCCGTCTCCAGCAAAAGGCCGAGCTTGAGTGCGCCCAAGGTGACGGTGGCGCACGCCTTGACCGCGTCCGGCTCGGCTATGCCGGTCGTTGCGTCCACACCGGTTGGAACGTCGAGTGCAATGATCCCGCCCTGCGCTCCTTCGTTGAGGGCGCGCGTGAGGCGGCGTATCTCGTCGCTCATGCCACCGCGGGCGCCTACACCCAAGAGGCCGTCGAGATACAGATGCGGGCCGGAGATGAACGACGCATCGGCGTCACGTCCGACGGTGAGAATTGAGACGCCGGCGGCCCGCGCGCGGGCGAGCGCATCACGCCGCGCGGCGCTCTGCCGCTCGCCGGGATCGAAGGCGAGTGCGATACGTTCGTACACCGCCCCGTCGAGTTCGGCAAGTGCGGCAAAGGCGTCGCCGCCGTTATTCCCATAGCCGGCGAGCGCGATGACGCGGCCGCCGGGGCGCAGCCGGCGTGCCACCGATGCAATCGCGCGACCGGCACGTCGCATCAGTTCGATGTCGGAGTATTCCGCCGAGGCCGCCGCGTCTAGCGCGCGCATCCCTCCTGCCGTGACGACCCGCAGCATCAGCACTCCAACACCACGACGGCAGTTGCAATGCGCGCGGTGTGCGCGATCGTGAGATGGATCGTCGCAACGCCGCGCTGCGCCGGTAGGGTGGCTGCTGCGCCGGACAAAGCGATCCTCGGTTCTCCGCTTGCGCCGTGCGTCACGCCGACCTCTCGCCAGCGAATCGCATGGCCAAAGGCTTTGCGCGTCGCCTCTTTGGCCGCAAAGAATCCGGCAAGGCGCTCGGGCCAATGGCGCTTGCTCAGCGCGTAACGCATCTCGTCTTCGGTATAGACCTTCCGGGCGAAGCGCGCTAACGCTTCCGGCGTAAAGTGATAACGCTCTACTTCGGCGAGGTCGATGCCCATTCCGACGATCATCCCGCCGACTTCGCTACGCCCGCGCGGGCCGCCTCATTTCATGACTGGTGGCCGTTCTAGTCCGTGCGAGCCTCGACGCTGACGCGCATGATGCCGTTGTACATGTAGCCCGCGGGGTTCCAGACGCCGGAGATCGGTTGCACGGCGCCGGTTTCATCGGTCGCGCGCGCGGCGATGACGTGCGCTCCCTCCGAGGGCGAGAAGGTGTAACTGAATTGCTGCCACGCGTAGGGCGGCGCGTTGGTTTGGAGTTCCGCTGCGTGCCACGGTCCGCCGTCGACCGAGATTTCGACCAAACGCACCGAGGGGACGCCCGACCAGGCAACGCCTTGCACGAAGAGCGGGGCATTGGCACGCACGATGTCGCCGTCGAGGGGGGTGAGGATCTCGGATTTCACATCCATCTGCGTAACGATATGCGTGTCGGCCGGGAGGATCGGGACGCCCGGCGTCGCCGGCTGGTTCGGAATGCGGTAAGCGACGGCGACCCAGAAGCCGACGTCTTCGAGCTGGCCGTTCACCCGCGCTTCCAAATTCGTGAGCCACTTCATCCAGTGGTTGCCGTACCAACCTGGTGCGATGACGCGCAGCGGGGAGCCGTGAAGAAACGGAAGCGCCTCGCCGTTCATGTCATACGCGAGGAGTGTATTCTTGTCGCGCGCTTTGTCGATCGGGAGCGCACGCACGACTTGCGGCGCGTTGGGATTGGCGGGGCGGTCGGCGCCGGAGACGACCAAAAATTTGGTGGCTGGGTCGATCTGTGCGCGATCCAGCACATCGGAGAGGCGCACTCCCGTCCAGCGGGCGTTGCCAACGCCGCCATACGTCCACTGCGCCCCCGAGGCGCGGGGGGTAAAGAGCCCACGGCCGTTCCCGGCACATTGACAGACCGCCGTCACGCTGACGGGTTCGAACTGCGTGCGTAGGTCGAAGATGCTCAGGCTCAGCGGATTGGAGGCGTCGCCGTTGACGGCTAGCCGCCAGAGATTGAGATCGGGGTAAGCCGAAGGTGGTCCGTAGTGTGCCCGAACGAAATGGAGGTCGTTCGGCGTGATCCACGTGTTGAGATACTCGATCGGCGTCTCGAGATCGTGGGCCGGGGGCTTGGGTGCGCTGGTGACGCCCGGCGCCGGCGGCGGACTAGCAGGCGGGGCAGGAGCCGGGCTCGTCACGGTCGCATCGGCCGGCGGCGTGGCCGTCTGAGCAGAGGCGGACTGCGCGCCCAACAAGGTTGCACCGAGCGCTGTGGCGCTTGCGCTCACGACGAACTCTGCACGCGTGGGATCAGAAGACTTCACGGGCGCTCCTGGACTGACCGGTATGGAAATCTTAACCGTTGTGCCGATAGCTGTGATATCGGGTACTACTTACGCTCACTTGAGGAATGGCTATGAAGCCCAACGTGCCGCGCTTTTGGACTCCGCGCACTGGAGGCCTGCTGACGCTCGCCGGGCTCGCCGTTGTTACGGTGGGAGCTACCTTGCTGGGAGAATCACTGATCGGGCGCGGCGGACCATCCCAGACTGCCGCCCCAGGCCCTAAACTGACGATTGCCCCCATATTTCAAGGTTTACAGGGGGCGCACCACGGTGCGACTGCGACGCGTTCGATTGCCCGTGCTGCCTTCGCTCCGCGACCGCATCACCACCAACATCATGGTGTCGCGCCGGCGCCCGTGGTGGTTCACGTGCCGGCGCCTCCGGTGACCGAGGCGCCGGTCGTCGTCGCGGCACCCGTCATCGTCAAGGCAGCGCCCGACGTCGTTGCCGAACGTCCTGTGCCGTTGCCGCCGAAGGCTCCGCTGTTCGCGCCACCTTTGGCGGTCGCAGTGCTTCATAAACACCACCACGCAAAACATGCGCTGGCCGTTGCGGAGACGCCGCCCCGCGTCGATCCCAACGCTGCATGGCCGACGGAACGGCCATTGCCGCCGCGCCAACTCATCCCGGTGACCACGATGACCGCCCCGCCGCCGGTCTCGATCCAACTGCGGCCGGTCGAGACGGTCACCGCTGCGCCGCCCTCTTCGAGTCCACTGGTGCCGGTCGAAACGGTGACGGCGGCTCCGCCGCGAACCTAAGGGCCAGCCATGTGGAAAGGGTTCCCGATCGGCCTCGGTGCGTTAGGCCCGGTGTTCTTCATCGCGGTCGCTTCGGCTGCTGTTGTGCCTTTTGGTCCGCAGGCCGCCGGCGACCAGGCTGCCTATACGCTCGCGTATAGCGGGCAATTCTGGCAGGGAGACAGCACCTCGTACAACGGCACGTTGACCCTCACGCGCGAAGACTCGTCGCACGTCGACGCCGCGTGGGCGAGCACCAACACGGCGATCGCGTCCGGCGGCCCCAATGGCCTTGGCGGCATCGATGTCTCGAGTCAGATCGAATGGATGGACCCCTACAACACGGTGGCGCAGCTTCTCTATCCGATCGGCGGTGACGTCAAGCTCGGCATCACGTGGCCCTCGGAGATTCCGGTGCACGTGAATCCCGGTGAACTCGTGCAGGTGCCCGTTGCCGCAACCGTTACCGCTACCGAGCGTGGGCACAATCTCACGATCACGTTTACCGGCGAGCGCACCGGTGACTATTCCTATTCCGGTTTCATCGTGCCGATCGACGTCGCCGTAAAGGGAACCATCGGTGTGGTCGACGGCCATGTAGCGCAATGCGAATACGACGTGCAAGAAGACGTGCACTTGGGGGGTTCTCAGACACAAAATATCTCGTGGGAGTGGACGCTCTCGCCGTACTCGCCGTAGTCCGCCAGGGGCAACGCACCGGCGGAGCAAATTCCCACGAGCATGGGTCAGATCGCTATCGTGCCTGTCAATACGATCGGCTCATCTTTTCTTTTACGGCTGGCGCTCTGTCTCGAAGAGCGCTTTCTCTTCACATGTACGATCGAGCGGGTGCTGCGCGTGCCGCAAACAGCGCTCAACAGCGCACGCAAGCAGCTCTTTCTCAATACGTTGCTGACGAAGGTCGGCTCGGTGAGCGCGATGGCAGGCGACTACCGCTTGGCGATCACGGATTTCGATCTCTACAAGACCTCTCACCAGTTCGTCTTCGGTGATGCAAGCGAAGAGCACCGGATCGCCTGCGTCTCGGTTCATCGGTTGCGCACCGACTTCTACGGCGAGCCGCCCGACGAAAATCTGCTCTTTCAGCGCACGCTCAAGGAGTCGGTGCACGAACTCGGACACGCGCTCGGTCTCAAGCACTGCTTCAACCCGCGCTGCGCGATGTACCTCTCGAGTTCGATCTACGACGCCGACAACAAGCTCTCGCACTTCTGCGAAGCCTGCGAGCGCAAGGTGCGCGCCAACCGCTAGACGGGCTCGCGAACAACTCGCGCATCGGCGAGCGTGACGCGCCGTTCACCTACGCCTATGCGCACGACCAGACTCCCGTCCTCGGCGAGCCGCAGTGCGACGGCATCGAATGTGCCGGTGCCATCCTGTTCGATGCGGTAGGGTGTTCCCGCGAGTTCCGCGCGCCTCTCCCAGGCGCGTGCCACCCCTTGCGGATCGGCAAGGAGCGGGAAGCGGCGATCGCACGACTGCAGGAGTGCCGCCAGCAACGGTTCGCGTTCGACGGAGGATGCGGAATCGGAGAGAAACGCCGGCTCCGGAGTGATAGCGGCAAGCTCGGTCGCGGCGTCGCCGGCCGGTCGCAGCACGTTGAGGCCGACTCCGCAGCCGACCCACGCGTGCGCGCCAAGGACGCGCGAGGTCGCGAGGATGCCGCAACATTTTCGTCCTGCGAGCAAGAGGTCGTTGGGCCACTGCAGCGTCACGCGAAGGTCCGTCTGTTGTTCGATTCCTTCGGCGATCGCGAGCGCTGCCCAGAACGGGACGGCCCAGAGCGCCGTCGTTGCGATCGCTTCGGGGAGGATCGCGGTGAAGAGCAGCGAGCTTGCGGGCGGCGCGATCCACGCGCGTTCGCGCCGTCCGCGGCCCGCACTTTGATGCTCGGCGATGAGCACGAGCCCAGCGCTTGCGGGCGTGCCCAGCAGCGCGGTCGCGTCGTCGTTGGTGCTCCCGGTCTGCGACACATGCCGCAAGTGGGCAAAGCGTGTCGCCGCGACCAGCGCGCGGACGCGCGCGAGATCAAGCATGCGTCACATCCTTGCGCGTCGGTCGCCTCGTGCCCATCCTGGGCTCCGGCGACACTAGCGCATCCCTGCGCGTCGGTCGCCTCGTGCCCATCCTGGGCTCCGGCGACACTAGCGCATCCCTGCGCGTCGGTCGCCTCGCGCCCATCCTGGGCTTCGGCGACACTAGCGCATCCCTGCGCGTCGGTCGCCTCG
>DATJTD010000250.1:0-2135 GCA_035503775.1 Candidatus Acidiferrales bacterium
CGGCGTGATAGTGTTTGGGTGCGCCGCCGATCGAGAGTGCGGCAGTCATGCCGTCGGTCACGACCAGTACCTTTTGATGAAGGGTGGGAAACGCCGCAGACGTCGGCATCGTGTCCGGCGCGATCGTCATGAGATCGACGGCGGCAGGTTGCAGCGGCGGCGCTGCCGCGACGGCAAAGCCAAGCGCCGCGAGCGCGAGCAAATTCAGCGAGTGTTTCATCCGGGGCCAATACGACTTATGTCGCTTGGCCCCTGGATGATTACGGATGAACCAGGGCGTCTAGCTGGGCGATCGCCGTATCGGCCTCTAACTTGAGGCCGGCATAGGCCGACCGTTCCGCCGCCGTCGGCGGTTGATAGGCAAGATCCAATTCGTTCATGAGGAAGGCGAGGTGATCGCGCACCTTCGTCTCGTGGAGCAGATCGCCCTCATCCGAATGCACTTGGAACTGCACCACCGCGGCGACGAGCGCGTCGACCTGGGCGCGCTTTTGCGGCGAAAGGCGTGGACGCGCGGCGAGCGCAGCATTGACCGATTTATCGAGCGCATCGAGCGTTCCACTGATCTGCTGCGCGAGCGCGAGGCGCGCCTCGAGATCGCCCGGTGCCGGCTTGATGCGCGGATCGAGTTTGACGTCAAAGTTTTGCTGGGACGTCTTGCCCCCGTAGTTGAGAACGACGGTATACGTTCCCGGAACGATCGTCGGACCGTTGGGCTCGTCGCTGAAGTCATCGGTGCTCTCGAGCATGAGTCCGTTCACTTCAGTCGCGCCGGGATAGCGCAAATCCCAATCGAACGAATTCATTCCGGGATCGATGGCCGTCGTTTCATCGAGCTCGTGCGCGAGTTGCTGCACCTCGTCTTCCTGCGCGAGTTGATAGAAGGGTATATGCTTGGCCTTCTTATTGCGCAGGTGCAGGTTGAAGCTGCGTACCGTCTTTCCGCTCGAGTCGAGGAACGTCAGCGTCACCGGTGTGCGGCCGTTGTAGCTCTTGGGAACGTAGAAGAATACGGTCGCACCGTAGTCGGGGTTGTCGCCGGAATCCGGCGGCGCGAATGGCCCGCCGCCACCGTAGGCGTGTGAAAGCCAGGCGGTCTCCGGCGCGTAGAGCGTTTGGGCCGGATTGTTTGCCAACTGCTCGAGCAGCGCGAGGTTGTCGAGAATCCAGAACGAACGCCCATGCGTCGCTACCGCGACTTGCCCTTGCAGTGCGCTAATAGCGATGTCGCGCACCTGAACGCCCGGTAGATTCAACGTAAGCGGCTGCCAATGCGCGCCGCCGTCGAGGCTGACGTAAACCGTGCTGCGAGTGCCGGCGAACAGCACCCGCGGATCGCGTGGATCCTCGCGCACCACGAAGACGTACTGATCGCTCGGCAGACCGGCGGTCAGCGTGGTCCAATGCGCGCCATAATCGGTCGTCTTATAGATGTAAGGATGGAAGTCGTCCCATTGAAAGCGCGACGCCGTCACGAAGGCCGTGCCGCGCTCGGTGTGCGACGGCTCGATGCTGCTGATTTCCGCCCACTGCGGCAACGCCGGCGGCGTGACCAGCTTCCAACTTGCGCCGTTGTCGGTGGTAACGTGTACGAGCCCATCCGCCGATCCCGCCCACATGACGTCGGCGCTCAGGGGCGATACCGCGAACGACGCGATGTCGGGAAACGTTTCGACACCGGTTTGATCCAGATCGATGGGACCGCCGGTTGGGCCTTCACTCTGCTTGTCGTTGCGGGTGAGGTCCGGGCTGATCTGTGTCCAGGTGCGGCCGTAGTCGCTGCTCTTGAATACGACTTGCGCAGTTTCGAAGAGCACGTCCGGTTGCGCCGCCGAGAACAGAATCGGATGGGTCCAACCGAAGCGGTACTTCGTCTCGGCCGAGGTTGCACCGCTCATGTAGAGCGGCCACGGGCTGATGTTCTTCTCCTCGCCGTTGGGTGTATTGAGCTCGACCGTCGAGCTCATGTAGCCGCTGCCGTAGGTGATACCTGGATCGTGCGGGTTGACCGCGATGTACGTGCTCTCGCCCAGTGCGACGTTGTGCACGACATTTGCGCCGAGGCCCTCACTCGACGCGCTCGGCAGTTCGAAGGCACCCTCATCTTGCTGCGCGCCGTAGACGTGATATGGAAA
>DATJTD010000251.1:0-46546 GCA_035503775.1 Candidatus Acidiferrales bacterium
AGCGGTGACCGTCATGTTCAGCGATCTCGAAGGTCGCCTGCACATGCTCGATTACGATAAGAAGTTTCTCATCAAATCGAGCGACAACCTCACATTCGACGGCTCGTCGATTCGAGGGTTCACGGCGCAAAAAGAGAGCGACCTCCGCCTCTACATCGACTGGAGCGCATTCTACTGGGTTCCCGCCGATATTCTCGGAGTGGGGAAGGTCGCCGTCTTCGGCGAGGTCATCGACAAAGACGGATCGCCGTTCACCGCCGACATCCGCGGCATGCTCAAGAAGCTCTCGAAGGACTATTACGAAAAAGAAGGCTACACACTCAACGCTGCCAACGAAATCGAAGGCTTCGTCTTCAAGGGACTCGACGCCGAGCGGCACTATCACGAGACGCGCGCCTTCGAATACGTCAACACCGGCGGCTACTATCACTCCCTTCCCGGCGATCCTCTGCGCCGCTTCATCGACACGGTCGCAGAAGTTCAGCGCGCCATGGGCTTCCAGAACGAGAAAGATCACCCCGAAGTCGCACCTTCGCAGTTCGAGATCAACTACAGCTACGGCGAAGTGACGGCCGCTGCGGACACGATTCAGCTCTACAAGCTCATCTGCCGTCAAGTCGCGACGAATATGGGGATGTCGGCGAGCTTTCTGCCCAAGCCCGTCGTCGGCGTCAACGGCAACGGCATGCACACGAACGTCTCCGTGAGCAAGGGCGGCACGAATCTCTTCTGGGACAAAGACGGTGAAGAAAAACTCAGCAAGTTCGGCTGGTCGTTCGCCGACCGGATCCTCACGCGTGCGCGCGACACGTGCTTGCTTTTCAATTCCAGCGTCAACGCGTACCGCCGCCTCGACCCGCACTTCGAAGCACCCAACCAAATCAAAGCCTCTGCTGTCGATCGCGGTTCGATGATCCGCGTTCCGATCGGGAACGAGAAGAGCATTCGCGTCGAGGTTCGTTCGGTCGCCCCGGATGCCAATCCGTACATGGTGATGCTCTCGGTCTTCAAGACCGGCCTCGAAGGCAGCATCTCGGATATCAAGAACCTGCGCCAAGCCGAACGCTTTCTGCCGGACAACATCTACGACGCGATTGCTGATTTCCGCGCCTCGGACTGGACGACCACGCTTCTCGGCGCCGACGTCAAAGAGCGGTACGCTGATCTCAAGCAGGGAAGCGCCGATCGTTGCCCGCGTCTCTTGGGCACCTTCGTCAAACCCGAAGAGGTGCAGTACCACCACGAAGTCTATAATCAGTACCTCTGGAACCTCTTTTAATCGTCGCGTACGTCACGCAAAAAGGGCAGCTCGCATGAGCTGCCCTTTTTCTTTCGATTGCTTCGCCTCTTTACGAGTCGCTTACGAGACGAACGTCTCCGGGACGTCGTCGAGGCGTTCGTCGAGAACCGTACGCATCTCATCGCGCAATGTCTCGCTCGGAAAGCCCACGATCGACGGCTCGAAGAATGCCAGTGCAACGATGCGTTCGGCTTGGCGCCGTGAGAGCCCGCGGCTTTGAACGTAGAAGAGCTGCTCCTCGTCGAGCGTCCCCACGGTCGCTGCATGGGAGATGGAGACGTCGTTCGTCTTGATTTCCAAGGCGGGGACGGCATCGAGGTATGCGTCGCGTGAGAGGAGCAGCGCATCGTCGCGCATGGACGCGTTGCTCCGGCCTGCCTCGGGCTGAATTCGTATCGTACCGCTGAAGCGGCCTTGTCCACGGTCGGAGGCAGCTGTGCGTACCACGGTTTGCGAGGTCGTCTGCGTGGCGCGATGATCGGCATCGGCCAGAAGGTCGGCGTGCGCAAACCCGTGGACGAAGAAGAAGGCGTTGACCTCGGCGTTCGCGTGTGGGGCAACGAGATACGAACGTGTCATACTGCGCGCCAGTGCGCCTCCGAATTCGGCGAGATGCCAGCCGATGGTTGCTCCGGCGGCGCACCGTGCCGCGCGGGTGAAGAAGAGGCGTGCACCGTCGGCGGCTTGCTGAACGACGACGTAGTCGATACGCGCGCCCGGCGCAAGATCGAGCTCGACGATCCCGCACAGGAGCGCATCGCTCTCCCCGACGTGCCGCTCGACGACCGTCGCTCGCGCGTTCGCTCCCGCGTAGACGACGGTATGCGGAAAGACGGCCGCAGCCTCGCCGGGTCGCGCGGTCCACAACAGTTGAAGCGGAGCCGTAAGCTCCACGCCGCTGGGAATCTCGACATAGGCGCCGCAATTCTGGAACGCCGTTGCGAGCGCGGTAAAGCGATCGCTGCGCCAATCGACGATCCGTTGATGAACGGCCTGCGCCTCGCCGCCGCGTAGGCGCTTACCATCCGCGAGCGAGGTGAGGATCACTCGCTCGTCGCCCGATCGCACCTTTGGCTCGAGATAGATGCTCCCGGTGTGCACGAGGCCACCCGCGTTCTCGACGGCAAGCGCCGGGACGTCCCCGGCATCCTCGCGGCGCACCGGTGGCTCGAGCGACGGCGGAAGTGCCGCGACGTTGATCCGTCCGGTCGTCCACTGCAGATCCGAGAAGGAGAGCGCCGCGTAGTCGTGCCGCCAGCGCGGTGGAAGCTTTGGATCGCGTTGGCTGAAGGTTCGATATGCCTCCAGTGCCGCGCGGCGCTCGCCCGTTGTGACGGCGCCTCCACCGGCGGCACCGAGTTCGTCGAACTCGTCGAGAACGGCTCCTAGGACGCGCGCGGTCGGCTGGAAGCCGATCGACTCCGAGATCGCGGTCGGCACGCGCGCCCGTTACCCGTTGCTATGCAGAAATGCGGTCGCCTGGAGCACGGCGCGATCCGCCTCCGAGGCGTTGTAACGCTCCCCTTCGTCGCGCAGGAACGCATGTTGGCCGTAGTATTCGGTAATGAGATAACGTGTCTTCGCGGCGCGCAAGGCGTCGTCGATCTTGCGGCGCCCTTCAACCGAGATGTGCGGGTCGATGGAGCCGAAGATCACCAGCAGGTCGCCGCGAATCTCCGCGGAGCGCGAAAGGGTGTCGACGCCCGTGTCACCGCCGAGCGAGCCGCTCTCGAGTCCGGTTGGATAGAAGCAGACCGTGGAGCGTATACGCGCGTCGAGTGCAGCGCGAAACGCGAGATGACCGCCAATGCAGAAGCCCATCGCGTGCAGCGATTTCCCACCGACTGAGGAGTGGCGTGCGAGGTAATCGAGCACGACCGGCCGGTCCGCATCGGCGTCGGAAGCGCGAAATTTTCCGGCGGCCGCCTGTGCTGCGTCGTAGTCGGCAACGAACGCAAAGGCGCGCCCGGGTGTCTCGAAGCGGTGATAGATCTCAGGGGCTGCCACCACGAAGCCATAACTTGCAAAGCGCACGATGGCCCGCTGCATCGAAGCGGTGTGCTGAAAGATATCGGTATAGAGCAGAACACCGGGATAGGCGCCTTCGGCCGCCGGACGCGCGACCATCGTGCGCATCGGAGTGCTGGCAGTTGGAAGATCGATGAATTCGGTTGTAACGAGCATGGGGAGGCGCCTTTGGCGCGCACGCTCTCAAACCATCCAAAAGCGCTAGGTGCCGAGCGCTACGGTGTTGCGGTCGATGCCGGTGCTGACGACGGCGTGACCAACGTCAACGTCCAACCGATCCCTCCACCGTTTGCGCCGCCTTGCACCGTTGCACCCAATCCCGAAGGACTCTCGCCGGGATCTTTCGACGCTACGCCGTTGACCATCGAGCCAGTCATGTTTCCCGACGCATCCTGCAGGAAGCCGTTTAGAAAATGCCCCGCGAGCTGCAGATACAAGGCGACTCGAGGCGATGCAACGCTGCTCGTCTCGCGCACGACCGCGTGCAGGCCGCCCGCGGCCATCAATTGGATCTGCTCTCCGGTCGCCGAGTCGGCGCGCGACGCCACCAGGACTTTGAGCGGCACATCGACGGACGCGTCGCCGGAGGCGCTTTGGAGCGTCGTCGTGGACGACCACATTTGACCCGCCTCGAGGTTCGCGGTCGCATCGCGGCTTATCGCGATCACTTCGTTGAGTGCGGTGCACCACGGGCGCACCGCGCCGACGCCGAGCGTGCCGTCTTTCTGAATCGTCGCCTTGTACGACGCCGGGGCGCTCGTACCCGGCGTCGTGACGGTTACAGCGACCGTACTGTCGTCGGTCCGCTGCAATACGATCGTCCCACCGTTGCCTTCGACTCCACTCGCGCCCGGCATGTCGAAACGATACGTGACGGTAGCTTGAGCGTCGAACGGAAGGACGGCGAGGGCGGGGGCAGAGGTGGCCGCGGTCGCCGGCACCTCAAGCCCCGCGAGGGTAAGGGCCACGAGCGCGATACGCACGGCGAAGAAAGCGAAAGCGAACATCAAGCGGACTCCTTTCGAGCTTTATGCCGCCAGGAACTACGTCTTGCGACCTAGCCGCCCTGGACGTGCCTGCTAGCACTAGTGCTATTGCGTGCCCGACCGCCTACTGCGAGAGGCTTGGAACCAGCTTCAACGTCCAGACCAGTTCCCCACTGCGTGCAGCACCGGTCGGGACCTGCGCCATCGCCTCGCGGCTTGCGTCGGGACGTACGTCGGCGGCTCCGTTCACGAGCGCGCCCTCTAAGGTTCCGGCCGCGTCTTGCAACGTGCCGCCGATGAAGTGGCCGGCGACACGCATGTACAGCGAGACGCGCGGCGTGGTTATGCTCGTCGTCTCGTGCACCGCAGAGTGCAGGCCGCCCGCCGCGACGAGTTGCACGTCGCGACCGTCTGCCGCCGACTTGTTCGAGACGACCAGCACCTTGAGGGGCACTTGTACCGCCGTCTCTCCGGCTCGGTCACGCAGGATCGTCGACGAACTCCAGAGGCGCCCAGCGGGGGCTGCGGAGTTGGCTTCGCGGCTGATCGCAATTACTTCGTTGAGTGCCGTGAGCCATTGACGTACCGCGCCGACCGATATCGTGCCGTCGCCGGCGACCGATCCCCGGTAGGAGACCGGTGCTCTCCCCGGGGTCGTGACCGTAATCGTAACCGTCGTGCCGTCGGCCCCGCGGTGCAACGAGATCGTTCCGCCATTGCCTTCCGCATCGATCGCCATAGGCGGCGTCATTGCGAATTGATAGGTGACGGCAGCGGCACGAGCCGGCAGAACCGCAAAAGATGGTGCCGCCGTCGCCGATACGGGGGCCCAGAGCGCAACGACGAGCACCACGAGGCCGCGTGAGAAGCGCATCACGGCACACGCACGATTTTGATGATCTTCACTTCGTTCACGAGCATCTCGCCTTGCACCGGTAAGCGCGCGATCTTGCGCACGACGTCCATGCCGGAGACGACGTGGCCAAACGCCGCGTACCCCGGGGCGCCAGGTGCACCGTCCAGCGACGGTTGATCGCCGTCGCAGATGAAGAACTCCGAGGTCGCCGAGTTCGGATCCGAGGTGCGCGCCATCGAGATCGCCCCGTCTTTGTTGAGAATCCCCGTGCTCAGCGGCGTCTCGAGATCGATCTTGGGATCAGTCGGCTTCTCGTGCGGACGATTGCCGCCCTGAATCACGAAGCCGGGAACGGCGCGAAAGAACGAGCCGCCGTTGTAGAACTTCGTATCAACGTAGTGCAAGAAGTTCGCGACCGTCTTGGGTGCATGTTGCGGATCGAGGGCGACGACAATGGGGCCTTCGGTGGTGATGATCTTGACGCGCACACCCGTTGCGGCGTCAACGGGCGCCGTAAACGAGAACGCAAGGACGCACAAAGCAACGGCCGCCAAGGCAGCGGAAAAAGACGCACGACTCATAACGTCCGCGTCGTTACGAGGAATGGGGGCGAAAGGCCTCCACACTCTGCCGCGAGCGCTTGATTCCGAAGCGCGGAACGAGGACCTCGAATCGGTCGTCGAGTGCCCCGGGCGCCTCGCTGGTCTCGCTTGCTTCGTCGGGCAACGCCGCATGCGCCTCATCGGGCGATGCGGCTTGCGCTTCGTCCGCTAGCGTCTCCTCTTCTGTCTCGCCCGGTGCCGCGAGCGGCTCGCTGGGGAGTGTCGCGAGCACCTCGTCGACACTGGCGATCTCGCTTTCGAGGCGGCGTTGCGCCTCGCGCAACTCGGCAGCGCGTGCTTCCATCGTGCGGCGCTTCTCGAGGCGTTCGGCCTGTTCGCGCCGGAGACGCGTTTCGGTCTCTTCGGAAATCTGGGCAAGCGTCTGAGCGGCACGACGTTCGGTGACGCGACGCTGTTCGACCAGAATGAGCGCCGATTGGTGCCGGCTGCGCGCTTGCCGGTGCGCCAAACGCGCATGTGCGAAGCGCTGTTCGGCGGCGGCGAGTTCGCGCTGCAATTCGTCGGCAGCTTTGAGTACGTCGGCGGCTGCGCTCTCACGGGTCGCCAGCTCTTGCGCGGTTTGCACCTCCGCATCGGCCAATGCCTCGATGTGCTCTTGGAGTTCCTCGCGCTGCTGCGCGGCCTCGCTTTCGGCGGTGCGTTCGCGCGCGACTTGTTCTTCGAGCCGGGCCAGTTCTGCTTGCGCGAAGATGATCGAGCGGCGCAGTTCGCCGGCGCCACTTTCGATGCGCTTGCGCCGCTCCGCGGTTCCCTCTATCGTCTGGGCCAGTTGCTCGGCTTGCGCTGCGGCTTCGTCGCGTTCACGCCGCGTCCGCTCGATGCGGCGGCGCATCTGTTCGAGGGCGATACGCACGTCGGCGCTGCGCCGAAGGACGAGATTTCCCGACATGCGACGCTGGCCGATCGCCTCTTCGATGTGGGCGAGTTCGGTCGTGGCGGCCTCGAGTTCGGGCCGCGCTTTGGCGAGCATCGCTTCGGCTTGAGCGAGTGCCTCTCGTGCCGACTGCGCGGCTGCGCGTGCGGCATCCAGAGGCAGGCTCTCCTCGGCCGAGGGATTCGGCTCGGGCAGCGTGTTCGCACCATCCATCGTGGGCGTCCTCTTGTAAACGGCGATCTGAGGCGCTCGAAAAGCGTCGTCCCGCGGAAATTATTGCTGCCCGGGCTTCGGGCCTGTGCCGTGGACAAAACATTACAATACCGCTTGCACCGGGGGTGTCCGGGGCGGTAGCGTGGGCGGGTACTCACGCTCCGGAGCCTTCATGTCGCAGAACGTCTACACGATGTACCGGGTCGGCAAGACCGTGCCGCCCAAGCGCCAGATTCTCAAAGACATCTCGCTGAGCTTTTTGCCCGGCGCAAAGATTGGCGTCCTCGGCCTCAACGGCTCGGGGAAATCGACCCTGCTGCGGATCATGGCCGGCATCGATACGGAGATCGACGGCGAGGCCAAACCCATGCCGAACCTCACGATCGGCTATCTGGAACAAGAGCCTCGGCTCGACCCGCACAAGACCGTGCGGGAGAGCGTGGAGGAGGCGCTCAGCGAGGTCTTCGCCGTTCGCAAGCGGCTCGACGAGATCTATGCCGCATACGGTGATCCCGATGCCGACTTCGACAAGCTCGCGGCCGAACAGGCTCGTCTGGAGGCGATCGTCTTCGCTCAAGACGGCGACAGCGTCGAACAGCAGCTGGAGATCGCTGCCGACGCGCTGCGTCTGCCACCGTGGGATGCGCTCGTCGCTCCGCTCTCGGGCGGTGAGAAGCGCCGCGTGGCGCTCTGCCGCCTATTGCTCTCCAAGCCCGATATGCTGTTGCTCGACGAGCCGACCAATCATCTCGATGCCGAGAGCGTCGAATGGCTGGAGCAATTTCTGGTGCGGTTCCCGGGGACGGTCGTCGCCGTGACGCACGACCGGTATTTTCTTGACAACGCCGCCGAGTGGATCCTCGAACTCGATCGTGGCCGCGGCATCCCGTGGAAGGGCAACTACAGCTCCTGGCTCGATCAGAAGCAAGAGCGTCTCGCGCAAGAAGAGGCGGCCGAATCGGCGCGCCAAAAGGCGCTCAAACGTGAGCTCGAGTGGGTGCGCGCGGGGACGAAGGGGCGCCAAGCCAAGAACAAGAGCCGTATCGCGCGCTTCGAAGAGCTCTCGAGCTACGAATATCAGCGGCGCAACGAGACGCAAGAGATCTTCATCCCGGTCGCCGAGCGTCTGGGTGACCGCGTCGTCGAATTCACCGGTGTGCGCAAGGCGTACGGTGACCGGCTGCTGATGGCCGATGTGAACTTTCGCATCCCCGCGGGCGCCATCGTCGGCATCATCGGGCCCAACGGCGCCGGGAAGTCGACGCTCTTTCGCATGATCGCGGGAAAGGAGAAGCCCGACGCCGGCGAGATCGCGATCGGGCCGACGGTAAAACTCGCCGTCGTCGACCAAAGCCGCGAGTCGCTGGACAATCAAAAAACCGTCTTCGACGATGTGAGCGGCGGTCGCGACATCGTGATGGTGGGAAAGTTCGAGATGCCTTCGCGCGCGTATCTCGGCCGCTTCAATTTCAAAGGTGCCGATCAGCAGAAGCTCGTCGGAGCGCTCTCCGGCGGCGAGCGCGGGCGCCTGCACCTGGCCAAGACGCTGCTCACGGGAGCCAACGTCTTGCTGCTCGACGAACCCTCGAACGATCTCGACGTCGAGACCTTGCGCGCGCTCGAAGACGCGCTCGGTGAATTTGCGGGGACCGTTCTCGTGATCAGCCACGATCGCTGGTTTCTCGACCGTATCGCCACACACATCATTGCTTTCGAGGGCGACTCCAACGTCGCGTTCTTCACCGGCAACTATCACGAGTACGAAGCGGACAAGAAGGCGCGCCTGGGAGAAGAGGCGGCGCGACCGCACCGTATCCGCTATCGCCCCCTGACGCTGCAATAGGCACGTCGTGAGTACGACGGCGACGCTGCTCGTGGGACTGCTGGCGGGAACGCTGACGACGCTTTCGAGCATCCCGCAGATCGTGCGAATTTTCCGGACGAAATCGGTCGGCGATCTCTCGCTGGTGACGATCTCGATGTTTGCGCTCGGAACGGTATTGTGGATCGCGTACGGCTTTGCGACCGGAACGACGCCGGTGATCTTCTGGAACACGGTGGGGCTGGTGCTCTACATCGTGCTCATCACCTTACGCCTGCGTCACGGCTGAATGAGCAGGAGCGCTCCTGCCGAGGCTTAGCGCCAACTTTACCAATTTTTCGTAAGACGGCCGAAGCGGAAACCCGATAAAAATAAAGAGGACACCGGCACTTTGACGCCCCGGCGTCGGGCCGATCCCGATGCACTACTTTCGACGCACCATGGATGGATTTACGACGCTGAGTATTGCAACTGCACCGACTTCCCGCGGCGACCAGCGAGTGGCCGCGGGAATCGGCTGCTCGATGGCGCTGCTCGCCGCCTGCGCGCTTGCGGTAAGCCATATCAACGGTCCGGTTCAGCCGGCCGCCCTGGCAACGCTCGTCGGCGCGATCATCGTTTTCGAATTGCTCTCGGCCGCGATGTTCTACGAACAGTTATGGACGTCGCGCATCCCGGCACTCGTTCCGCTGGCGACGGCGTACCTCTGCACGGGGTTGCTGATTATCGCCTACTTACTCACCTTCCCGAACCTGATGACGCCTGCGGGCCCGTTCATTGGAAACGAACAAGCCGCATTCGTATTTTGGTGTGCCTGGCACACGCTTTTACCCCTGCTGGTGATGGTCTTCGCATGGTCTTCGCGCAAGCCGGCGACGGTCGTGTGGTCCGCGGGTGTGACCAGCTCGATGATTGTAGCCTCGGTTACCTTCAGCGGCATAGCGACCGTGATAACCTACGCGGTGGCGATGCACGCGATATTTCCGGCGCCGCTGATTCAACACGGGATCGCCGCACCGGTCGTCTCACACGTGATCGGGCCGGCCATTTGCGCGCTCGACCTCGTCAGCATCGCGATGCTGCTGGCGACCCGGTTGCGAACGGTCGTTCAGTTGTGGCTGCTGGTGGCTATGGTGGCGGCGTTGTTCGAAGCGGTCACGGGTGTCGCCTCGTTTCGCTACTCCCTCGGTTGGTATATCAGCAAGGTCTTCGCCTTGATGTCGTCAGGCCTCTTGCTCACGATCTTCATGTTTGAGATCACCCGGCTCTACCGCCGCTTGACGGCCGCGCAAAACGAGCTTTTGCAGGCGCGCGATGCGGCGCTCGACGGAGCCAAAGCCAAGATGCAATTTCTGGCGACGATGAGCCACGAGATTCGCACACCGATCAACGCGATCATCGGTATGAACGAACTCTTGGCGCAAACCCCACTCGACGAAGAGCAGCGCGAATTTGCCGCCGTGGTGCATGCGTCGGCCGACGTGCTGCTCTCGGTGATCAATCAGGTTTTGGACTATTCGCGTCTGGATGCGGGGAAGCTCAAACTCGACGACGTCGAGTTCGATCCGCGTGTGGTTTGTGAGACGACCGTCGACATGATCGCGGGGGAGGCGCAAGCCAAGGGTTTGGCGATGGCGGTCTTCGTCGATCCCTCGCTGCCCGCGCGCATGCGGGGCGACGAGGTTCGCTTACGCCAAGTGCTCATGAATTTGCTTTCGAACGCGATCAAGTTTACGGCTCGCGGTCACATCTACGTTCGCGCCGAGCTCGAATCGACGTCTGCGGAGAGCGACGTTCTGCGCTTCACGGTGAGCGATACGGGGATCGGCATCGCACCGGCGATGCGCAAGCGGCTGTTCTCGGCGTTCGTGCAAGCCGACGCCTCGGCGACGCGCCGCTTCGGTGGCACGGGCCTCGGGCTCTCGATTGCCAAACGCATCGTCGAAAAGATGCACGGTACGATCGGCGTCGAGAGTGAAGAAGGAGCGGGCGCACGATTCTTCTTTACCGTGCGCGCGCATCGAGTACCGTCGGCAGTGCGCCAATCGCCGGAGCGGGAGGGACGCATCGAACAGCGTGTGCTCGTGGTCTCCGCGGTGCCTGCCGTCAGCGATGCCATCACGACGTACATTCGTGGGTGGGGAGCGACCTGCCGGTGCGAGACGACCTTCCCGGCCAACAACGGCGGCGGCGAGATCTATGGCGCAGTCGTAGTCGATCTCGCGGGGCGCAGCGCCGCGGAGGTTCGTGAGGCGGGCGTGAAGTTACGTCAGGCGTTTGGCGCGGGCACGAAAGTCGTTGGTCTGGTAGGATACGATCTGCAACTCGACCGGCCGACCTCTGCGCCATTCTCGGCCGTGCTGCGCGCGCCCGTTCACCGCCAGGCGCTCTTTGCGGCACTGCGCGCGCGCAGCGAGGAACCTCCGGCTGCCGAGACGGCTGCTGCGGGCTACGGCGCGGGCCGCTCCTGGCAGAAACCGCTGCGCGTGCTGGTCGTCGATGACAATGCCATGAATTGCAAGCTGGCGGTAAAACAGCTCGCCAAGCTCGGCATCGAGGCGGATGCCGTCTCTGACGGCGCTCTTGCCGTCGAGGCCGTTGCGAAACAAGCCTATCCGGTGATTCTCATGGATTGTCAGATGCCGAACCTCGACGGGTACGAGGCGACGCGCCGTATCCGTGCGCGCGAAGACGGCAAGGCACGTTGTACGATCATCGCGATGACGGCGGGTACACTTCCCGGTGATCGTCAGGCATGTTTGGATGTGGGGATGGACGACTATCTCCCCAAGCCCGTCACGCTTCAAGCGCTCGGAGCGATGCTGCAAACCTGGATTCCGGCGGAGTTAACGTCGCACGCAAACGCAGGCTGACTGAGAGACCGCTCAGTGGCTTCGTCTTTCGTAATGTGAATATTAAGATAAACTATTTTTAAGTTTTGAAAACCTTCAGGGTTTTTAACTAGGTATCGCAGGGTTTCGCCGCCTCCTGACGAGAGATTGGGCGCAGGCTTTCGGGTGAGGGCATGGATCAGCATTTCCTTTTGCTGACGTGCACAGCTAGATGGCTTTGGCACTAACTGGAGGGGCGATCGTGAAAATACGTGGCATCTGGCTCGGACTACTTGGGCTGACGGGGCTTTTGTGCGCCTGCTCCGGTGGAGGGGGCATCTTCCCGCTGCCGGGCGCAACCTCGACGCCGTTGCTCGGTTCGTCGGCAACACCGACGGCGACGCCGGCCGCGTCCGCTTCGGCGAATCCCTCGTCTGCGCCAACGGCAACGCCGGCGCCCACCGCGACGCCAACGATGACGGCGACCGCGACGCCAACGATGGCACCCACCCCCACGCCTACTCCCACGATGGCGCCGACGCACACGCCCACTCCGACGATGGCGCCGACCAACCCGCCCACGCCGACGCCCACGCCCACGGCGAAGCCGACCGTGGCGCCGACACCGACACCGACGCCGGTCGCCACGCCGACTGCGGGCGGAACGTCCGGACCATTAGGGTTCGTCTTTAGCCCCTACGAGTACACGGGCGACTTCTCGACTGCAAACAATGTCATCACGACGGAGACGACGGGATCCAGTGAGCCGGTTGTCTCGGTGATGCCGGCCGGCCTGACGACGATGACATGGGCCTTCGCCACCGGCACCTGTGGGAGTGAAAATTGGAACGGCGTCTCGGCTACGGCGCTGGCTTCCGCCAACGTCTCCGCGTGGGTTGCCGCGGGCAAGAAGTACATCATCTCCACCGGCGGTGCGGGTGGTACGTTCCTCTGTCCGACCGCGGCGGGCTTTCTCTCGTTCATCAAGACGTACTACTCGGCAAACATGGTTGGGGTCGACTTCGACCTCGAGAACGGTCAATCGCAGACGGTGATCGACGATCTCGTACAAGACTGCGTCACTGCGTCGGCGACCTACCCCAACATGCGCTGGAGCTTCACGGTACCCGCTGAAGGCGGCACGGGCACGGCTTCGACGGCACCGGTCTTCAGCACGGAGGGCGATGACGTGATGAAAGCCCTCAAGGCCTATCCGCTCAAGAACTACACGATCGACCCGATGGCGATGGACTTTGCCAACGTCGGCGGAGCCAATTCATCGCTCTGCGTCGTCGTCAGCGGCTTGTGCGAAATGGGTGAGTCGGCGGATCAGTCGGCCATCGACGTGAACCAGCAGTTCGGCGTACCCTATGGCAACATCGAAGTGACCGTCCTCGTCGGTGGAAATGACTCGTCCGACGAAGTCTTCACGCTTGCCGATGTCGCGACGCTCTCGAGCTTCGCGAAGACGAACGGTTTGGCGGGCATCCACTACTGGGAATTCAATCGGGACAACGATTGTGCGCCGAACACCGGCAAAGAAGGCAGTTCCGATACGTGTAACAACTACGGCAAAGCCGGCACGCTTGGATTCACCGACGCGTTTCTGAGCGACCTCGGTCTCTGACGAACGCTGAGCGTGGTCGGAGCAGGAGATGCTCCGACCACGCGTCTTTGCGCTTCCTAAGGGAGTCCGAGCTCCGGTACCCCGCCACGAAACCTGGGAGAGGATTGCTCTTGTTGCGTCACGATCTCATCAACCAAGCCTGATAGCTCAGGCGCGTATTCCTCGTTGGCTTTTCGCATCATGGAAAGAGGGTTAACGAGCTACGATCGTTGGCTAGCTTTCCGAGCAAACGTTGATCCGATTTTCGAAGGCTCCGGCGGCGGCGAACCAGCGATTGTACGCAGCCTTTACCCGCTAGCGCAGGCCCCGGGGACTTCTCACGGCGTATTTGGCAAGACGGTTTCTGGAGAGGGAACGTAGGCAAGCATTTCAGGTCGTTTGAACGCGCTCGTCGCGCTCCGGCGTCCTGCACGGGTGGCGTCCCACGTGCGTGTCTCGCCCTGCCGGAGCCGAACGGAGGGGATTGTTGATGAGGCATCGGCTCGGTCTCGGCGTTTTCGCCGCGTGTACATTTGCCGGCTTGCTCGCGGGATGCGGAGGCCTCTCCAGTATTCCCGGCGTGCAGCCAACGTCGAGCCCTGCATCGACGGCGACGACGTCCGCCGTTCCGACGAGTTCGCCGACAACCTCGGCAACGGTCAAGCCCACGAGTTTGCCGACGAATTCCCCCACGGCTACCCCGACGATGACGGCGACGCCGGTACCAACGAATGCCCCGACCCCCACGCCGACGCCTATCGCTACACCGACGCCGACTCCCGTCGCTACGCCGACCCCGAAGCCGACGGCGTCGCCTACGCCTAAACCAACGGCGACACCGACCGCCGCCCCGACACCGACCGCAAAACCAACCGCGACGCCGACTGCAACGGCCGCACCGACGTCGACGCCGGTGGCTACTCCAACGGGCGTGGGAAGTTCCGGGCCACTTCCTACGGGCTTTATCTTCAGCCCCTACAAAGACATTGGCATCGACTCCGGCGGCGATACAGCGGAGGTCGCTACCAAGGTCACTGGAACGTCCGAATCGTTGATCTCGGCGATGCCGGCCGGCGACTCGACCGTGAGCCTCGCGTTCGCCACGGGCACCTGCGGGTCAGAAGAGTGGGCGAGCGTACCCGCTTCAGACTTCATTGCAGCGAACATGCCGGCGTTCGCAGCTTCCAGCAAGTACTACATCATCTCTACCGGCGGCGCGGACGGCCAGTTTGCGTGCCCCACGACCACTGCCTTCCTAGCCTTCATAAAATCGTATTACACCACGCACATGGTGGGTGTTGATTTCGACATCGAAGCCGGTCAATCGCAGGCGGTTATCACGCAGCTCGTGACCGACGTGAAAGCGGCCGAGGCGGTCTATCCGACGATGCGCTTCAGCTTCACGGTTGGGACGCTCGGCGGCCTCCCATCGTATGGGAATGCGTTGGGTAGTCCGTATGGCGTCGACGTGGTGAGTGCAATCAAGAGCGTCGGCCTGACAGACTACACGATCAATTTAATGACGATGGATTACGGCTCGGCCGTACCATCGAACTGTATCGTCGTCTCTGGCGCGTGTGAGATGGGTCAGTCCGCTGTTCAGGCTGCCGAAGATCTGAACTCGCAGTTCAACATTCCGTACAGTCAGATCGAACTCACGCCGATGATCGGCGGCAATGACACCAAGGGCGAGACGTTCACGATTCCCGACGTGACGACGGTCTCGACGTTCGTGAAACAAAACGGTTTGGCCGGGGTGCACTTCTGGTCGTTCGATCGTGACAACGACTGCCCGGCCGGTGCTGCCTCCTCGACGTGCAACTCTTACGGAAGCGCGGGTACGTTGGGATTCACCAATGCGTTCATCTCGGCTCTGGGCCTGTAGGTCGAGCGAAGAGTAATGAGGATACGCAGAGGTCTGGGTTTGGCGGCACTGGCACTGACGGCACTCCTCTGTGCATGTACCGGAGGAGGTCGCTTGAGCGTCGTGCCTCCGACGGGCACCGGGACCACATCGCCATCATCATCGCCGACGGCCATTGCGACCTCGGTGAACAGTGCGACACCGAGCGCATCAACGCCAAGCCCGGCCCCCTCGTCGACAGCGGTGTCCACGTCGTCACCGAGCCCAACGTCTTCGGCGTCGTCCGCTGGACCCACGTCCAGCGCGACAGCGATACCGACGTCCACGCCGCTACGAACTTCGGCGCCCACGCCTACTCCAAGCCCCAGCCCGACGCCGACCACGAAACCCACGTCTGTGCCGACCACCGGTCCGACGTCGTCATCGGCGTGTTTCCCAGCTTGGAACAGCGCCACCGCATACAACGGCGGGGCGCAGGTCAGCTACAGCGGTGTGAATTATACGGCGGCTTTCTGGAGCCAGGGTAGCAATCCGTCGACCAACAGCGGTGTCCAGGGCGATCCCTGGACGGTCGACGGCCCTTGCACTGGCGGCGCGACGGCGGCTCCGACGGCAAGTGCGACGGCCGCGCCGAGCGGCCCGTCAACGCCGGTGGGTTCGCCGCCGGCCGGCTTCATCTTCAGTCAATACAAGGACGTCACGATCAACGCGAACTGGAATACCTACGTGATCTCCACAGAAGTCACGGGGACAGCGGAACCGCTTCTCAGCGCGATGCCCGCTCAGAACAACGTCGTTACACTTGCGTTTGCCACGGGAACATGCGGGGCCGAGAGCTGGGGCGGAATATCGCCGTCGTCGCTGATCTCGGCAAACATGTCCTCTTTTGCCGCCGCTGGGAAGTACTACATCATCTCCACCGGTGGAGCAGCGGGAACGTTCCTCTGCCCGACTTCATCGGGCTTTGTCTCCTTCATTCAGTCGTATTACACGCCCCAGATGTTGGGTGTCGATTTCGACATCGAGGGTGGTCAGTCGCAGACAGACATCAATAATCTGGTGCAAGACGTAAAAGCCGCCGAGGCGACGTATCCCAAGATGCGCTTCAGTTTCACGGTGGCGACCCTCGGCGGAAACGGAAGCCCGGCGCTTGGCACCTTGGGTGTCGAAGTCGTCGACGCCATTCAGACCATCGGCTTGTCCAGTTACACGATCAATCTGATGACGATGGACTACGGTTCGGCGATTGCCTCGAACTGTGTGGTGGTGAGCGGCGCCTGCGAGATGGGCCAGTCTGCCGTCCAGGCCGCCGAAGACCTGCACAGCCAGTTCAACGTGCCCTACGCCAACATGGAACTCACCCCCATGATCGGCGGAAACGACACGAGCGGCGAGACGTTCACGATCGCCGACGTCGCCACCGTCTCGAGTTTCGTGCGGCAGAATGGTCTGGCCGGCGTGCACTTCTGGTCGTTCGATCGCGACAACGATTGCCCACCTGGTTCAGCTTCGCCGACATGCAACTCATACGGCAGTGCCGGCACGCTAGGCTTTACGAAAGCGTTTCTCTCTGCGCTGGGCCTTTAGCGCCAGGCAGCCAGAATCTACAAAGCGCGAATCGCCGCGACCACTTCGCATTGCGCGCCGCCGGCTCGCCGCGATGAAGTAGAGAGAATTCACGGTCTCACGCAAGGGTAAAAAATCCTCAGCGATGGCAGGCTACAAAACGGTACCACCTTTACTAAGAACGTGCGAGTAAATCACGCTCGGGGTCGACTCCCGCAAGACCAATTTCTGCAGAGTCGATCCAAAGGCGTCGGCCTCCTGTATAAAGCTTCCTTTGCCCGGCGCAACGTTACGAAAGTGCGCGGATCTGCGCAACGATCTCGGTGGCATAGGTGCCTAGCAGGGCTGCTTGGGCGTCGATGATCGGGCGGGCGATCTCGGCGAAGCTCTCTTTGTCGACGTTGTCGATGACCGTCACGCCCAGGCCCTCGAGTGTGCCGATGGCGGCGTGATCGAGCACGGCTCCGCGCGGGAGCTCGATGTGACGGGCCGTCTCGAAAGCTTGCACGACGAAACGCTGCTGCGCGGGCGTGAGGCCGTCCCACGTGTTCTCGCTCATGATCACCGTACTATTATTGGCTTCGTGCTGCGTGAGCGAGAGGACCGGCGCAACTTCGTAGTGCTTGGTCGAGAGGTAGACCTGAATTCCGTTCTCGGCAACTTGAACGGTGCCGTCTTTGAGCGCAGGGCCGACGCCATTGAACTGGACATGCACCGGAATTGCACCGTACGCGGTCATGAACGCGTCTTCGGTTTTGGTCGCCTGCACGCGAACGCGTTTTCCCTTGATGTCGGCGACGCTCTTGATCGGAAAGCTCGCGTACATGTTACGAAAGCTCTGAGTGAAGAGGCCCAGTGCCAGCACCCCGGGGAGATTCTCACGGACCATCGTCCGGAACGTATCGTTGATGCCCGGATCGCGAATGGAACTGAGGATCGAGTCTTCGGTCGGATAGAGATACTCCAACGAGAAGACACCGGCGGCGGGCATTGCCGACGAAAAATTTGCCGTCGAGGTGATCGCGAGGTCGACGCTACCGGCGCGAATTTTCTGCGCGAGCTGTTCCTCTTGCCCCAGCTGGCCGTTGGGGAATATCTGCAGCTGCAGCGTTCCGCCGCTGAGTTCGAGCAACTTCGTCGCGAAGGTCGTCGCGATGATATCATAGCCCGTGCCCGGCGGATTCACGTGTGCGAACGACAACGTGCGCGTGTCATCGGCCCGCACGAGGGCTGGAAATCCGAGCACGGCGGCACTCGCGGCGGTCGTACCGGCGAGAAACGCCGCCCGAGACGATTTCGCGACCTGGATCATCCGATGAACCTCCGCCGGTCCCTTTTCCAAACGAGCCTCCGCCTCATCCCTGAACCGCAGCAAGCACACGAGCCAACCGCTTTGCGGCCTCCCGCGCAAAGGCCTCACGGTCGATCTCGCTCCAGTCGTAAAAGCCCCCGCGGGCCAAGGCTTGCGCGATCAACGGGCTCGGCTCGTCGTTCTTGGCGAGCGTCGGCAAAATCGACGCGTGCGACTTCAGGTGGACGGCGAGCCCGCTGAGGTCCTTCTGTCGGATGAGGCCGGTCACGCACATGCGTGGCCCGAGCAAGAGGCGTGCAACCATATCTATCTCTTCGGCACGAGCGACCCCGCGCTCGATGAGGTCGTAGGCCTCGCGCAAGATCGCGTGTTGCAGCCGATTGACCAAAAACCCGACCACCGGCTCCTCCAGCACGACCGCTTCTTTTCCTGTGATGTGCAACGCAGCGACGATCGCATCGCGAACGGCGTCCGTGGTCTGTGCGACGCGAACGACCTCGACTAACGGAAAGGCGTCTGCCGGATGATAGTAGTGCATCCCCGCGAAGCGCTGCGGCCAGTTGAGGCGGTCGGCGAATGCTTGCAGCGGGAGGCTCGAGGTGTTACTCGCCAAGATGCCGCGCTCGCCGTATGCGCGCTCGAAACGTTCGAAGAATGCCGCTTTCAACGCGAAGTCTTCGGGAATCGACTCGATCGTGAGATCGGGGGCTTCCGCCGGAAGCTCGCCGACGACCGCAACGCCGTCGGGCACGGCTTTGCCGGCGGGCGACCGGCTCAGGATCGTTGTTACAAAACCGGCACCGGCGAAAGAGGCGGCGATTCCCGCGCCCATCGTACCGGAGCCGACGACGAGAAGAGAGCGAATGGCCATCGAGGAGAACCTCGTTGCGGAGGAAACCACGCTTCCATGAGCGCGTTGACGGCGGTGTTTGCGATCGAGACCTATCCCTCCGTGTATCGCCTGGTCGAAGAGGTCGCCGCGATCGCGGGTCTCGAGCGCCTTGCCGATGCCGACGGGATCTTCTGCGATATGCGCCTGCGGCTGGACGAAGCCACCCTCGCTCAGGCTCCCAAACTCCGGGTGATCGCGGCGATGCCGGTCGGCTACGAAAATATCGATCTCGCCGCCTGCGCGCGGCGCGGGATCGTCGTCTCCAATGGCCGTGGCACCCTCAATGAGGCCGTTGCCGACCTTTCGCATGCGCTGATCCTCGCCTCGCTGCGCCGTCTGCTCACAGCCGTCGAATGGGCACGCTCCGGTCGCTGGATGAACGAACCCGCGCCGTTCGGCCACGACCTCGAGGGAAAGACGCTGGGCATCGCCGGCTTCGGCGAGATTGGCTTAGCCGTGGCCCGCCGGGCGCAAGCGAGCCGCATGAAGGTCATGTATACGAACCGGCGTCCGCGCGCCGACGACGCACTCACAGGTGCAAGCTTCGTCCCCTTTGAGCAGTTGCTCGAGACCGCAGATTGCGTGCTCGCACTCGTCCCGCTTTCAGCGGCGACGAGGCACCTCTTCGGTCGCGCTGAGTTTGCTCGCATGAAACCGACGGCGCACTTTGTGAACGTCGGCCGCGGCGCGCTCGTCGATACCGAGGCGTTGGTCGAGGCGCTGCAAGCGGGGCGTCTCGCCGGCGCAGCCCTCGATGTCACCGATCCGGAGCCCCTGCCGCCTGACCATCCGCTCTACACCCTCCCCAACGTCACGATCGTCCCCCATATCGGGAGCGCGACGCCGGAGACGCGCGAGCGCATGGCGCTGCAGGCCGGCCGCAATCTGGTCGCCGGTCTGCTCGGCCGGCCGTTGCTGACGCCGGTGCCGATGGACGGACTCGCGGCCAATCGCTAGCGGCCGCGAAAGCGCGCACTCAGAGGTGCTCGACGACCCGGCCCTTCATCTCGCTAAGCACCTCGTCGCCGGGGCGTTCCCAGATCGCGGTATTGAGGATCTCGACTTCGATTGGCCCGCGATAACCGGCATCGGCGACGGCGTGATGGATCCGGCGCAGATCGATGATGCCGTCGCCGGGCATGGCGCGCCCATAGATGATGTCGGGCAACGGCTCCGCCCAATCGGAGATATGAAAGCCCAGGATGCGTCCTGCGGCACGCGCGATCTCGGTGTAGAGCGCCGGGTCCCACCAGACGTGAAAGACGTCGACGATGACGCCGACGTTCTCTGCGGGAAACTGCGCCGCGAGATCGTTGGCTTCGGCAAGCGTGCAGATGACCGAGCGCTGTCCGAGCATCATCGGGTGCAGTGGCTCGATGCCGAGCTTGATCTTGTGGGACGCCGCATCCGGAACCAGGGCCGCAATGCCCTCGGCCACCATCGTGCGCGCGCCGGCGAGGTCTTTGTCAAACGGCGGCCCACACACCAGGACCACGGTGCTCGCGCCGAGCAGTGCCGCCTCCTCGATCGCGCGGCGCGACTCGTCGATGCGCGATTTGCGCTCGGCTGCCGTCGCCGCCGGAAAGAAGCCCCCGCGGCAGACGCTCGAGACTTTCAGGCCGGCGTCGCGTATCAAGCGCGCGCTGTGCTCGGCGCCGAACTCATGGACTTTCTCGCGCCAGACGCCGATCCACGGCACCTCGTGGCGCACGCAGCCGTCAACTGCTTGTTGCAGGTCCCAGCGTTGCGTCGTGATTTGATTGAGCGAGAGCCGATCTAAAAGCGACATTACGGCGCTATTCGATCACCGCGCTATTCGATTCCCGCGGTCGCGAGCACACGCCGCATCCGGTCCATCGCGCGATCGAGATCGGTGATCACGCCGGCCGCGTCGGCGAGCCGGAAGAGCTCGGCGAGATGCACGATCGAGCGTGCTCCTTCGAGGCCGCCGATCATGCGGAAGTGATTTTGGTGCCCATTGAGGTAGGCGAGGAAGACGACGCCGGTCTTGTAGGCATACGTCGGCGCCGCGAAGATGTGCCGCGAGAGCGGGAGCGTCGGTGCAAAGATCGCGTTGTAGCGCTCGATGTCGCCTGCGTCGAGCGCCTCCAGGGCGCACGCCGCGGGGAGCGCGATTGCATCGAAGATGCCCAGGAGCGCGTGGCTGTAGCCCTGTTCGTCTCCCAAAATCAACTCGGGATAGTTGAAATCGTCGCCGGTGTACATGCGGACGTTCGGCGGAAGCCGGCGGCGCAAGGCGATCTCACGATTTTTTTCGAGCAGCGAGATCTTGATCCCGTCGATCTTGGCAGCGTGGCGCGTTATGATGCGCAGACACGTCTCGGTCGCCGCATCGAGGTCGCGCGTCCCCCAATACCCGGCGAGCAACGGATCGAAGACGTCGCCCAGCCAGTGGAGGATCACGGGGTTCTTGACGTGTTCGAGGACCGAGGCGTAGACGCGCTCGTACTCCTGCGTGTTGGCGGCGGTGGCGGCGAGCGCGCGGCTCGCCATGAGAATGATACGGCCGCCTTCGCCTTCCACGAATTCGCACTGCTCGCGATAGGCTGCAGCGATATCGGCGAGCGAGTGGCTCCGGCGCGGATCGAGCTGATCGGTGCCGGTGCCGCAGGCGATACCGCCTCCGGTTGCACGGGCTTCGGCCAGCGAACGCGTGATGAGTTCGCGGGCCGTACGCGGCGCAAGCCCCATCCCGCGCTGCGCGGTGTCCATCGCCTCGGCGATCGAGAAGCCCAGCGACCAGAGGTGCCGCCGGTAGGCCATCGTCGCTTCCCAGTCGACTTGCGCATTGCTCTGCGGATCGGCCGAGGCCCACGGATCGCAGACGACGTGCGCCGCCGCATAGGCGATTCGCGCGCGCGGCGGGTTCACAGGCGGACGAAGCGCGATATGTTCGCTCGGAACGAATGGCTCGAGTGAACGGTTGGCGGTGGGAAGACGGAGCTGGGTAATCACCGCGCGACGAGTTCCGTGCTCAGCTCGGGCACGTCCAGCCAGCGGCGCTCGTGCCAAGAAGCAAGGCCCAATTCAGCCAGCTGAACCCCTTTGGCGCCTTCGAGCAGTGTATACGGGAACGGCGTATCGTAGACGACGTGCATGAGGAAGAGTTCCCACTGCGCGAGGAAGGCGTTGGGAAAGTTCTCGTTGTCGGGCACGTCCATCCAATCGTCGCGGAAGTGCAGCGGATTCGGCACGTCGGGGTTCCAGACGGGGCGCGGGGTCGCGCCGCGCGGCTGGATCTTGCACTCGCGCAAGCCGACGATGGCACTGCCGAGCGTGCCGTCGACTTGGAATTCAACCAGTTCGTCGCGGTAGACGCGCACGCACCACGACGAGTTGATCTGTGCGATGATCCCGCCGTCGAGTTCAAAGATGGCGTACGCCGCATCGTCGGCGGTCGCCGCGTAGCGGTGCCCATCCTCATCGACTCGCTGCGGGATGTGCGTCGCCCCGATACACGAGACGGCACGCACCGGCGCGAAGAGGTTCTCGAGCACGTACCGCCAGTGCGCGAACATGTCCAGGATGATGCCGCCGCCGTCTTCTTTGCGATAGTTCCACGACGGACGCTGCCCGCTCTGGATATCGCCTTCGAAGACCCAGTAGCCGAACTCACCGCGGATCGAGAGGATGCGCCCGAAGAAGCCGCCGTCGATGAGGCGCTTGAGTTTGCGCAACCCGGGCAGCCAGAGTTTGTCGTGCACGACCCCGTTTTTCACGCCGGCCTCTTGCGCGCGGCGCGCCAGATCGAGCGCGGTGGGCAGGTCGTCGGCGATCGGTTTCTCGACGTAGATGTGTTTGCCGGCGGCGATAGCCGCACGGACGGCGGGTGCGCGGTGTGAAGTCGTCTGCGCGTCGAAGTAGATCGTGAGCGAAGGATCGGCCAGACACTCTTCGAGGCTCGTGCTCCAGCCGTTGATGCCGTAGCTCTGCGCCAGCGCGGCGACCTTCTCGGCGTTGCGCCCGAGCAAGACCGGCTCGGGCCAAATGACATCGCCGTTGCGCTGCGCGAGGCCGCCGGCTTCGCGAATCGCGACGATGGAGCGAATCAGGTGCTGATTCATGCCCATGCGTCCGGTGACGCCGTTCATGATGATGCCGACGGGGATACGCGCCACTATGAAATCCTCTTGGTGCTGTTGCGTAAAATGAGCTGTGCCGGGATGTGTTCGGTGCGCAGTTGCGGTTGCGGCGCTTCGAGCGCCATCGTCATCGCTCGCGCCCCCATCTCCATGAGCGGGATGCGGACGGTCGAGAGCGCGGGAGTGACGTCTCTTGCAGATGGGATGTCGTCGAACCCGCTCACGGAGATCTGACCGGGGACGTCGATGCCGCGCTCGCGCAGCGCGCCGAGCGCGCCGATCGCCATCGCATCGTTCATGGCGAGGATCGCGGTGAGGTTCGGGCGCCGCTCCAGCAGCCGCAGCGCTGCCGCCGCGCCGCTGTCGCGCGAGAAGTCGCCCCACTCGATGCGGTCTTCGGAGAGTGTGAGGTCGCGTGCACCCAGTGCCCGGCGCAGGCCGTCGAACCGGTCACGGGTCGTCGTCAAGACCGCGGGGCCGCTGATCAGCCCGATCTCGCGGTGGCCTAAGTCCAGCATCGCCTGCGTGATGTCGAAGAAGCCGCCAATGTTGTCGGGAACGAGCGTGTCGCCGGTCACTCGGTGGCTTCCCACGAAGATCGCCCGGCCCCCGGCATCGGTGAAGGCGAGGATCTGTCCGGCGAGGTCGCGGGTGTAGGCGCGATCGTCCAACCCGCTTCCGGTCATGATGATGGCGCCGACGCGCTGCGAGCGCAAGAGCGTCAGGTACTCGAGCTCGCGCAGCGGATCGCGATAGCTGTTGCAGATCGTCACCAGGCGCCCAGCCTCCACGGCGACCCGCTGAATCCCGCTGAAAATCTCCGAGAAATAGGGATCGCCCACATCGTGGACGATGACACCGACGGTGGTCGAGCCGGCTCGCGCGAGCGCCTGCGCGTGGGCGTTCGGAACGTAGTGCATCTCCTCGGCGATGGCCGTGACCTGGGCGCGCAGCCGCGGCTCCACGACGCGCCGGCCGTCGCCGTTGAGCACGCGCGAAGCGGTCGCGAGAGAGACTCCCGCGCGTTTGGCGATCTCAGCGAGCGTGACGGGCACGGTCTTGGAAAGCGCTTTCCATACTGGTTCGACCCATCACTTAGGCGACCGGCGAGAATTCCCTGTGCATGCAAGCGGCGACAGAGGAAATTATGCTTGGGCTGCCATATGGCCCCCGGAAAGCGCATTCCAAAACGGCGCCGCGACTCCGTCGACTCCAGCCCAGCCAGGGGCTGCGCGGCACGTCGCATATCCTACGCTCCCGGGGGAACTCTGTGCACATGGCCTTCGATACGTTGACTGCGGCGTGAACGCGCTCTCACCGGTTGGGCTCTTTTGGGCGGTCGTGACGTCGCTGGCGAACGTCGGCGGGGAGACGCTGCGCAAACGCATCGTCGCCGAGTACAGCGTCGTCTCGGTAACGATCGCATACCGCACGCTCACCAGTCTGTTTCTGGCGCTGAGCATCATCTACTTCGCGCACGCCGGACAACCGGTGCACATCGTGCAGAACGCCAACGGCGGGTTTCTGGCCTTGGCGTTCCTGCACGCGTCGCCGGTGGTCGTCTTCCTCGTGCTCGTGCTCGTGATGGCGGCGCTGCTGTGCTGGTCGCAGTGGCTGCACTTGCGCTCGTACCAGCTCTCGCCGATTTCGTCGACTTATCCGCTCATCGCGCTGACGCCGATCTTTCTGATCCCGGCGAGTTTCTTTTTCTTCGGGCAGACGCCGACGCTCGTTCAGTTTCTGGGCATCGTCCTGCTGGTCGCCGGTACCTTCGGACTTCACACCAACCTCCTTTCGGCCGGCTGGCTCGCGCCGTTCAAGGCCGTCTTCACCGATCGCGGAAGCCGGTATATGCTCGGCGTTGCGGTGATCTTCACGCTGACCAATCCGATCGAGAAACAGATCGTCGGCATGAGCGGCCCCTGGCTCGAGGCCTTCGCTTACGCGAGCGCGATGGTGATCATGTTCATCTTTCTCAACTACGTGCTCAAACAGGATATGGGCGCGGTCTTCGCCGTCGTGAGGCACGCCCCGGTCTTGATCGTCTTCCTGGCGCTCTTCGATGCCGGGGCGCTCGTGACGCAGTACATGGCGCAGGCGCTCTTGCCGGTCTACGTCACGGTCAGCATCAAGCGCGGAGGGATCATCCTCATCGTGCTGCTGGGATGGCTGGTCTTCAAAGAGAAGGGCGTGGCCCGTAAGGTCCTCGGCTGCGGCGTCATGCTGCTCGGCCTCATGGTGCTCAACGTTCCGATGTCGCTGACGGGAGCGCTGCTGCTCTCGGCGATTGGACTGGGCATCCTCGTGCCGCTCTCGATTTACCTCGGAAATCGCGGCCGGCGTCTCGAGGCGGCGCGCGCTGCCACCCAAGGAGCTGAGGTATGAGCGTGAAGAGGCGGCCCAAGGCGCTCATCGCGCTCAATCCCGAAGCGAACCTCCATACCTTCGGCCCCGGACAGCGCGCCCGCTTGGAATCGCTCGTCGACCTGGTGCGCGCAACTCCCATCGAACGGTGGGACGAGCCCCGCGTCGCTGATGAGCTCGCCCAGATCGAGATCCTCATCACCGGGTGGGGGGCGCCCGCCGTCGATCGGGCAATCTTGGCCGCGGCACCCCACCTCGCGCTCATCGCGCACCTCGCGGGAAGCGTCAAGGGCCTCGTCGATCCCGCGGCCTGGGATCGTGGGATTCTGGTGACCAGCGCTGCCGCGGCCAACGCCGAGCCCGTCGCCGAGTTCACCTTGGGGGCGATCCTGCTCTTCAATAAACGCGCGCTACAACTGCGCGATCTCTACCGCGAGGTGCGCCGCTCGGTCAAAGTCGAGCGCCACCGGATGCCGGGGATCGGGAATTACCGCAAAACCATCGGTATCATCGGTGCCTCGGCGATTGGGCGGCGCGTGATCGAGTTGCTGGCGCCGTTCTCGTTCCAAGTGCTGCTCTACGACCCATATGTCGGCGCGGAGGAGGCAGAACGTCTCGGTGTCCGCATCGTGGAGCTCGACACGCTCGTCGCCGAGTCCGACGTCGTCTCGATCCACGCCCCCGCGACTCCGCAGACGCATCACATGATCGACCAGCGGCGCCTACGCCTCATGCGCGACCACGCTATCCTCATCAACACGGCGCGCGGTTCGCTCGTCGATCAGGAGGCGTTGGTGGAGGAATTGCGCACCGGCCGCATCGAGGCGCTCCTCGACGTCACCGATCCCGAGCCGCTTCCCCCTGACTCACCGCTGTACGATCTGCGCAACGTCTTCCTCACGCCGCACATCGCCGGCTCCATCGGCACCGAGGCTCACCGGCTCACCGAATCGATCCTGCGTGAGATCGAACGGTTTGTGGCCGGTGAACCGCTGGCGCATCCGGTGCGCGGCGAGCTGCTCGAACGGCTCGCATGAGCCGCATCGCACTCGGTCTCTGTTCGGTGACCTTCCGCGCGCTCGCGCCCGAGCAGACGCTCGAGCTCGCTGCGCAAGCTCAAGTGGAAGGCATCGAATGGGGCGCCGACGTTCACGTCCCGGTCGGAGACTTGGTTGCCGCGCAGCGCGTCGCGGCGGCGACCAGCCACTACGGCATCGCTGTCGCTTCCTATGGATCGTACGTCGAAGCGGGCGCAGTGCCGGTGAGTGCCTTCTCACCGGTCTTGGAGACGGCCGTCGCCCTCGGGGCCCCGAACATTCGGATTTGGGCGGGCCGGCGCGGCGTCGCTTCCGTGGACGTTCCGCCCGACGAGCGTGCGCGCTGTATCGCGGACTTGCGCACGATGGCCGAGCAGGCATCGCAAGCCGGTGTCACGCTCTCGCTCGAGTTTCACCGGCTCACCCTGACCGATTCGCTCGCCTCGACCCTGGATATACTGCGCCATGTGAACCACGAGGCGCTTTACACCTACTGGCAGCCGCGGCCGGGGATTGGAGCCCTCGAAGCCATCGAAGAGCTGATTGCCGTGCGGCCGTGGCTCTCGCATCTGCACGTCTTCAACTGGAACGAACAACGAGAGCGTTTCCCGCTTGCGCCTGCCGAGCCGTTTTGGCACGGTGTCCTCGAAACCGTCAGCGCCGCGCCCGATCCCCGGTTCGATCGCCGCTGGGCGATGATCGAATTCGTGCGTGGCGACGATCCCGCAGTCTTTCCCGCCGACGCAGAGGCGCTGCGCCGGTGGCTTGCCTCATTGCCCCACGCTCGAGCAGCAGTTTCCTAGCCCCTCGTTTTGAAATTGCTCGATGTGGCCGAGAAGGCGACCGCACGGGCGTGTTGTAATGAGTAGCCGCAAACTTCATGCCTGGCTGCCCATGCCAAGGTGAAAGGACCCTACATGGAAGCACGATCGCCCATATTGAAGCGGTTGGTTTTTCTGATGATGGCTTTTATGTTCATCGTCAACGCTTCAATTGTCCCCGCCTACGCCCAGACCACGACCACGACCGCAAGCCCGGCCCCGGCGGCAGTGTCGACCGGAGCCACGATCAGCGGCGTCGTTCGCGACAGCAACGGCGGACCTTTGCAGAACGCGACAGTAACGTTGCAAGGGCCCCAGAGCGCGACGACACACACTGATGCGAACGGCCAGTACACGTTCACCGACGTGCAGCCGGGCTTGTATCAGATCAATTTCTCACACGTCGGCTATACGCCGTCCAGTGTGACCGACTACTCCGTTCTCCCCGGCGGCACGCAGAGCGCCGACATGAGCCTGCTTGCAACCAATAACAGCTCGCTGATCACGATCGGCCGCGTGACCGTCAGCGCCGGCCGGCTCGGGTCGTTCAACACGACAGCTCTCTCGGAGCAGCGCGTCTCGCAGGTGGTCTTCAGCGAACAAGGCCAGCATCAGCTGATGCAGGTCCTCGACGAAGTCCCCGGCTTCGAAACGGCGCACGAATCGGCCAATTCGAATCCCGCCTCGCCCGGTAACCAGTCGCTGCCGAATATTCGCGGCAGCCTCACGCAAGAGACCCTCGCGCAGATCGACGGGCACAACATCGCCCGCTCGGCCTCGCAAGGCTATCGCTTGCAATACCTCAACTCGGCGCTCTACCAGGCAGTCGAGGTCGTCAAAGGCCCCGGCGCCACGATCCCGGATATCAACTACGACATCATGGGCGCCGTGAATTTTCGTTCGTTGGATCCCACGAGCCAACCGCGTGGATATGTCGACTACAGCACCGATAATTTCGGGGGCCAGGCGGCGGACATCAGCCTGACTGGTACGAGCAAGAATGGAAAGCTCGGCTACGCACTTGTCTACGCGCTCTATGGCGCCCACGGTGAGCCTCAGAATACGCCGATCAACTTCGATATCCAGCAGTATTCGCAAGTCGGGGGCTATTTTGTCATGTCGCCGACGATCACGGGTCCCGCAAACACGAAGGTCCCGGGCACGCCGGCTAATCCGCCGAAATTCGCTACGGATTCCCTCTATCTGAGCGGACTTCCGGTCAGCTCGTTCTTGGACGAGCGGGCAGAACTCGCGAAGATTCGCTACAATCTCTCTAGCGCGACCACAGTGACCGCTTCGTATTTCGGAACGCACGGCCAGACAGACGAAAACGGCAATCACTTCTGGCAAGATCCGACCGACTTCGATCCTTCCTCCATCTCTGGCGCGACCGCGAGCGCCGGCTACCCAACAGGAGGGATATTCGCCAATGGCGTGGCGAATGGCCAACAGATTTTCATCGACGACAACTACGTGCCGCCGTATCAAATCCGGAAACAAGACGAGCCCGTGTACGAACTCGACCTTCGCACGGCCGTGAAGAACGATTCGCTTTTGGTTCGTGGTTTCGGGACTGATACCAACAATCACGCGACCAACGGTGTCGAGTGCCCCGCGGATATCCCACCGAACGCCAACGGGGAGCAACCGTGCGACGATGATTCATGGACAGTGAACGGCCCGATATACGGTTCGTTCCAAACTTGCCTCGTGAATGGCGCCTCGCAACAAGTCACAAACGCGGCCGCTTGTACCGCCATTGGTGGCGTCACGACGACTGAGACGTTCAATGGAACCGACGAGCCTGTCACGCTTGGGACGATCCCCGGTATGTATTATGCTTGTGATAACGGGCCCGGCTCTACGGCCGGTCTAACGGGCACGACACCAAACCACGGCCGGTACACGCTCAACCCGGTCTATCCCGCGGGTACTACTGCAACCACGAACAGCTGCACACCGGGCAGCAAAGGTTACGTCGGCACGGAGGGTGAGCGCAACGGTGGTACCGGCGCCGTCGGTGATGGGTACTTTGCCTCGAACTCCGATGACGATCTGCGCGGCGGCTCGCTTGAATACGATCACAACGCCGGTCCAAACGTCTACACCCTTTACCTCCAGTCCAACAAGACCGACTCGTATTCAGGTAACGCCTCGTACTTCGATGACCCCAACAACACGGGCTCGACGGAATATCCTGGCACGTCGTACGCGGCTGAAAGCGCAATGCTGCGCGCTATCTTGCACGTCAGCTCGAAGATCGACACGACGCTTGCAGGTTATTTCAACCACTACTACTTCCACACGTCCCCGGACAATGGGGTCACGTGGAACAATACGGACTTCACGCATCTCGACGAACGCGTGGGCCTGACGTTCAGACCCAACACGGCGTCGTCGATCCGCTTCGCGGTCGGCAGCTCAATTGCACCTCCCTTTGCCGGCGCCTACACGAACGGTGAGACGCCTTTCGGACCCAACAATTACTCCACTCTGAGTTGCTCGGGCGGCGGCGGCACGGCTACGAACTCGTATTGCACGCTCTCGCTCCCGGCAACAAATCTCAAGGCCGAGACGGCGTTCGGGTACGATCTGGGCGGAAGCTTCCACGTGATCGATACAGCCACGGTCCTCGATGTCGACACCTATTACGAAGATCTGTATAACCAGTTCTTCAATGGTGCGAGCAGTGAATCGTGTGCGATCGTGTGCCCAGCCGCCTACGCCGCATACCCGCTCATCCTCTCCAAAGAGCAGAATGTCTCCAACGCTCGCTATAAGGGTGTCGAACTCTCGCTCCACCGCGATCCGGCGGTAGGTTTCGGGTACATCGTGCAGGGCAACTTGGAGCAGGGCTGCCCCTACAACGTGTCGCCCGTTCTTTATGGAAACCCGGTCAACGGTGGCGCAAACCTCGCGGCAGTTCCTTGCGGCGTGAGCAATTACATCCCACCGGGTGACGGTACCGGCGTGAATAGCGACTCCGTCACCGGTATCGCTCGCAACGCCACACCATACGCAGGCGGCTACGGCGAACTGGCATACCACACGCTCAGCGGCGGCGTCGTCGCTTTCGGCGAAGAGTACTACGGGAACAACAACACCTATAACATCCCCCCCTTCTTCGTAGCCCACGCCACGCTGGCGTTCCCGGTCTACGGCAAGTCGAACTTGCTCCAGTTCACCGGCTACAACATCTTCAATGCCGATTCCAATCCGTTCGTCACACAAGAAGAAGGCATCCCGGAACCGCTGATAAACGGTCAGTATGGTCTGACCAACGCGTTCGGCATCGGACCGGCGAAGTACACGGTCGACTTCAAGCACTTCTTCGGAAACCACTGAAGCCCGTAGCCTTACGGCGCGCGACCGCGAGTCTGTCGCGGTCGGCCGCCGTAAGGTGGGTTGCTCAGGGCTTTCGAAGAGTCCGTTGAGGATTTTTTGAAGAGTCCATTCGCAGAATACGTGCAACGGGCCGGCCGGCGAGGCCGGCCCGTTGTGCATCTCCCCGAGCCGCCGATGCCCGCTCCTGTCAGCGACGTCCTCGGCTACAAGTACTACGTCGACGCACAGCTCTCGGTTGCCGATCCCGTGCTACTGGAGAAGAACGAGGCTTCGCTCAAGCCGGTGCGCGACTTTCTGTGTGGTGTCACCGAGGCGAGCGACGCTGCAGTCTTCGGCGATCGTCAAGCGTGGAGACGCGCGCTGGCGTGGCTTCATGCCTGGGCGCTGGCCGACGCCATGGGCGGCACAACCAATCAGCAAGGCGAGTACGAAAAAGAGTGGACGCTCGGAGGCCTCGCGCTCGCGTACCTCAAGCTCCGGGATACCCGCGCCATCGAACCGGAAGTTGCGACGCCGATCGAGAGCTGGCTCGCGCGGATGGCACACAGCGTGCAGCCGGCATATACCGACCCGGAGGCTCGGCACTTCCGTAATAACCATGCGCATTGGGTCGGAGCGGCCGTCGCCGCCACCGGTGTCGCCGCAGATGAGCCGGAACTTCTGGCCTGGGGCGTTGAGAAATTCGACCTTGGTGCGCAACAGATCACCGCGGAGGGGACGCTTCCGCTCGAGATGGAGCGTGGAAAGCGGGCCCTCCACTACCATCTCTTCGCGCTCACACCACTGGTCTTTCTCGCCGAACTCGCCGCTGCGAACGGCTTGGATCTCTACAGCCGCTGGGACGGGGCGCTGCAGCGGCTCGTCCGCCGCTGTGTCGATGCGCTACACGATCCGGGCTGGTTTGCTCAGCGAGCCGGAGCGGAGCAGGATATCACACCCGCGAGCGTCCTGCGTATGGACGAAATCGTGTGGGCGGAGCCGTATCACGTGCGCTTCGCCGAACCCTCGCTCGATCTGTGGTTAGGCCGTCTCCGGCCGATGATCTATCCGCGGCTCGGCGGAGATATGACGGCTCTCTACGGCAGTTAGCGGCACGGCACACCTTAATCTGAGGCATACCGCGCGACGTCGATGATGCCGTAGGCAATCGCCTTGGCGACCAGATGCGCCCGCGAACGCGCGTGCAGCTTGGCATAGAGCATCCGGACCATCGCTTCGACGGTGGGCTTGCTTCGATCCACCACCCCCGCGATCTCTTTGCTCTGACAGCCATCCGCAAGCGCTTGCAGAAGCGAGACTTCCTGCGGCGAAAAGAACGGCAAATTCGTTTCAGGTAACACCGAAAACACCCCGCTCGCCGATGCGGCAAACAAAGGAGATACAACTCATCGAATCGCGACTCACCACAAAGTGACGTGTCGAAGACGGAGAGCGTTTTGTCTAGGTCGCCGACTGAACGAGCGACTGCAATTATTGTACCGGTAACGCACCGGCGGGGTCTAGGTAAAAAGTTATCTAATTGTGGAGCAGGAGGCTCCTGCTATATCCCAAGAACCGAGGCCCGACGCGGCCGACTAGGGTCCGACGTATCCGCCGACGAGCCGCGGGAGGGCCAGCGAGAACCACGGGACGTACGCTAGCAACAGAATCGTCGCGAACATGATGAGCATGAACGGAATCATCGGGACGACGAGCGCGCGGATGTTCACCCGCGCGATGGCTGAGACGACGAAACAGGCGGTGCCGATCGGCGGCGTCACCAGCGAGATTCCGAAGATCGCCAGTGAGAAGATCGCAAAGTGGATCGGGCTCATTCCGGCTTTGAGAGCCAGCGGCATGAAGAGCGGAATCAGGATCACCAGGGCGGGAATGCCGTCCATGAGGGCGCCCAGCAGCCAGAACAAGATCATCACGATGCTGGCGAAGACGAAGTAGTGCGTCACGTAGCTGCCGGCCCACGCCGCTAGGGCGTCGGAGAACTGGTTGTAGGCGATGACGTACGCCACCGCGCTGGCCACGCCCACGAGGGCGACGACGACGCCCGTCATGCGGGCTGCGGAGATCATCAGGTCGATGAACACCTTGAGGTCGATCTCGCGGTAGACCACGATGCTCAAGAAGCCGGCGTAGATCACCGCGACGGCTGCTGACTCGGTAGCGGTGAAGACCCCTGAGAGGATGCCGCCAATGATGATCGCGGGCGCGAGGAGCGCCGGAATGGCATCGAGGAAGGCCTTCCAGAGAGCCGCCGGCGTGACGTGTACCGACTCGTTGGTCTTCTCGATGCCGAGCTTGGCCTTGTAGAAGATGACGATGGCCTTCCCGATACCGATCAGCGTCGCCGGGAGCAGCGAGGCCAAGAACAACTCCTTGATCGAGAGGTTCGCGATCGTGCCCAAGACGATCATCGTAATCGAGGGCGGGATCAGGATGCCGGTGCCGGCAGCAGCTGCGACGATCGCCGACGCCCACTGCGGACGATAGCCGGCGGTGAACATCGGCGGCATCATCACCGAACCGATGGCGGCGGCGTCGGCGTTGACCGAGCCGGAGATGCCCGAAAAGAGCATCGTTGCGACGACGACCGAGATGCCGAGGCCTCCGGGCATGTTGCCGACGATCATCGTGACCAGGCGGGTCAGGCGCGCCGAGATGCCGCCTTTGGCCATGATCTCGCCGGCGAGCAAGAAAAGCGGGATCGAAAGCAGCGTGAAGTTCTCGAGACCGCCCTCGACCGTATGCGCGAACTCTTCGGCGGGGATGCCGCTGGCGAGCAGCGCGGCGAAGGCGCCGATGCCCAGTGCCGCCAGAATGGGGACACCCAACGCCAAAAGCATGAAGAAGACGACGACGATCAGGATCATTTCGAGTGGGCCGGAATCACATCAGGGGCTGGCGTCGCGTCTCCGGGCCGCGCTTCGAATTCTTGGCCCCAGGCGTGTGGGGGCTTCGGAGGCTTGAGTAGATCGGGGATCGCGCGTGCGCAGTGGTAGAGCCCAAGCACCGAGCTGATCGGCAAGATCATGTAGACGACCCAGAACGGAAGCCCCATTGCCGGCGATTGCTCCTCACCGTTTTGGATGGCCAGATTGAAGCCGCCGGATCCAATGAGGCAGAAGAGCACGACCATTCCCACCCAGGCCGACCAGCGGCCGAGCGGCGAGGCATTGATCTTCGGAAAGATCTGCACGGAGATGTGACTGTGATCGCGTTGTGCGATCGCGAGTCCGAGGAAGGCGGTCCAGACGAGAACGTAGGTCGCCAATTCCTCCGACCACGAGAGCGGGCTATGGAGAAAGAAGCGGAAGACGATTTGCAGCGCGACGATCACGAGTACCCCCACGACTAGGATGAAGGCGAGGGTGTTTTCGAGGAGCGCCACGAGGCGATCGAGCTTCCGCATCATCTGTTCTGCCTAGTTCTTACTGTGTTGCGAGGACGATGTCGTAGAGGTTTCCGAGCGGGCCTTTGAACTGCTCCCAGACCGGCTTCACGGCCGCCTGGAACGCCGGGATATCCGCGTCGTTGACCTTCACGCCGAGGCCGTCACACTTCGCGTAGTCGGCTTTGGTTGCTTCAGCCTTCGCCTTACGCTCGTACTCGACGCCTTCCCGTGCCGCCTGTGTCAGCGCCGCTTGCACGTCCGGTGGGAGTGTGGCATACCACTTCGCACTAGCAATGAAGACGTCGTTTCCGAAGAGGTGCTGCGTCTTGGAGTAGTACGGCGCGACTTCGTTGTGATGCTGGGTTAGGTAGAAGTCGATGTTGTTCTCGGCACCGTCCACCACGTGCTGCTGAATCGCGTTGTAGATCTCGCCGACGGCGAGGGGAACCGCCTGCGCACCGAGCTGATTGAAGGTAGCGATGAAAAGCGGCGACGGCTGCACGCGCAGGCGCAGGCCCATGATTTTGATGTTTTCGGGCCGGTCGATCGGGCCTTTCCAGTTGTAGATGTTCCGGACGCCCGAGTCGTAGAAGCCGAGCAGCTTGAAGCCGTGCGGTTCGATGATCTCACCGAAGGCGTCGCCCAGTTTGCCGTCGAGCGCGGCGAAGAGCTTATCGGTACTGGTGTACATGTACGGCAAGTTGATGACGTCGAGGCGTTTGTCGTACGTCGGCAGTGCGCCGGAGCCGCACTTGGTCAGTTCGAGCGCGCCGGAGGCGACCTGCTCGTTCATGTGGTTGGGGTCGCCGAGGGTGCCGTTGAGGAATATCTTGACTTCGTACGCGCCCTTGGTCAGGTCGCTGAAGCGTTGGGCGAAGAAGTGGTGCGCGGCGGCCTCGGGATCGCCTTCGGCGACGACGTCACCGAGGCGTACCGTGATGGGCGTTTGTGCCCGCACGAAGTTGACGGTGGCGAAGACCGAGGCGGCTGTTGCGCCGATGGCGGCAATCGACTGACGGCGTGTGACCGCCAGGGGTGAATGCGTAGGTTTGGTTTCCATGAACCCTCCATGAGATGGGCAGAGATGTCATTGGAACGATGGGAATTGTGCTGTCGTGCCACGGAGGACACGAAAACGGTAGGGCGCAGAAAGAAGCCGCGCTCAGTGCAGCTTACATGACTTCCGTCGCCGAGATTGCGCTCGGCTGCGCCGTTTCCTTCGCGCTCCCCGAGAAACGACGAGGGTTTGGCGCCGTTCGGATCAATGTGGGCTGCCTGGCGTCGCCGCGTCCGCGCTCGATAAAGGAGCCGGCGTCGACGAGACGTCCGGCGTCGGCGAAGGCGCGGGAACACATGGCGGCGTCAGAATCTCCACGTTGGGGCCGCCGGGCGCCGGCGCCGCCGTTGGCAGCGGCGTCGGAGCATCTGTCGGTTCGGCAGTCGGCGTTTGGGTCGGCGACGGTGATGGCGATGGGGCGGCGCGATGGCCGCGCCTCGGCGTTGGCGTGGGCGTCGGGCTCGGACTCGGGGCGGGTGACGGCGTCGGACAGAAGAGCGGCTGCGCATAGTAATACTCCGTGAAGCCGATGGCGAGGTCGCGCCGGACTTGTTTGCCGAAATACGATGTCGGGAAGCGCTGGACGAGTAGATGCATGTATTGCCAAGCTCGTTCCTGATCCGGCTGCGTCCAGATTTTCGAATAGGCCATAACGGCCAGAAAATAGGTGCGCGCGAGCTGCGGATCGCTGGAGTACGCGTCCGCCCACTCGCGCAGCGAGACGTCGATGCGATCCATCATCGTGACGATGCCGGGGTCGGTCGTGTGGTCGCCGGCAAGTATCGTCTCAAGGCGGAGTGCATTGTTGATTCCGAGATAACTGAGCTTGAGTGGGCCGAAATACCGGTCGGCGGGGGCGGAGCTTTTGTAGAGCCTCCGCTCGTACTGCTGCCATTTCGTGGGGCGCGGCGCCGATTGCGCCGCGTTGACCGAGGCCGAGAGCGCCGCAAGGGCGACGCAGAGAGCAAGAGCGGGGCGACGCTTCAAACATATCCTCCGGAGATTTTGGGAGAGTGATCGGTCCCGGCTTGACGCGCACGGTCACCTGGGCGATATCCGGTGTGACCCTCGTCGCAGTAGCGTCCCGCGCAGCAGGTCTCCCCGAGGCTCTTTGGGCCGCCGTTGGAGCGGCCACCCTCGTAATCATCGGAGCGGTCTCGTTTTCTGATGCATTGCAGGCCGTGTCGCGCGGGACAGATGTCTACCTCTTTCTCGTCGGTATGATGATGCTTGCCGAACTCTTACGCCGTCACGGCGTCTTCGATTGGCTCGCGATGCACGCGCTGGAGGCGGCGCGAGGCTCGCCACTGCGCTTGCTCGGGGTGATCTATCTCGTCGGCGTCGTGGTGACGGCGGTGCTTTCGAACGATGCAACCGCAGTCGTACTTGCGCCGGCGGTGGCGGTGGCAGTCGGGCGCACGAACGCTCGGCCGCTTCCATACCTCTACGCGTGCGCCTTCGTGGCAAACGCTGCCAGCTTTCTCTTGCCCATATCCAACCCGGCTAATCTCGTTGTTTACGCAGACCGTCTTCCACCGTTATGGGCTTGGCTGCGCGCGTTCGGCCTCGCCTCGCTCTTTGCCGTCCTCGTCACGTACGCCGCATTGATTTTGGTGATGCGCGGTTCATTGCGAGAGCGCGTGCACGACGATTCGGAGCCGGTAGGCCTGACGGCCGCCGGACGCCTCGCGCTCGCCGCCGTCAGCCTGAGCGGCCTGGTGATGATCGTGGCGGCGCTCTTCACCGTCCCGCTGGGGAGGGTTACGATTTCGGTGGCCGTTCTCTCGCTGGCGATCGTCTCGGCAGCGGTTCCGCGGACGTTTGCGTCGGTGCTCCGGCGCGTCGCTTGGTCGATCGTTCCGCTCGTCGCCGCGCTCTTCACCGTCGTCGCCGCGCTCGATCGGGCGGGGCTTCCCGACCTTCTCCGGACGGCGCTCTCGGCGCTGGGCGGGCTGCCGGGGCCGCTGGGCGCAGAGGCGCTCAGCGCATCGGTCACCGTGGCCTGCGCGGTTGCAAACAATCTCACGGTTGCTCTGTTGGCAGAGGGTACGCGCACCGCAGGGGACCTCACACCGCTTCTCGTCCACCGTGCCCTCACCGCGGTCGATCTCGGGCCGAATCTTGCCGTCAGCGGTTCGCTCGCTACGCTCCTCTGGCTGCGGGCGTTACGCCACGAGGGAATCGTGGTAACACCCTTACAGTTCGCGCGCATCGGCGTGTGCGTGCTGACGCCGGCGCTCGCCGGTGCGGCGCTCCTAGTTCACTAGCATCTTCCGATCGAGGCTCCGACATGAGATTCGTCATCCGCCTGCTGCTCAACGCCGCTGCCCTCTACATCATCGCGCAATTGAATTTCGGGCTCCACATCGCCGACACGCTGGCGGCGGTTATCGGAGCGTTCGTCCTTGGCCTCACCAACGCGCTGGTACGCCCGATCCTCTTTATCTTGACCCTCCCCTTGACGATCCTGACGCTGGGACTCTTCACGTTCATCGTCAATGCCATCGTCTTCTGGTTGGTCGCCTACGTTACGCCCGGTTTCCGTGTCGACAATTTTGGATCGGCGTTCGTCTGCTCGCTGATCATGTGGGTCGTGTCGTGGGTCGTCAATCACCTGCTTGCCGATACCCCCGCGGTCGCGACCTAGCGCGCGGCTGACTCGTAGACTCCCGTCGGTGAGCCGACGAAGAGGCGGCTGACGATGCCGGTAAAAAGCCCGGTAGTGACGACGCCGTGGATCGCTCGAAGCCGCGCATCGAGGCCCGCGGGGTCGCCGATCGAGCCGAAGCGGCAATCCAGGATGTTGTTGCCGTTGTCGGTGACGAACGTCTTGCCGTTGCGCTCGCGCAGCGCGAGGGGTACACCGAGGCGTCCGATCTCTCGCGCGACGTACCGGGCGGAGAATGGGACGACCTCGACCGGCAGCGGGAAAGCGCCTAGCTGCGGAACGAGTTTTTCCGCCGTCACGATGATGACGAAGACGTCCGCTGCGAGCGCGACCGCGCGTTCGCGAAAGAGCGCCCCGCCGCCGCCTTTGATGGCGGCGAAGTCGGGGGCGATCTCGTCGGCACCGTCGATGGCAACTTCGATGGGCGGCCCCTCGAGCAATCCCGTCAGCGGAATGCCGCGCGCGCGGCAATGCTCCTCGCTCTCGACCGACGTGGCAACAGCCGTAATCTCGTGGCCCGCGGCAACGAGTTCGGCGACGCGCTCAATCGCCCAATAAGCCGTCGTTCCGGTTCCCAGTCCGATCGAACGGACGGAGGCGGGGACGCATGCATCGACCGCAGCGTAGGCAACCGCGCGTTTCTCGTCATCACGTTCACTCACTCCGCCCGCGTTGGACCGCTGCGCGCAAGGAACCTGTGCGCACCCGCGCCTCGGGAACTCCGGTCCCGACGACCGGGGTCTTGCAGGAGGCCTTCTAGCTCGTACGCTTCGGAGGCGGCGGCACTTTCTCGCCCTTCTTGCGCGCCTCGGAAAGTCCAATTGCGATGGCTTGTTTACGGCTCGTGACCTTCTTGCCGGAGCGGCCCGATCGCGCCGTCCCGCTCTTGAATTCGTCCATCTCTTCGCGTACGGTCTCGCTTGCGGCCGGACTGTACGTGCGCGTCGACGTCTTCTTGCCGGGCGCGCTCTTTTTGGTCTTGCTGGTGGTTGCCATGCGTCCTCCTCGCGGCGTACGACGCCTATTCCCAGCTCACGACCCGTGAATCAGGGCTTCGCTGTTTCGAACGTGCTGGTGCAGGCCGGGCAGCGCCGCGCCGCGACCGGGATGATCGTGAGGCACTCGGGGCACGGCCGCGTCGTCGGCTCGCCGGGGGCCGGGCGAAAGCGATTCATGACCGCGTTCATCGGCCCGACGATGAAGAAGTAGACAGCGGCCGAGACGAGCACGAAGCCAAGCGCGGCGTTGAGGAAATCACCATAGCGAAAGACGCTGCTGTTGATCGTAAAGCTCAATGCGGAGAAGTCCGGCTTTCCGACGATGGCGGCGATCAGCGGAGTGATGATGTCTTTAACGAGTGCCGTGACCACCGCACCGAAGGCGCCCCCCATGACCACGGCAACCGCCAGATCGATGACGTTTCCACGCATGAGAAAAGCAACGAAACCTTTGAGCACGACGACCTCCGGGGAGAGAGTGATGCGCAGCGATGTTCGCCCGCTTGTCTTGTATACCCACCCGTTTGGCGCTCAATTTCCAGCAGCCCGAAGCCGATGTCCCGGTAAGGACCCCTCGTGGAGGAGATAGGCCGACTCATGGATGCTGCCGAGCGCCGTTCGCTCATCGCGGACGAATTTATCCGCTCTTTCGAAGAGCGGACCTTGACCTTTGTGTACCAACCCATCGTGCGCTTGGAAGATGGCGCTATTACGGCGGCCGAGGTGCTACTGCGCTGGGTCTGTCCGGGCGTCGGGCCGGTGAATCCCCTGGTGATGATTTCGGTTGCCGAGGAATACGGCCTCGCCGCAAAACTGGGGGAGTGGGCGATGCGCGACGCTTGCGCTCAGAACCGCACGTGGCGCACGCAGAGCCTGGCGCGCCTGCGCCTTCACCTCAACGTCTCCAACATCGAACTGCGCAACGCAGCCTTCGCTCCGCTGCTCGCCAGCGTCTGCGCCGCAACCGGCCTTGCACCCAGCGATGTCGCACTCGAAGTGCACGAGATTTGGTCGCTGCTGGACGACGCTCCGGCGCTGGCCGCACTGCGCGATGCGCGCGCGCTCGGTGCAACGATCGTCGCCGATGACGTGAAGGATCAGCTCGCCGATCAGAGCTGGCTCGAGGTTGCACCGGTCGACGTGATCAAGCTCAATCGCGCCTTCGTCAGCGAGTTGCCCAACGACGACGCGCAGTACATGCAGGCGGAGCAGACGATCGCGCGCGTGCAAGACCGCGGCCTTCGCACCATTGCCCTCGGTATCGAGACGCCCGCCGAGCTTTGCGCGGTTGCCGCGCTCGGATGCGACGAGGTACAAGGCTACTATTTCGGTAGTCCGATGGAGATCAACCGGTTCACCAGCTTGCTGTACGAATCGCATTGCACGGTCTCCATACCGATGATCGCGTAAGTATTTCGTGATGCGCGGCACGGGATAGCGTGGTGCGCGAAGAGAAGAACTCGTTCCGTGAGGTCTGCTCGCGCACTGGTCTTGTTCCTGGTCCTCGCCGCTGCCGCGCTTCTCGCCTACGAATTCGTTCGTAACCGTTCCGGTGGCATCGGCAGCAGCATCCCCGTCTACTACACCGAACTCGATGGGCAGACGATGGGCTCGTATACCGTGACCCTGGGCCCTGCGCGCGATCTGCAAAGTGTCGCCTTTTACGCTGCGACCCAAGCCGTCGCTGGTCCGCCGCAGGACGTCGAGGCGATCCGTTTCCCGCCGGGAACCTTCGTGCACTCCGTCGCCGTCGCGGCACCCCTCGTCACCGTCGATCTCTCCGGAGACGTCAAGAACGGCGCAGGCGGAAGCTTCGGCGAGAGCGGAGAGTTCAAAGGCCTCGTCTGGACGATGACGGCACTCCCGCAGATTCAAGCCGTGCGCGTGACCGTCGATGGCGCACCGCTCGCGACGCTCCCCGGCGGACACTTGGAACTCGATGAGCCGCTCGATCGGTCGAGCTGGTAAGGCGGTGGCTGCTGTGCGCGCCGCTCTTCTCGCCGTCCTCGTGCTGCTGACATGCGCCGTGCCGGCAGGCGCTCAAGATGCTCCCAACATCTGGTTTGCCGGCACGCAGTTGATCTTCGACCAAGCCGAGATGCGCGCCGGCACCGTCGCCGTCGGAACCGCCGATACGGGCCTGCAACGTTTCCTCGCACGCCTCGGAGCGACGCTCGCATACGAACCGGGGCAACGCTATGTCGTAATCACGACGGCCGATCGGCGCACGATCACCTTTACCTTGGGCGATGCGCAGTTCACCGTCGCCGGCGCGAGCTTCCGCGCGCCATTCGCGCCGTACAGCGCCGGTGCGCAGGCCTTTCTTCCGCTCTTCGCGCTCGCCCGGGCGCTCTACGTCGTCCCCATCGACGCTGGAGGCGAGACGGTCCTACAGCCACAGCTCGGGGCACTCGACGTGCACAACGTGGGCCAGACGGTCGTGGTGACCTTGCGCGGCGCGACGCCGCTGCATTTCCGCCGTCTCGCCGGCGATGACGGCCAAGTGGAGCTGCTTTTCACCGGCGTCGCCTCAACGCTTGACCAAAGCCGCATCGTCGGCTCGCCGGGGCTCTCGCAGGTGACGCTGCTCGCAGAGGGCACACCGCGCAATCCGTCGACCTCTGTGGCCTTCTACGGGCCCGCAGATGGCGTGCACGTGCTCGGCCCTTCGTCATCGCCAAACGAGTTGACGTTGATTTTTGCGCCGGCGGGGACGCCGCTTGCCGGGACGCCCATCCCCGACGAAGGCGATGCCGTTGCCTCCGTGGGCGCCCCCGCGGTAACGCCCGCGTTTACGCCGCCGCCGGAGCCGTCCGTGCCGCCGGATACGTCATCCGATGAGGACGGGGACCAAACCGCAGCGAGCCCGCAGCCCGGTGAGGCCGCGACCGTCGCGTCGCCCTCGCCGGTGGCCTCGGAGATGGGCGCGGCTGTACCCGCCGTCGTCACGGCAATCGACGAGACGCCCGCAGAGAGCAGCTTCTCGGTGCGCGTCGCGGTGAATGCGCCGGTCGCCTACGAATGGCACCGGCTCTTGGACGGACGGTGGTACCTCGATCTGCAGAACGCGACGCTGGGTATCGCACCGTTGGACGAGACGCCCGCGAGCGACGTGGTGAGCTCCTTACGCGTGCGCCAGATGGCACTCCAGCCGATCCCCGTCGTGCGCGTCGCTTTCACCCTGCCTTCGGACCTTGCCGTCGACCTCGAACCGTCGGACTCGTCACTGACGATCACCGTCGGCGCCTCGGCCGACACCGACGTCGCGCGCACCGGGCTCGGGCAAATCGGCGACGCGGGAACCATCGCCTTGGCACCCGTGTCGAGTCCGTTGCCGTCGGCCACACCTGCTGCGGTCGCGACGCCCTGGAAGTTCGCACCGCGCACGGCAAACGCGGGACTCATCGTGATCGATCCCGGTCACGGCGGCAGCGATTCGGGCGCGATGGGGAACGGCTTGGTAGAGAAAGATCTGACACTCGACATCGCCGGGCGTCTGCGCAGGGTTCTCGAGGCGCGCGGCTGGACGGTGAAGCTCACGCGCTATACGGATGTCGACGTTTACCAGCCCAACGACTCCGCCCACGACGAACTTCAGGCGCGCTGCGATATCGCGAACAACGCCGGGGCGCGGCTCTTCATCAGCATCCACGTCAACAGCTTCACGTCCTCCGATCTCAACGGCACGACGACCTACTACTACAAGGACGACTCGCTGCCGCTCGCGCAGGCCGTCCACCGCCATCTCGCCGCCGCGCTCGAGACCAAAGACGACGGTATCCAGAAGGCGAACTTTTATGTGATCCACCACACGACGATGCCGGCGATCCTCATTGAGACGGCCTTCCTCTCGAACCCCGGCGACGCCGCGCTCTTGCGCTCGCCGACCTTCTTGCAGAAGATCGCCGTCTCGGTCGCCGACGGCGTCTCCGATTATGCCGGTGCTCCGCCGCCTCCGCAGACGAGCATGGACATTCCCTGAGCGTGCTGGGTATCTTCGATTCTGGTCTCGGTGGCCTCACCGTGGCACGCCACGTGCGCGAACAGCTACCCGACGAAGACCTGCTCTACTTCGCCGATCAGGCGCACGTGCCGTACGGCGACAAGAGCGTCGACGAGTTGCGTGGCTATCTGCAAGCAAACATCGCCTATCTTCAAGCGCAAGGCGTCGAGGCGATCGTCATGGGCTGTAACACCTCGTGCGCCATCGCCGCTCAGTTCGGCTATCCGGCGGCCGGCGTTCCGATTCTCGATCTCATCGAGGCCGCTGCGCAGGCGGTCGCGCAGAGTGGTGCGCGCCGTGTCGGCGTGATCGCCACGTCCGCCACCGTGCGCACCGGTGCCTACGGCGCCGCGATCGCGCGTTTGGCCCCGCGGGCCGTCGTACAAGAAGTGGCGGCGCCGGCGCTGGTGCCGCTGGTCGAGTCGGGTCATCGCAGCGGCCCACTCGCCCGCGCCGCCGTTGCCCAGGCGTGCAGCGCCTTCGCCGGGCCGCTCGACGCGCTCGTCTTGGCATGCACCCACTACCCGCTGCTCGACGCCGAGTTTGCTGCCGTCCTCGGAGCGGCGACGCAGCGCATCGACCCGTCAGTTGCCCAAGCCCAACGCGCCGTGGTATTCGTCCAGGAGCAGCTGGCGCAACGACGCGCGCACCGCGTTGGCACGGGGCGGACCCGCTACGTCACCTCCGGCGATCTACATGCCTTTCGGGAGAATTTGCGTGAGATCGTGGGTGCCTCAGACGACGTGGAAGAGGCGGAAGAAGACGTACACCGAGGCGAAGCCGAGCAGCGTCCCGGCAACGACCTGCAGAGTCGTGTGAGCTTTGAGATACACACGTGACCATCCGACGAGCGGAATGAGAACGGCGAACGGCAGCGGCTGCTGCCCGTAGAGCACCACGAGCGCCACCAGTGGGGCCGTAATGCCGAGCGCGTGCGTGCTGATCTTCCAGAAACGGGTGATCGATTGCACCACGAAGGCCGCCGCGGTGTACCCCGCCATCGAGGCCACCAGTATCGGCGGGGCGTGGACGCAATAGAGACTGATCGTCCCCACGAAATACGAAAGGACGAAGACCGAGAAGACCGTCTCGCGCTCGCGCCGCTGCGACATGTCCAAGTCGGAGATGCGGTCGGTCCAGTACAACCACAGCACGTACAGCATTGGACCGATCGAGGAGAAGAAGGCGCTCAAAAAGAGCCAGAGCCAGAACGTTCGCGTGTCGCGCGCGTAGGCGTGGGCTAAAATTGCGTACAGGACGATCGCCGTCACGAAGGGATTGCACACCGTCGAGAAGATGCGCGCGATGTCCACGAGCACGCGCCGGCGCCGTAAGGGAATCGGCCCGGGGCGGCTGCGGCCGAAGCTTGGCTGCACCCCTGCTCCTACGCGCAAACGCCCTCGCGTCCTTGCTGCGATCTGCGACTTTTATCGATAAGCGAGTCGCCGTGCGGCTGCCGTTTGGCGGGGGTTTAGGAGGGGTTCCCACAAATCAAGCCTATGGTCATCGAGCGCATCCAGTCCCCGCGCGATCTCAAGCGGATCAACCGCCACGAGATCGACATCCTCGCCCAAGAGATCCGCGATCTGTTGGTCGCAGCTTGTTCGAAGAACGGCGGCCATCTGGGGCCGAATCTCGGCGTCGTCGAATTGACGCTCGCGTTGCATCAGGTGCTCTCCAGCCCGCACGACAAAATCGTTTGGGACGTCAGCCACCAGAGCTACGTGCATAAGATCCTCACCGGCCGCCGCGACCGGATGATGACCGTGCGCACGGGCGGCGGTCTCTCGGGATTCTCGATGCGCTCGGAATCCGAGCACGACTGCTTCGGTGCCGGGCACGCTTCTACGTCGGTTTCGGCTGCGCTCGGGATGGCGATGGCGCGCGATCTGCGCGGCGGCGACGAAACGATCGTGGCGGTCATCGGCGACGGTGCGCTCACCGGCGGCCTTGCCTACGAAGCCCTCAACAACGCGGGGCAGCTCAAGACGAACTTCATCGTCGTCCTCAACGACAACGAGATGTCGATCGCGCCCAACGTCGGCGCCATCGACCGGTATCTCGGCACGTTGCGCGCGCAGCCGCTCTTCGATCTGGCGCGCAACAAGACCAGAGATATTCTCGGGCTCGTCCCCTTCGGAAAGGCGGCGCATCGTGCGATCACCACCGCCGAAGAGGCCGCGATCCGCTTCGTGACGACCGAACCGAAGGCGGCGGTCATCTTCGAGGAGCTTGGTTTCCGCTACGTCGGTTTGATCGACGGGCACGACTACGACACGCTGGTTGACGTCTTGCGCAACGCGCGCAAGATTCGCGGCCCCGTCTTGCTGCACGTGAAGACGACCAAAGGCAAAGGCTTCGAGCCGGCCGAGCAGGACAAGCGCACCTTTCACGGTGTCCCGGCGTTTGAGCTCGACAACGGCAAGATCGAGTTCAAGACCAGTACCAGGCCGACGTTTTCGCAAGCCTTTGCCGACGGTTTGACGCAGCTTGCCGATCACGACCAGCGCATCGTGGCGATTACGGCGGCGATGCCCGACGGAACGCAGTTACGGCGTTTCGCGCAGAAGCATCCCGACCGTTATTTCGACGTCGGCATCGCCGAAGCGCACGCCGTCTGCTTCGCTGCGGGTGCGGCGACGGCGGGTCTCAAGCCGGTCTGTGCGATCTACTCGACGTTCATGCAGCGTGCCTACGACCAGGTGGTGCACGACGTCGTGCTCCAGAAGCTGCCGGTCGTCTTATGTATGGATCGCGCCGGTCTTGCCGGTGATGACGGCCCGACGCACATGGGTTTGTACGACATCGCCTACCTGCGTACGCTCCCCTACATGACGATCATGGCGCCACGCATCGAAGACGAGGTGGCGCCGATGCTCGCGCATGCGCTCTCGCTCGACGAGCCGGTCGCAATCCGCTACCCGCGCGGCAACACGCAAGGCAATCATCTCGAGAAGCCGGCGCCGATCGTGCACGGACGGGCGGAGTTGCTGCGCGAAGGCGAAGGCGTTGCGATCTTGGCGCTGGGCAACACGTGCGACACCGCGCTCGACGCATACGATCTGCTCACTGCCGACGGCCAGCCCGGTCCGACGGTGGTGAACATGCGTTTCGTGCGCCCGCTCGACGAAGCGCTCTTGCTCGAGCTCGCGCAGACCCACCGCCGCTTCATCACCCTTGAAGAGCATGCGCTGGCCGGCGGCTTCGGTTCGGCGGTCATCGAGTTTGCCTCCGACCGGGGGCTCCGGGTGGCAATCGAGCGCATCGGCGTCCCCAACGTGCTCATTCAGCATGGAAAGCAAGTCGAGCAGCGCGCCGGCTTCGGGCTCTCGTCCGAGCATCTCGCCGCGCGAATTCGCGCGGTCGAAGCGGCTTCTCGAGCCTAGACGTCGAACCGGCCCGGTCGCTATGTTGTCGATTGCTCCCATCCTCGCCGCAAACGTCCCCATCGGGCCGCTCGGCCCCATCGCGCCTGCTGCCGCCCCACCGCAAGGGCTTGCGACCGCGGCGCCGCCCCCGGCGCAGATGCCGGCGAGTCTCCAAAACTTCACCTTCACTCAATACGTGAAGTCGCCGCTCGCCGAGCACTATCCGTGGCTCGCGCACGCCTTCGCCGGCTTCTTCTTGGCCTCGGCAATTGCGCTCATCGTGCTGCTCGCGTCGCAGACGACCAAACAAGAGGGTCTTTCTGGGACGCTCGGCGGACGCGTGGAGTCGGCGTACCGTCCGCGCTTGGGCTTCGATCAGCAGTTGCAGCGTCTCACGACGGGCGTCGCCATCAGTTTCGTCGTCTTTGCACTCCTGGTCTCACTCAGCGGATTCTAGTGTCCCGGCTCATACCAGGCGTGACACCAAGCGACGGCGCAAAAGCGCCGAGCGACGGTCGCGCCATGCATGATTCGGGACAGTAGGCGAGACGCAACGCCTTTGGCCCTTCTCGAGGTCCACGGCCTCCACGTTTCGTTCAAGACCGATGATGGTGTCGTCTCGGC
>DATJTD010000252.1:0-5903 GCA_035503775.1 Candidatus Acidiferrales bacterium
ACTTCCACAACACCGGCGCGCCGATCCCGACGGATCTGTACCAGCCTTCGAAGTCGAAGTAGTTCGGAGCAGAGACTATGTCACTGCTCTCGGCGCAACAAGAAGCGGACGTCATGGCGGAGATCAACATCACGCCGTTCACGGACGTGTTGCTGGTGCTGCTCATTATCTTCATGATCCTTGCCGCGCTCGTGACGCCGCCGGCAACGACGGCAGGCGTCGAGTTACCCTTGAGCGCGATGTCCTGGAACGCGCGGATGATGCCGAGCACCGTACCGGAGAGACCGATGAACGGCGCGATGACCGCGATCGTACCGATGACACCGAGGAAGCGCTCGAGCGCGTTCAGATGCTCCATGAGAGCAATCGAGAGCGCATCGGTGATATCCGCGCGATTCTTCTCGCCGCGCTGGAGGCCGAACTCGAGGATGCGCGGGAGCATGCCCTTATTGTTCTGGCAAATCTTGATTGCGCCAGGCAGGTCGTCGGCCGCAATCCTTGCGCCGATTTGCTGAAGCAAGCCTTTGGTGTCGCCATGCTGCCTGGCGAAGAAAAACAGGCGTTCGAAAACGATAGCGACGACGATGATCGAGCAAACCAGCAGCATGTACATCACCGGGCCGCCCTGCTGCATCACGCTGATAAATCCATCAAACACGAGTTTCGAAACCCTCCCGGGTATTTATTTGTAGTGCACTAGACAATGGGAAACACGGGGGCGTCCCGCCCCGAGCACCGACCATTGGCCCATCCATCCGGTAAGTCCTCTGTGAGCAATTACTGAGAAAGATTCCGAATCTGGGCTTCGATCTGTGCGGCGAGCCCCCCGTTGCCCGCCGCCCTTGCGAGCTGATCCGCTTTGTTAAGATAGGTAAGCGCTTGCGTCCGGTCGTCCTTACGATTGCTCGTGCTGTAGATGTTCGCATAGGCGGCCCCGGCATAATAATTCGCGACCGGATCGTCGGGCGCCGCCGCGACGGCCTTGAGCGCGTAGTCCTTGGCCTCGACGTAGTTTGGGTTGGGTCCATTCAAGACAGCTAACGCAGCGCGGCTGTTCGCCGTGACGACGTCCCGCGGATCCGTGCTGCCCGTAGCAATCGCCGCTTCGAAGCTCTTGAGCGCTCCGGTGTAGTCTTTCGCGTTGAACGCTTCGGTCCCGACTTCCAGGTAGTGCTGCGCCATCACGTGCGCGGCCGCTTCACCGCCGTTTGCGGGATCGAGGGCCTTCATCTCCGCAGCGGTGGCATCGGCGTCGGCGGTGTCGTTGTTCCCGAGCTCCGCCACCAGGATCTCCTGATCGATATTGATCCTCGCCTTCGGATCGGAGACTTGGTCGTGAACGCTCCGCAGCGTCGTCAGCGCGTCGGTATACTGCTTGTTCGCGACCTGCGCGACGCCGTATGCGTACTTTGCGTTCGCACTGCTGGAGATCGCCATGGCGCGCTGGGCAAAATCGAGGGCCTGCTGCGGGTCGGTCGCAGCGGCTTGCGTCGCGGCCGACGCGAACGCTTGTGCGGCAACCGGCCGGTATGCCGCCTTGATTACCTGGACTTTGCTAAAGTTCGTGGCCGCGTTGACGAGATCGTTGTCGTAATACTGCGCCACGCCCAAGAGTTGGAGGACGTCGGGATCATTCGGCGAGGCGGCCAAGGCATCGTCGGCCTTGGCGATTGCGTCCTTGTACTTGCCGGCACGCACGAGAGCATCGATCGCGGCGGTCACTCCGCCGCTCCCCGCCTCGGCGCCCTGCTGCGCATTGACGATCGCCTTGCCGTTGAATTTCAGCGTGAAATCGTAGAACGACACCACCGCCCTCGTCCCGCGATGGGCCGGCGAGTAACTCGAGCTCTGCGCGATGTCCAACGCCGCCGCGTTGTCGCCCGGATTGGTCGACTTGATCACCTTGATGACCTTGTGCGAGCCGTCCGCGTTGACTTGCACCTGCACCGTCACCTCGCCGCTGCCGGCGATATCGTGACTCGACATGCCTTGCTTTTCGACCTTGGCAAGGCTGAATTCGTTCGAGTACGTCTGCGCGTGTGCCGGAAGCGCGCCCGCCACGATGCCGCCGAGGCAGAGACCGGCGGTGATGCCTGCGATTCGATTCATGAGGAACCTCAACTACGTGGTATGGTGTTCGTCGTCCTGGGCACTTACCAGCCGCAGCGCCGAGAGCTCCTTTGCGCTCAGCGCGCGCGAGTGCCCAACCGGAAGATCTCCAAGGGCAATCGGGCCGAAGCGCAAGCGAACCAGTGTTTGCACCGGATGTCCAAGTGCTTCGAACATCCGCCGCACTTGGCGATTGCGTCCTTCGTGCAGCGTGATGTCCACGACGCAGGCTCCCGCGCGCACGCTGACCACGCGCACGAGGGCACCGGCGGCATGCTCGCCTCCGTCGAGTGTTACGCCATCGTGCAGGCGCCGCACCGCGTCGGGTGAGAGGCGACCGGCGATCGTCGCCCGGTACGTCTTCTCCACGCCATAGCGCGGATGCAGCAAGCGATTGGCCAGCTCACCGTCGTTGGTCATCAACAGCACACCCGCGGTATCGTAGTCGAGGCGTCCGACGGGCACGATGCGCGGCATCTTTTTTGGAATCAGTTCGGCGATGGTACGCCGTCCCTGCGGGTCGCGCATCGTCGTCATGACGCCCGCCGGCTTGTGCACGACGAGATACGCGATCTGCGCGATCGGTTTGATCGGCGTTCCGCTCACGTCGACGGCGTCCCCCGGCCGTACGATCGTCCCGAGTTCGCGCACGACGTTGCCGTTGATTCGGACCTTACCGCGCGCGATCAACTCGTCGGCGGCTCGGCGCGAACTCACGCCGGCTTGCGCGATGTATTTATTGAGACGAATCCCCTCAGACATCGGCCGCTAGTAGCGGCCGCCGTTGCCATTCGAAGATTCGTCGTATCCGCGCGACATCGAGAGCGCTTCCTTCGTGACCGACTGGAGGAACTCGTCGTTGTTGCGCGTCTGCGCCATCTTCTCGAGGATCATCTCGGTAATGTCGCCGGTGTTCAGCGCCGCGCTGACGCGACGGAGCATCCACACCTTGCGCATCTCCTCGGTCGTAAGCAAGAGCTCTTCGCGGCGAGTACCCGAACGTTTGATGTCGACCGCCGGGAAGACGCGCGACTCCGCGAGCTTACGCGTGAGATTGAGCTCCATGTTTCCGGTGCCTTTGAACTCTTCGAAAATGACGTCGTCCATTTTCGACCCGGTCTCGACGAGCGCGGTACCGATGATCGTCAGCGAACCGCCGCCTTCGATCTTGCGTGCCGCACCGAAGAAGCGCTTGGGCTTGTGCAGCGACGCCGTATCGAGACCGCCGGAGAGCGTACGCCCCGAGGTCGGCACGACTTGGTTGTACGCACGCGCAAGGCGCGTGATCGAATCGAGCAGGATCACGACGTCCTTACCGAGTTCGACGAGCCGCTTCGCGCGCTCCATCGCGAGTTCGGCGACTGCCGTGTGATTCTCGGGATGTTCGTCGAACGTCGAGGCGACGACCTCGCCATCGATCGTACGCTGCATGTCGGTGACTTCTTCCGGGCGCTCGTCGACGAGCAGCGCAATGATGTGCGCCTCCGGGTGATTGATCGAGATGCCCTGCGCGATGTTCTTGAGCAGCGTCGTCTTACCGGCCTTCGGCGGCGAGACGATCAGCGCGCGCTGCCCCTTGCCGATCGGGCAAAAGAGGTCGATGACGCGCGTCGAGAGCTGCGTGCTGCGGTTCTCGAGTTTGAAGCGCTCTTCGGGAAAGATCGGCGTGCCCTTTTCGAAGACCGAGCGGCCCTTGATCCCTTCGGGGTCGAAGCCGTTCACGCGGTCGACGCGGATCAGGCCGTAGTATTTCTCGCTCTCTTTGGGGCGGCGAACTTGGCCTTCGACCATATCGCCGCGGCGCAACTCGAACCGGCGAATCTGCGATTGGCTGACGTAGATGTCGTCGTTGCCGATCACGTAGCCGCCGCGGCGCAAGAAGCCGTAGCCCTCGGGAAGGACGTCGAGAATGCCGCTCGCCATCTCGAGCCCCGAGCGTTGCAGCTGCGCGGCGAGAATTGCGGCGACGATCTCGTCCTTCTTCATCGTCGTCGGGTTGCCGAGCGCGACTTCTTGCTGCTCGGCGATCTCGACGAGTTCGGCCTTCTTCTTGTCCTCGAGGTCGGCGGCCGTCAATAGCGGCGGGCCGGCTTCAACCTGCGGGAAGTCGTTGTTCTGCGGATAGTTGGGATTGAATCCGCCATGGCGGCGGCGCGAACGGCGGCGACGTCCGCCACCTTGCTGCCCATTATTGTTGGGGCGATGTTCCGTTTGCAGAGGAATGTTCTCTCTCGTAGAGTCGTACGCATCAATGAACGCGGCGCTCTCACGGGCGAGGCTGCCACGTTAGCGTCGGTTCACGGGTACGGGGGATTAACGCAGCCACTATAGCACGCCGCAAAGAAAGCTGCAATCCGGCTCGGGCTCGCGGTCAGGGCGAGAGGCGTTTCGGTCCGGAGAGATAGGCGCTGCCCCGTTCGTAGAAGCGCAGGAGGCGGTGCGCGGCCACGCTGATGCCGATGCGGCGGCTGCGCCCGATCGCGGCCGGAGGGCGATCGGGCGGCACGAGCGCCAACGTGGAGTCGCGGAGGAGGTCGATCCCGTCGAGCGAGCGATCGATCTCGAACGCCTGCGTGAGGCGGCCGGGACCGCTGCACAGCGCGCGCGGATCCTCGAGGCCGCGCCTGCGCCGCATCAATGCGACGCCTTCGAGCGGCTCGAGGGCGCGGATCAGTACCCCGGCGCCGCGTCCGTCCTCCTCGCTCGTCACGTTGAAGCACCAATAGCGTCCGTAGATATGGTAGACGTACGCGCGATGCGGTGGGCCGAACATCACGGCGTTGCGCGGGCGCGGCCCGCGAAATGCGTGCGAGGCCGGATCGCCGGGCGGGTAGGCCTCGGTCTCGACGATACGCCCGGCGCTCATGCCGGCGCGGGTGCGGCGCACCAAACGCCAACCGATCAGCGCCCGCGCGAGCGCCGTGGTTTCGACCGGAAGCGAGGCTGAATCAGGCAGCGGTCGTGAACGCCAATTCGGCGCGCGCACGCGCCTCCAGGTCGAGTTCGCCGCCGACCTGCAATTCGTGAGAGGCAAAACGGTTCAGCGCACAGCCCAGACGGACATAGGGCAGGACGAGCGGCGGCGGGACGTCGCGCCGTTCGGCATGGTCGGCGACGAGCTCGGCATCGGCCAGACTGAACATCGCCCGGTCGACGCCGCGTTCGCGCAGCATCGTAGCGACGGCGGTCAGTGCGGCGTATCCGATCTCGCGACCGTCGAGCCCCGGATAGCGTTGGGCGCGGAAGGCGACTCGCACAAGCCGCTCTCCCGCCCTCGCCTGCAAGCGCGCATAGGCGATCCCCGCCCCGCGAGCGTCGGCCGCATATCCCAAGCGCACCTGCATCATGCCTCTATGATACCGAACGTATGTTCGATCCGTCAAGAAGGCTGGCGTAGAGCTCGAGGATCCGGTCGACCTGCGCAACGGCGGAGAAGCGTTGCGCCGCGGCCCGGGCGCGCGCGGCGGCGGCCGCATCGGGAAGAGGCGGCATCTCGCGCAGGGCGCGCGCAAAGGCCGAGCGATCCGCTGAGACGATCCACGCGGCGTCGCCGAGGACGTCGCGATTCGTTTCCGTGTCGGCGGCGATGACGAGGGAGCCCGCGGCGAGCGCCTCGGCCTGCACGATCCCTTGGGTCTCGCTCGTGCTGGGAAAGACGAAGGCGTCCGCGCTCGCGTATAGGAGCGGCAACTCGTCACGCTCGACGATGCCCAGAAAGACGACGCGATCGGCGACGCGCAACTCGACGGCGAGCCGTTCGAGCTCCTCGCGCTGCGGACCGTCTCCGGCGATCA
>DATJTD010000253.1:0-11171 GCA_035503775.1 Candidatus Acidiferrales bacterium
AGTGCCATACTGACCTTGGCCATCGTGGTGTCCTTTCGCGGAAAGTTGCTCTGCAAAAACAACCTTCGCCAAGAGCCACGATGGCCGCCCTCTACCCTATGAGGCCGGCCGCTTCATACACCACGAGTTGGGGCACGATCCCGATTGTGCGAGGCACCGGCTCGCCTCAAATCGTCGCATCTAGCGGTCTCGCCGGGGCGTATCTCGCAACGGTGCCCGCACAGCGAACCGAGGCAGCCCCCTCGATAAAAGGAGACGGCATCGCCCACGCTGGTGTCTCAGCTCCAACGCGACCGGAGCCCGCCAAGAATTGCGGCACGTTTTATGGACTTGGCTCTCCGCAGGCCTGGGCCGCCGGCGCGGCGACAACCCTCGCCGCGAAGGCGACGGGAATCGGGCGCGTTGCAGCGGGAATCGGTTCTGCCCTCGGCGAGGGCGTCGTGCGGTACACGTTTCCTCGCTTCGGGCTCGGCATCGGCGCCACAATGGGTGCCGAACTCGGCCCAGGCGACGCGATTACAGCGGTGGGAGGCGAACTTGGCGGAAAAGCGCTGGCAGATGCGTTTGCACCGGCCGCTGGAGAGTTCGCAGGAGAAAGTTTAGGCTTCACGGCCGAATGGGGCACCGGAATGGCCGTAGGCGCGCTCACCCTCGCCGCGCAGGGCTGTTCACCATCCTAGTGCCCGAAGGTCCGATCGTGCCACTGAACGTCAAGCAAAAGACCGTGTTGGCCTGCGGCGCGTGCGCGGGCTTTCTGCTCTGGCAGTTCCCCGTCTTCCCTTTTGTTGGCAACCACCTCATCGACGGCAAAATAATCACGCTGGTGGCAACGATTTCTGGCTTCTTCAGCAATCGAAGCAAGCGAACGTGATGAGTTTTCGACAGCGGTCTTCTTCAGTTCCAGACCTCACGCTCGCCGCGCAAATACGCGACATTCTCTTCGTTCCGCCTCGCGCCTAAGCGCGTATACGTAGCTTTCCCAAAGCCTCAAAGACCAAAAACGGAGCGCCGTGGACGCTTCGCTTTCATTTTCAGTGGCAAGCGCCGCCTCGTTACCGCCACGATTTTTCGCTCGATTGAGCATTTGCATGTGGCTCATCACGGCAGTTCTGCGGCAACTGCGTTCACGTATGTGCTACGGCCGCGACGATGCACCTAAACGGCCTGCCGGCCGTGACTCGATACCGCTCGAAGCAGGTTTCCTTGCTCTTGATAACATATTATCGTTATCATAGTGAACCGCTCGACCCTGATCGCCACCGTCCTCGCCCTCCCGCCGGCCGGTATGGCGTCGCCGCGCTCGGACAGACGCTGCAGTATCCGCTCTATCAGCATGCCCTCATTGCCGGTGGCATCGTGAGCATCACCGCAGGCTTCGGCGGCTATTCGGCGGGGGCATCGTGCGTCGCCGCCGACGATCGCGGGGCCTGACTTTGCCGGTATGACCTCGTTACGCATCATCAACGTACCGTCAGGCTACGACGGCCACGACGTCCGCAACTTATTTGCCCGAATCGGCACCGTCGTCTCGGTGCAGGACGTTGCCGCCAACGACGTGCGGCGTCGCCATCGAACCATGCGTGTCACCCTCGCAGAGGATGGGGTCGCGGCACGGGCGGTTGCGACCTTACACGGCTCTCGACATGGCGATCGTTTTCTCATCGTTCGCGACGATACTCGAGCGCCGGCAATGCCGTGCGCTCATGACGTCAATCAACGTTGCCATCGGCGCTATCCTCTCCCGGAAGGCGACGCCTTCGCAGTCCGCGACTCGGCCACAAGGAGCATACGAACATGACGACTACTGCCAACAAAAGTACCGTCCCCGTAACCGTATTGACCGGCTTCCTCGGCTCCGGAAAGACCACGCTTCTCAACCGTATCCTCACCGAGAATCACGGCAAGCGCATTGCCGTTATCGAGAACGAGTTCGGTGAAGTCGGCGTCGACCAAGAGCTCGTCATCGGCGCAGACGAAGAAGTCTTCGAAATGAACAACGGCTGCATCTGCTGCACCGTGCGAGGAGATTTGATCCGCATCCTCGGGACGCTGATGAAGCGCAAGGACAAATTCGACTATATTCTCGTCGAGACGACCGGTCTCGCCGATCCGGGTCCCGTGGCACAGACGTTCTTCGTCGACGAGGACATCCGGGCAAAGACGCGCCTCGACGGTATCGTCACGCTCGTCGATGCGCTCCACTTCGATCGTCATCTCGCGGAAAGCAGTGAGCTCAAAGAGCAAATCGCCTTCGCCGACGTGATCTTACTGAACAAGATCGACCTCGTCGGTGAGAGTGCGCTCGATAATCTCGAGCAGAGGATCCGTAACATGAACGGAGCTGCGAAGATCTTCCGAACGCGCGACGCTTCGATTCCCATGGAACGCATTCTCGACGTCGGCGGCTTCGATCTCGATCGCGCCCTCGATGTCCGGCCGGCATTCCTCGAGCCCGAATATCCCTTCGAGTGGGCCGGCGCGTACCGGCTCGCGGCGGGTACGTACGAGCTGCACTTCAGCGCCGGCCCGGATCCAACGATGGATTGCCTGCTCATGCAGTCGCCGGCCGCCTCGGACGATCCGATCGCCGACGTTCGCGATGCCGCCACACTGGCGTTCTCCGACACGCCAAATGCGGCCAGTGGCCTCTCGGACATTCGGCCCGACAGCCATCCGTGGCGTCTTCCACTCAAACCTTCGGCTTCGACGATCGTGCGCCTCACCGTCCCGGTCGACGGCACATACGTCGTCTTCACCCAACATGGCGGCGCCGAGTACGACGTCCACGTCACGGATTCCGACGGGGCGACGATTGAGCGGGTGCAAACGATGGCCTACAAACCCAACCACGCGCACGACGCGAGCGTGACCTCCGTGGGAATCGAGCTGGACGGCGACTGCGTCGAAGCGCGCCTCGACCGCTTCTTTCGCAAGATCTTGCAAAAGTTGGGGCCGGACATCTTTCGCATGAAGGGCGTGCTCAGCATCGAGAATTCGCCCCGCCGGTTCGTCTTTCAAGGTGTGCACATGCTCTTCGATGGACGGCCGGATCGCGAATGGGGGAACGAACCGCGGCGCAACATGCTCGTCTTCATCGGGCGCAATCTCGACCGCGAACAGCTCACGGCGGATTTCCGGGCATGCCTAGCGTAACCGCGGCACCGCCGACCCTTGCAACGCGATGGTCGTACCATCTGGACGACTTTCCAATCGCCGTCGCCTACTCGCGACGTGGCGCGCTGCTCGCCGCCGCCCCGCCGAGTGGGCCCATCGTCGTCCTCGAGCTGCAGACGGGGGCGGTCGTAGCGCGCCTCGCCGGCCACAAGGGCGGCACGCTTTCGCTTTCGTGGAGCGCCGACGAAGCGTATTTGGCGAGCGGCGGTCAAGACGGTGCGGTGCGGATTTGGGATATCGCACGCCAAGCGCAGCATGCCGAATGCGACGGCGGCGCGCCATGGGTCGAGCACGTCGCCTTCGATCCGCGTTCCTCCGGGGCGCCGTCGCCGCAACTGCTCGCCTCTGCCGCCGGACGCGTGCTGCGCCTCTGGAGCCAAGACGGTGACCTGGTTCGGACATACACGCCACATCCGAGCACGATCTCGGCCATCGCCTGGCAGAGCGGTACGCAAGAGCTCGTGACGGCAGCCTACGGCGCACTGACGATCTGGTCACCCGCCCGCGAACGCCCGATTCGGCGCTTTCGTTGGAAAGGTTCGATCCTCGCCGTCGCGTGCAGTCGCGATGGCCGGTATATCGCGACCGGGGACCAGGACCGCACCGTCCATTTCTGGCGCACGAAAACCGGCGACGACTTGCAGATGGCCGGGTATCCCGCGAAAGTCCTTCGGCTCGCGTGGGACGCGGCGAGCCGTTTCCTCGCGACGGGCGGCAGCGACGTCGTGACGATTTGGGACTGCAAACGGAGCCCGGAGGGCACCACGCCTCGCGCGTGCGAGGGACACGACGACCTCGTCACCGGGCTGCACTATCAGCACCGCGGAAATCTGCTCGTCAGTGGGGACGGCGCCGGTACGCTGCACGTGTGGGCGCCGACACGTTCGCTCTTCCCTATCGCCTGCGGCAAGCTCAATGCGGAGATCGCGTCCGTTGCGTGGACGCCGGAAGACACCGGAATCGTTGCCGCGGCGGCGGACGGCACGATCATCATGTACGACTACGGATATTGACTTCCGACATATCGTTCACAATGCCCGCGACGCGGCGTCCTTCGCAGTTCGCGAGTATATGGTTGAGCAGCGTCGTTTTGCCGGCGCCGAGAAAGCCCGAGCGCCGGTGACGGGAAGCGTCTTTAGCGGCGCGGCTTCCGGACGCCGTAGGCCTTGAACGCGGCGCGCGGTCCGCGTTTCGACAGCATCCGCATTGCGGCGGCGCTGATGCGAATCCGGACGAAGCGCCCTTCATCGGGAAGCCAAATCCGCTTCCATTGCAGATTCGGTTCCTGGCGGCGACGCGTCTTATTCATGGCATGGCTCACTCGGTTGCCGTACATCGGCTTCTTTCCGGTGAGGACGCACGTCTTTGCCACGTCCTCCCCCTATGCCGTGCCGTCGCCGGTGCGCCGCATCTCGTCGAGCAACGCGTCGGGGGTCGCTTCGTGGAGCCTCGCAAGGTAGTCGCCGACCGAAAGACGAGGCCGTAGAATTACCTCGGAACACTGCATGCGCACGCTGTCCTGCAACAGACGTTCCGCTTCTTCGGGGTCTTGGGTCGCGAGCACGGCTCGCAGCGCGCTTGCCTGTCCCTCCAACTCGTCGAGGTGGTCGCGCAACATGCTGCGCACGCTACGGTAATCGGAATTGTCGACGCGGACGGGATGGAAGCCGAGGTAATATTCCGGCTTGTCCAGCCGCAGCCCCACGACCAGGCGGTACTCGTTCATACGCGCCTTCCCGATGCTTCGCGGGGACGGGCGGGATTCACGGCCAATGTGCGGCCGAAAAATTGCACGCCGTTCAATTCGGTGACGGCCCGATCCGCGCCGTCGCTTTCGATCTCGACGAAGCCGAAGCCACGTGGCCGATGCGTCTCGTGATCGGTCGGAATACGGACCCGAATGACCGTTCCGAACGGGCGAAAGAGTTCGACGAGGTCGTCTTCCTTGACCTGAAAGGGGAGATTACCGACGTAGAGCGAGACGGACATGAGGCCTCCAATTCGAGCGTTTGCAGAGGGATACCGCAATCTAATGATAATATCCTATCATTATCGAAAAGAAACCTGGAGAGCGCGCTACCTGTGGCGAATGAACTGGAAATGCGAAAAAGTTCGCCCGAACGGAGCACCCGCCAGAAGCGGGCCGTCCGGGAAGTATTCGAGCGGAGCGAACGACCGTTGGCGACCGACGAGGTGATGAGCGAGGCGGAAGGGCTCATCGGCTCGATCGGGATCGCGACCGTCTACCGCGCGATCCGCTCCCTGATCGCCGACGGCTTCGTAACCGCCGTCGAGCTCCCCGGTTACGCTCCGCTATACGAGCGAGCCGGCAAGGGCCATCACCACCACTTTATCTGCACGAGTTGCGAGCGTGCGTTCGAGCTCGAAGGCTGCGAGAGTCAGATCCGCGGGAAGGTTCCGCGTGGCTTCCGCGTCACCGGGCACGACGTCACCTTGTACGGTGCATGTGCGTCATGCCGCGTCCCGGCCGTACCGGTCGGACCGAAGCCGAAGCGGGCCGTCGGCGCAAAACGATAACCCCGGCCGCTTGACGCCTCCAGCTCGTCGGTTTGGCAGCCGTCCGTGGTCTCGTCGTTCCGAGCCGGTGTACAGCGTTGCGTGCACGAGCGCCGGCGCAAGCTCCCGGACCACGGGAGCCGAGAGAGCGTCCGCAAGAACTCACGAGCGGCTCAGGAACGTGGTATTATCGGTACGATGGACTTCGATCTCTCGCACCTCGACGAGGTGCGTTCTCATGCATCTGCTGCGTTGCGCGAAGCACAGGCCCGAGGCGCCTCGCTCTTCAGCGCCGATGACAAGGGCCAAGTTTTCGAGCTAACCGCCGACGGTCATCTCTTTGCCGTCGAATTGCGCGGCGACCACCTAGCACGTACCCAGGCAATCGCTTAGCCAAAGCGTGCCCCTGCTGACGGTCATTGCTGGTTGTAACGGTAGCGGCAAGAGTACATTTATTCGTTCGGCCACCTCGTTTCGAGATGGCACGGTCATAATCGATCCGGACGAGCTATTTGCCGAGTTGCGCTCATGGAAGGCAGTTTGGCGAAGGTTGACGCGACACTTGCGCGACGTGGCGATCTCGTCTTAGAGACTACGCTCGCCGGCAAGACGATGCTCCAGCGCCGGAATCTACCGATGGCGGAATTTGAAACCGGCAACCTTATTGCCCTCTCGATGCTGTATCATTTTCGCGCAAAGTTCGCGCGAGGCGAACACCGATATTCGTGGCAGTACTAGCGAACGACGATTTTCCGATCCATAATTACACGTGGATTGGCGTGGAGCGGTTAGCGCGGAGACGCCCTCCCGGAGACTTAGGCGTGAATTTAGGACGGGTAGACTCTCGACTGCTTCCGCGTTTTCGTGCTGCGCGTCGTAGAGGTGCCGAAAACGTGACCGAGGCGCATCGCTGTATTTGGCGTAATGCTGTATTGCCCGTCACGGTCCCCGGAAAGTTTCTCCAATTTATTGCCGGGCGGCCGTGGTCGACTCTCGATCGACCGATTTCTAATTCGGCCGTCGCTACCTTAGGCGGTCCGGCAAACCGAAACGCTTGAATGCGATGCTCAACTGCCGCTGATCGATAGGCTGTTCGGGGAACCGCTGGAACGCTTCGGGTTCCGGTGCGCTGGTCGCGCGCACAATGAACGCCGTGACGTCGCCGACCAGGCCTTCGCGCAAGCTCAGCACGTTGAGCGCGAACGGCAGGTACGCTTCGGCCGCCCCGTCCCAAGAATAGAACGCGAGCGCCGGTTGCGCGTTTGCCTCGGTGAGCACCGGCTTCCAGCGCCACGCGCCGGAGAGCGAAAACTCGCGCGCCCAGGTCGCAATCGTCTCGCGCGGCGTGTACCACGTCGTGAGCGGCGGCATCGCGAACGTCGCATCTTCGACGAGCAGCGCAGTGAACGCGTCAACGTCGTTGCGCTCCCACGCTTCGACGTACCGTTCCACGAGCCGGTGCAGGCCGCCGTCGCCGAGCGATCGCAGCACTTGTTGCTGCGTGCGCGGGCCGACCCGCTCGCGCACGGTGGTGCGCGCACGCTGTAGCCCACTGTTGACCGACGCGACCGTCGTCTGCAGCATCGTTGCAACCTCACTCGCGCTGAAGCCCATCACCTCGCGCAGGATGAGCATCGCGCGCTGCGGCGCGGCGAGGTGTTGCAGCGCGGCGACGAACGCAAGCTCCAGCCCCTCCCGTTGCTCGTAGCTCGCTTCGGGACTGACGTGCCCCGGCGTGATTCCCATCGCTTCACTGGGATACGGCTCGATCCACGTCGATTCGATCTCCGGCACGCCGGGCGGTGTATGCGGCAGCGCGGCCCGACCGAACTCGTGCGGCAGTATGCGCTTGCGCCGCCGTTCGAGTTCGGTCAGGCATACGTTGGTCGCGATCGTGTAGAGCCACGAGCGAGCAGAACGCGCATCGCGCAAGCCGGCGGCGCCGCGCCAAGCGCGCAGTAGGGTCTCCTGCAGCGCGTCATCGGCATCGTATGCCGAGCCGAGCATCCGGTAACAGTGCGCATGGAGTTCGGTCCGGTAACGCTCGACGAGATCCGCAAACTCAGGATTCTCGTCCGCAGCCGGCTCGCTCAGGGCTTCTGCTCCACCACCATCAGCGTGTGCCCACTCGGATCGCGGAACCAAAACAGCGGCGGCACGGGATCGCCCATACGCGAAACCTCGTGATCCACATCCACGCCGAGTGCCTTGAACCGCGCGTGCGCTGCGTCGATGTCATCCGTGCTCAACGTGATGCCGGTATTCGCCGGCGTAATCGGATCGTTACCCGGCGGGGGCGCAAGCGCAATGCCGGTTGTTCCCTGCGGCGGATACACTTCCACCCAACGGTAGCCGGGCCCGAACGCGTTGTCGGTCCGCTTCTCGAAGCCGAGCGACTCGTAGAACGCGATGGCACGGTCCTGTTCGCGCGTCGGCACGCAGACGAGGGAGATCAGGTTGATCGGGGTGGTCTTAACGGAGTCCATGGGTGCACCTCTTGGAGGGATGTGCGTATACCCCTATGACCTCCGTCCACGTGCAAACTCATCGGACGGGGTCGGCGTCGCTCGCAGCTCGGCTATTTAGCTGACGGTAGCAATCTCCGGCCGCTACGACGCGGCATCGACCCGCAAGCAACGGTCGACGTCGATCTCGGCAATTCGCCAACGTCCTTCGTTGAAGCGCCTCCTGACAGAAAGCTGTCTACAGCCAGGTCTACGGCCCGATGCCCAGCACCGCGACGGCTGCCGCCGGACCATTTTATGAAGATCGTTCACCACATGCGGGCTCTATTTACGCGATTCTGAAGCGCCGTGATTACGCGGTTCGAAGAGGTATCGCATCGACGCGTGCTAGCGGTGTTGCTCCACGAGCTCTTCTATCCAGTTCGCTATCGCTCCGATCCGGGCTCCCGAGATACAATTGGGAGCGCGCATCTAATGCCGGATCGATTTCATGTTCCGACCGGAACGGTGCCCGCGGCTGCAGCTGGAGAAACACTATGCGAGATCTCGCCCCGGCATTGCGCACGATTGCGTTTGCATGCTCCTGAGCGGCTCGTGTTTGATGATGGGAAGTTATCCATCCCCTCCGTGAGGGATAATTGGGCCGGCTTGGAGTTCCCAGCTGTTCGTCACCGGGTCGTAGGCCCAGAGTTGATTCTGCGCGTCGGTAACCCATGCGTTGCCGTAGGGATCGACGGCGAGGCTGACGCCTTCGGGACTGTTGACGACGACGCCGCCGGAAAAGCCGGGAACTTGCGTGAAGCCGGCGTCGAACGTTCCAAAAGTCTGGCCGTTGCCGCGGTAGACGTAGTAGTTGCCGCCTAGGCCAAGGGTCGTGCCCAGGACCCATAGTGTATCCACCGGACTCGGGGCGATGGCGATCGCGGAGGCCCGCCCGTTCGCGAGTTCGAGCCAGTCCAGACTCGTCGCGTGCGGGTGAGAAACGCCGGTCCAAATATCCCCTTCCTTATCGAGGACCCAGGGCTTGCCGTAGTAACCCTCGGCGATGCCTTGCTTGAAGTCGGCGACGTTCGCGCCGGGGCCACCGGGTATGAGCGTCACGGTTTGGGTCACGGGTGTGAATTGCTCGACCCCCGCAGCGCCGTTGTAGTCGCCGCCGACGAGATAGTCCACGGCTCCGCTGCTGGAGCCGTCCCCAAAGCCCGCTGACTCGGCTGCGGTTGCCTGCGGGTAGACCGAGTTCGTGTTCAGCAACTGATAGTCGTCGTTGATCGTCCAAGCGTTTCCCTCGGAGTCGACCGAGATCGAATCTCCCACATTGGGAAAACTGAACGGGATGGAACCGGTCGTGCCGTTGGTGGCGAGCACCGGCGCGAATTGAAACGCGTTGTAGTTGCAGCCGTTTTCTCCGCACGAGGTTCCGCTGTCGTCTGTCCCGAGCAGCCAGATCGCGCCGGCTTGAAAAACCGTACCGAGAAGGTTCTCCCCACCGATGGCGACCGAGAGGGCCGGCGCACCCCGAATCCATGCGGGAACCCCGCGGGTGAAATCGGCGATTCCGGCCGGAGAGCCTAGACCGGAGGGCCCGTTCCAACCCGGTCCCGCCGTGCAAAGTGGAGTGACCGAGCACGTGCCGTTGACGCCCTCGACGACATTATGAAGATGCATCGGGCGCATGTAGGGCGTCGAGCCGTCGCTAATCGCACTCGTGTCTCCCGCCAACGCGTACGTAGCGGCGATGATCGGCGCGGCGACACTCGTCCCCGAACCACTAATCCAGCCTCCGTTTTGGAAGGTCGTATAGACGGCGGCGAATGTGGCGATTGCCGAGACGTCCGGCGAGGCGCGGAAGTTTCCGCATCCGAGGTTCGGTGATTGCCACGACGGTCGCGTGACGGACGTGCTGCACCCGCTGCCCGTGCTGGGCCACGCGGTCTCAAAGTAATGACTTGCCGAGCCCGAAGGCACCGCTCCGCCGCTGCCGCTGAGCACGGTGCCCCCGACGGCCGTTACACACGACAAGTCCGCGGGAAACGGCACCTCCGGGTAGCCGCTGTCACCGGAAGCCGCGACGATGGCGACGCCGGTATGGCAGTAATCCGACTGATACGCCGGGACGAGGGTGCTCTCAGGAAAGTACCCATAGCTGTTGCTGATCGCGTCGGCGCCGAGTTTGTACGCCTCCTCGGTGGCGGCGGCCTCATCAGCGGCATCTGACCCGTTCGCTACAACGACCACGATTTTGCACTTCGGGCAGGCCGCCGAGACCATCTCGGAGTCGAGATCGTCCTCCGTCGCCCAACTCTTATCTTCGGCCGGCAGTTTCGTGCCACCGGTTTGATTGTATTCGGCGAAATTCGCCGTACCAAGCCCGTAATACGTACGATACACGCTTAAGTCCGACGCTTCGTTCGGCCAGTAGCCCCCGTCGACGATGGCGACGGTCTCGCCGCTACCGTTTGTCGCGCTCGGTAGCCCGTAGGCTCCTTGAATGTCGCCGGCTCCCATGGTAAACGAGAACGGGGTCTTTCCACCGCCGCTGAATTGGCCGGCCTGCCGGCGCACCGTACCGCTCGTAAGGTCGATCTCCGCAAAACAGGACGCGTGTCCCGGCGCGGGCTCGGCGCATGCGTAGACCCAGCTTCTGCCATCCGAGTCGTGATGAATCGTCTTCGTACGAAGAAAGGCTTGAAAATCGGGGTTCTGAATTCCCTGCGTGTTCGCGCTCGCGTTGGCCGCCGGGAGCGAGCGCGCGGAGGAGGACGAGATCACACCGCCCGGTGCGGGCGCGCTCGGCGTGAGCGACCTGCTGCCACATCCGGCGAGGAGTAAGGCGATGGTGAGTAGTGCAAGGACGCGGCAATTCACGATGTGCACCTCCTAAGAGCGTACGCGGGGAGAAGCGTGCTCTCGAAACCGGGAAGACTCAATTCGAGTGGGCAGACCCCGGATTCCGAAGGGCTTCCGACGTACGTGCTCGACCAGAATAGCAGCTGCCCGAGGGCAGCCGCATCC
>DATJTD010000254.1:0-26870 GCA_035503775.1 Candidatus Acidiferrales bacterium
CATGCGAACGCCGGCGCGCAATTCGAGCCGTAAGTAATCAATGATCTCCTGCGTGATCTCCTCACCGGGTGATATCACTGGTATACCCGGCGGGTACGGGGTGATAACCTCCGCACAAATACTACCCGCGCTAGCGCGAAAATCGGTGAACTCCGTCGAGGAGAGAAACGCGTCGCGCGGATTCATGCGGACGGGAGGCTGTTTGGGCAGGTTGTACGTTCCGGTCTTCATGCGCCGTTCCAGCACACCCGAGGGCGAGAAGACGTCGATCGGCCGATCCTCCCGTGCAAGTTCTCTGACACCGTAGACGAGACGATCGGCCGACTCCTGAGTCGTCCCGATGGTGAAGAGCGCGAGGCAGTTGAAAAGATCGGCGAGTTCCAGCTGCACGTTGTAACGCCGCCGGAGAATCTCTTCGGCTTCGTACCCGGTGTAACCGAGGTCTTTGACGGTAATGGTGATCTTGGTCGGATCGAGATCGAAAACGCCGGGCCTTCCCTCGATCTCACCGCCGAAGCAGTATATCCCCGGAATCGCGTTCAGCTGGCGTCGCGTATCGTTCGCGAGCTCGATCGTGCGTGAGAGCAAGGCCGCACCTTCGGTCGCCATCTGCTTGCGCGCGACGTCCAGCGAGGCGACGAGCACCAGGTTGGGTGAAGTAGAGAGGAACAATTTCACGACCGCCTTGAGCCGGTCGAGTTTGATACGCATCCCTTGCTGGTGCAGCATCGCCGTCTGCGAGAGGCTCGCGAGCATCTTGTGCGTGGAATTGATGGCGAGATCGGCACCTGCGGAGATGGCGTCGAGCGGAAGCGCCGGATGGAAGCGAAAATGCGGGCCCCACGCTTCGTCGACGAGCAGCGGGACGTCGCGTTCGTGCGCGATCGCCGCAATCGCCTCGAGGTCGGCGGCAACGCCATAGTACGTCGGGCTCACGAGATAGACGGCGCGCAGATCGGGATGAGCGTCGAGCGTTGCGCGCACGGTCGCGGGCGTCACCGTGTGATCCATGTGCAGCGTTTCGTCGACTTCCGGCTGCATCCAGATCGGATGAGCGCCGCTCATGATGAGGCCGCCCATTGCACTCTTGTGCGCATTGCGCGGGAGCGCGATCTTCTCGCCCGGGTTCACCGCGGTCATCATCATGATCTGGTTGCCGCTGGTTGACCCGTTGATCAAGAAGAAGGAGTTGTCGGCGCCGTACGCCTCGGCGGCGAGCGCCTGCGCCTCGGCGATCGCCTCGGTCGGCTGCAGCAGGTCGTCGAGGCCGCGCTGCTGCGTCAGATCGATTGAGAGAACGTTATCGCCCAAGAACTCGCGCAGCGCCCGGTCCATCCCGCGGCCCTGCATGTGGCCCGGCGTGTGAAATGGGATGACGCCTGAATCCACATAGTCGCGCAGGGCGTCGAAGTAGGGCGTCCGGGCCTGATCCACGAGCCGCCAATTCCGCGTCGGTCGCCGAACTCCGTGTGGCTGCTACGGCTCTTCGACCTTCTCTTCGATGGAGACGTTGTAGAGGAACAAAAATTTGTGCCACTCGCCCGGAAGGGTGTTGCGTTTGACCCGAATCCACGGGATGTATTTGGGCGTGCGGGGCTTGCGGCGCATCGCCATGTTCGCGTGCTCGGGCGTACGGTTGTTCTTGCGGTTATTGCACCGCATGCAGGCGCAGACGAGATTCTCCCAGGTGGAGGGACCGCCCTTACTGCGCGGGATCACGTGGTCGACGGTCATGAGCCGCTCGCCGCGCAAACCGCAATACTGACACGTGTAGTCGTCGCGCAGGAGGATGTTTTTCTTGGTGAGCGCGACTTTTTGGCTCGGCCGGCGGATGTAGTAGAGCATGCGGATGATCGAAGGCATCCGCATCTCGAACGTCGGCGAAACCAGCAGCCGCTCGCGGCCGTGTACCACCTCGGCTTTGCCCGAGAAGATCAGTTTCACCGCGCGCTGGAAGCTCGTGATATTCAGCGCTTCATAGGTGAAATTTAAAACGAGGACGTCGGTCACCCTCATCCTCGCTTTCGTACAAACGTCATTCGCAGTTCGGTCAGCATCCTCGCAAGGGCTGACCGCTCCTCGCTGGGTAACCTCGCTTGAATCCGTTCGAATGTCTGCCCCGCAACGTCGATTGCAACTTCGGCAGACGCAAAATCGGGTTCCGCCCCCTCCGGCTGCGGCTCGAGGTAGGCGTGAGCCACGATGGCAAGCTGCGCCACCACGTCGCTCAGGACGACATGTACCGGCGGCACCTGGGACTGCGCTTGCGGTGGCATCGTCGCGGTGAAGGTACGCCGCACCCCGCGCGCTTCCCCGCAAACCTACGGAGAATTCGGCGGGATCATTCCGATGAAGTACTCGTGGAGGCGCGCGTCGTGGGTCAACTCGGGATGGAACGAGGTTGCAATCACGTTGCGCTCGCGCACGAAGACGCCGTGGCCGTCGTAGCTCGCGAGCACATCGACGCCCGGACCGGCGCGCTCGATCCATGGCGCTCGGATGAAGATCGCCGGAAACGGTTGCTCGCCGAGTGCGGGGACCGTTAGCGGCACCTCGGCGGAGGCGATCTGCCGGCCGAAGGCATTGCGCCGCACGGTGATATCGATGAGATCGAGCGTCCGCTGCTCCAAGCCCGCGACGTCGTGCGCGGCGACGATCATCCCCATGCACGTCCCCCACACCGGCATCCCCCTGCGCGCACGCTCCGCGATCGGCGTGCTCAAGCTGAAACGCTCCAGCAAGCGAATGACGGTCGTCGACTCACCCCCCGGAATGATGAGTGCATCGACCGACGCGAGATCGTTGCGACCTTTCACGGGAAGTGCCGTGCAGCCGCAACGTTCGAGCGTCGTAAGGTGTTCGACGACGTCACCCTGCAGCGCAAGCACGCCGACGGTGTGCCGCGATGCCATGCCTACGGTACCTTCTTAGTTGCCGCGGCTCGCGAGCAACTCGTCCGGCGAAATTTGACGAAGATCGAGCCCCGTCATCGCCTCGGAGCCCGCGATCAATTTGTGGGCTTCGACGACGGCGGCGGGATCGTCCCAATGGGTGGTCGCGTCGACGATCGCACGCGCAAACGCGGCCGGGTTTTTGGATTTGAAGATACCGCTGCCGACGAAGATCCCTTGCGCGCCAAGCGACATCATCAACGCGGCGTCGGCCGGCGTCGAGACCCCGCCTGCGCAGAAGAGCACGACCGGGAGGCTGCCGAGGCGCGCGACCTCACGGACGAGATCGTACGAAGCTCCGAGATCGCGCGCGCGTGCGACCAACTCTTCCTCGGGCGCGTGAGCAAGCTCGGCGATGCCGTCGCGGATCGCGCGCATGTGGCGAACCGCCTCGACGATATTTCCACTCCCCGCTTCGCCCTTGCTGCGGATCATCGCGGCCCCCTCGGTGATACGCCGTAGCGCCTCACCGAGATCGCGCGCGCCGCAGACGAACGGCACTTGGTAGTCGTGCTTGTTCAAGTGGTACTTGTCGTCGGCGGGGGTGAGCACTTCGGATTCGTCGATGAAGTCGATGCCGAGCTGTTCGAGGCAACGGGCCTCGCCGATGTGCCCGATGCGCACCTTCGCCATGACCGGGATCGTCACGGCATCCATGATGCGCTCGACCAGCCCGAGGTCGCTCATGCGCGCAACGCCGCCGGCGGCGCGGATGTCGGCGGGAATGCGCTCGAGCGCCATTACGGCGACCGCTCCCGCCTCTTGGGCGATAACCGCGTGTTCGGGGGTGACCACGTCCATGATGACGCCACCCTTGAGCATCTGTGCTAAGCCGCGCTTGACCGTCAGGGTGCCGGTCTTCTTCTCCGTCGAACCGTTCATGGTGTCTCCATCGTACCAGGGCTGGTAAATAGAGACACCAAGAACGGTCGGCGGGGATTCAGAGCGGCGCCGTCGCTAGTACGTCCCGCTCTTGGAGGTCACCCCATTGCAGATGTACTCCCCCTTGGTCGGCGCCGCGGTGAAGAGCGGCCCCGGCGCAGGTACGGGCAGATTACTTGGTGGGTTGATGACGACCGTACTGGTGCCGTTGGGGGTAAGGCTATCTTCACAGTTCACCACGGCGTTGGCATTGTCGGCGGCCGAGCCCCCGACCCACAGATCGAACCAGACGCCGTAGCATCCGTTACTGCCGCCGCCAAATGACGGTCCCGACGGCAGACACTCGTCTTCCAGCACGAAATACTTCTGCAAGAAGTTCACGTAAATTCGCGTGCCGATGGGGACGAGGGTCTGATCGGTCGGCTCGGTCGCAAAGCTGGTCGGGTCGCAGAACGTCCCGCTCCCGCTCGCGACGTCATGAACCGTTGGATACGACGAGGCGGGATAGGCGATTTGGTTCGAGGGCGGCGAGTTGTCCGGCCAGCCATAGAACGTGATCGTCGCCGTGGCGTCCTTCGTCGGCCCGGTCACCGAAGGCGGGGTGCAGCTCACCGAGACCCCCGTCGACGTTGCCGTCGCGGTTGCGGTGGCCGTCGGGGAGACGGTCGGTACGCTGGTCGGCGCCTTCGTCGGCGTCTTCACCGGGGACGGGGTCGCGGTCGGCGACGCACTGACCGTCGGTGTGGCGCTGGGCGAAGGCGAGCCACAACTCGCCGGCGGCGTCAAATTGTGATGATTGTACCAATGGCACGTGTGATCGGGAAGAAGCGGAGCCCCCGCAGGTGATTGAGTAGTAACTCCGCCGTCTTGGCCGCCCCCGCAAGCGGCGATTGCAAAGACGATAAGACAACAAAGGATAGCTCGAGAGATCGATTTCATTACGCCCCCCTAGTAAGACTCACTCCAAGTCGTCATGAGACCCGAGATCAGGACAGCAAAAAGCTGGGCCTCGCACCCGATCTGTCCGTGCGGTTCGGTTACCACACAGTCCAGCCTCTCATCGAATTCTTAGAAAAGCACCACCCGACTTAGGACAGATGGCCTAAGGAGTGGGCGAATCGGCCGGTGGTTCGGTATCGGTCTCGCCCGGCGCGTGGGTCGCGATAGGGAGCGGCAGCGGCGGCGAGGTGTAGCCCGCCGGCGACGGCGTCGGAGGGACCGAAATCGTACCCGCAGCCGTCCCCTGCTGCTGCGGCGGCGCCGGTCGCGGCGTCACCGGGGGAATCGGGGTGACGCGCGGGTCCGGAAAGGCGGGGTCCGTCGCGACGCTGATGACCTGGATCTTCTTCCACCCTAGGGCGCTTTGGATATCCTTGACCTCGACGACCGGGGTGACCAGAGGGGTGGGAGCGACCTCCGTGCGTGCGGCGACTTGTCCCAAAACCCGGTCACCCATGGTATTTCCAATATAAATCGCCACCAGCAGTACCGAGGCCGCTAGAATGAGGACGAACGAGAGATCGGCCCGTGGCCCCACTTACGAGACGCCGCCTGCGACGGTCAAGAGGCGTGCGGCGCCCAAGTCCGGCGTCGCCGGCGTCGCTTCGCGGATCGTCGGTTGGCCGCCCAACGTCACTTCGAGGAGTTCGCCCGCAGCAACACGCCGGTGGATCATCGCACCGCGAAACTCGAGCGAGACCATGCGCTCGGCGTCATCGAGGTTGCACAAGAAAGCGCGAATCGCGCCATTCTCCTCTTCGAAGACGATGGCGGCGACTTCGATGGGCGACGTCGTCGCTTCGTCGCTCACGTCGGTACCCGCGTAGACGCAGCGATACGGCTCTTCCGCCGAAGCCTCGCGCATATCGCCGAAGATCAGTTTGCGCACCGTGTCGATCACGTAGGTGCAACGTCCGGCGCCCCAGCGCACGCGCACGCCCGCGGTCCACCGCCAGCCGTTGGGAACGATGGGCGAAAGGTGCGGACGGCCGCTGGTGCGATAGCCGTCGAGCCCGCAGACGGTTTCTGCAACGGCCCACAAGTATTTCGCTCCCGTCCACGGCGACATGTACATCCCGCGATTGGTCAACGAACCGCCGTCGAACCACTCGGCGAATTGTCCGGGCACCGTATTGCGCGCCGCTCCTTCTTCCATCGCAGCGTAAATCGCCACCAGCCACCGGGCCGCCTCCTCGCGGAAGCCGTTTCGCGCCAGCGCAACGGCAAACCACAGCGTGAGATCGGGCCAGACGCCGCCCAGCAAACCAAAACCGTGCGAAGGGAAGTACCAGGAGTCGGCGGTCGAGATCGTGCGCAAACCAACTGCCGTCGTGAAGTCCTCCTCGCTCAGACGGCGCAAGATCGCTTTGCGCTCAGCCGGGCCGCAGACATCGAAGAGGACCGGGAAGACCTCGTCAGCGGTAAAGTTGTCTTGAAAATTCCCCTCCTGGTCGTAGTTCAAGACGAACCCGCCCGTGTCGTTGTTGAAGAGACGCTGCATCATCCGCTCGCGCAGCGACGAAGCCTCGTCGGCATAGAGCTTCCAGTGTGCGGTGTCGCCGGCGACGGCGCAGAGCATGGCGGCTGCTTCCAACGCAAAGACCGCTTCGGCGTTGATCTCGGTCACCGCACCGTCGAGGGTGTAGTACGGGATGATGTTGCGCCACGAGGAGATCCCGTACATGTCGACGCCTTTGGCTTTGCAGAAGATCAGCCCGTTGCCATCGCGCTGCGTCAGCAGATAGTCGGTGATCTTGATGATGAGCGGCAAGATGCTGCGCACCCACGCGTCGTCGAGGGTTGCGTTGTAGTGGTGCAGGATCGCGATCAGATGCAGCGGCGTGTCGTCGTTGATGTTGAGATCGTACGACGTCCGGAAGCCATTGACGCCCCGCACGTATTCGACCACCTGACCCGAGTCTTCGACGAACCGATTGAAGACTTCGATGGCGTCGCGGCTGAACTGGGGCAAGAAATAGTCGAAGCCGTGGACGAACCACGACGTGTCGCGCGAGACCAGGATGTCGGAGGGCGGCGAGTTGGTCGAGCCCCAGCCTTGCGGATATTCCTTGATGATTCGCAACATGTTGCACTTCGCCCAGACGACGCCGCGGCTCACCACCGGCGACGGCGTCATGAAGCGCGCGTCCGAGAGCATCGTGGCATAGTAGCGCTGCGTCTCGTGCAAGGCGCGATCGTCGCTGAGGAGATCGTCGAAGGTGCGCCGTGCCTCCGTCTCACCACGCCGGTCGAAGACGACCGCGAGACGAAGGTTCTCCCGTGCGCCCGGCGCGACGTTGATCCGGTATTCGAAGGCGCCGAAGATGCGCCGGCTCGCGGCCTCGGCGAGCGCCGGCGTCACTTCGGCTAAGCTCTCGTCGGCGCGCAGCGAACCGCGCTTCATCGCTTGCAGCAAGACTTGCTCGCGCAGGGCGATCGAGATCCCATACGGCTCGCGAGACGAACCCCACCAACGTGCCGCCTGCGTCTGGCGATTGATCGCGCGAATATGCGGAGCGGCTACCGCCGCATGCACTTCGGTCTCAGGCTCACCGTAGAAGCGCTGACCGATGAGCAGCGCCCACGGGAAGACGGCGACTTCGACCGGAGCGCGTCCGGCATTGTACAGCGTGACGTCGACGACGAAGGCGACGGCGCGGTCGTGCTTGGGCCCATGCGGCACGAAGAAGCACTCGGTGACGTGCACGCGATCGTCGAGGGCGAATTCGGAGATTTGCGCATACGGCAGAAACGTGAAGTTCCGCGTGATCTGGTAGGGGAAGAGCGTCTTCTTGCTGTCGCGCAGCCGGTAGGCGATCTGGTGTGCGCCGAAGATGATCTGGTCGGTGTCGGCGTCCCACAGGCCGCGGATACCTCCCTTGGGCGTGCAGGAACAGTACGTCTTGTAGTTCCCGAGCGTCAACCCAAACGGCGTCTCCGCCTCTGAGAGCACGTAGGCGCAGAACTCGTTGTGCTGAGCGTCGTAGCTTGCGAACATCGGCCCCGGACGCTTCGCGTCACCGGGACCCGATCTCATTCTCTCCGGGTCACTCGGCAGGGGAGTTTGGTCGCCCGGCACGGATTCCACGTGCGATGCCTACCCTTTTTGCCCCGGCGAAAATCAATATCACGCTGGAGATTTTGGCGCGCCGCCCCGACGGCTACCACGAGATTCGCAGCCTCCTGGCACCGGTGGGCATCTTCGACCGGATCGAGCTCGAAGCGGCGGCGCAGACACGCGTGGAGACGAACGTCCCCGGGCTCGAGGATGACAACCTCGTCACCCGCGCGCTACGGACAGCCGGCGTAGCGGCGTCTTGGCACGTCCGGCTGGAGAAGCACATTCCGATCGGCGGCGGCCTGGGTGGCGGCTCCAGTGACGCGGCGAGCATCTTGCTCGCGACGCGCAACGGTGAGCTGGGTACGGTCCGGTCGCATGATTGGGTAACGATGGCCCGGTCGCTCGGCTCGGACGTCCCCTTCTTTCTTACGCAGACTGCGGCAGTCATCGAAGGTACCGGCGAGCGGGTGACGCCGGCCGCGCGTCTGCCGGCGTGGTGGGTCGTCGTCGTGCGGCCGACGGTCGCCGTCGCCACCGCTGACGCCTACGCGCGCCTCGCGGCCTCGCGCCCCGCTGGGCCTCCCAACCGGCCACGCGCGGCCAGCGCGACCGTGCTCGCGCTCCAAGCGCTCGAAGCAGGCGACTTCGTCGCGCTGCAGCGACAGCTGCTCAACGACTTCCACGACCTCATTCTCGACGCGTACCCCGTCATTGCAAAAGCGCATGCCGCGATGGTCGCCGCGGGCACAGCGCGCGCATTGCTCTCGGGCTCCGGCTCGTGTCTGTTCGCTCTCTTCGAGACAGAAGAAGCTGCGCGCACGCTGGCCGGCAGACTCGTCCCCGACGAGACGATTGCGCAGATATTCGTGGCGCCCTTGACGGCGCATACATCCGCCAGGTGCAGTCGATGACGCTCACCTGCGTCGTGCTCGCGGGCGGCCCGCGCGACGCCGTCGCCGAACTCGACGCCGAGGCGCCCAACAAGGCGTTCGTTCCAATCGCAGGGCGCGCGCTCGTCGCCCGTACGATCGAAGCGTTGCGCGCATCGCCTTCAATTGGACGAATCGTCGTAGTTGCGCCCGAAGACGCGCGCGCGCATCCGGCGCTTGCCGAAGCGGACGAACGGCGCCCCGACGGAACGCGTATCACCGACAGCTTGCGCTCCGGGCTGGCGGGACTGCCGCGCGACGAGCTCGTTGTCGTCGCGGCGTCGGACTTGCCGATACTCACCCCTGCCGCGGTTGAAGAGTTCACCCACCTCGCGCAGGCGGCGCACGCGGACGCCGTTTATTCGTGCGTGGAGCAGCGCACGCATCTGCTGCGTTTTCCGCACGTCCCGCACACGTGGGCGCACTTACGCGACGGGACGTACTGCGGCGGCGGACTCGTGGCGTTGCGCCCACGCGTCTTGCCGTCGCTCGAACAGTTCCTCGAACGCCTCGGCCACGCGCGCAAAAATCCGCTCGCACTCGCCTCGATCTTCGGCTGGGATATTCTCGCGCGCTACGCGGTGCGCCGTCTCACGATCGCCGAGGCCGAACAACGCGCCTCCTCCCTGCTCGCAGCGCCGGCGCGCGCTGCGGTCTGCACACACGCAGAGATCGCCGTCAACGTCGATCGCATTAGCGATGTCTGGTTGGCTGACCGACTCGTCGAACGCGACGAGGCTCATCGAGACCGCTCGTAACGCAAGCGACAATGGAGTTGCCCGCGCCTTGGGAAAGAGACCGCAAGATGCGGCTTGCGGCTTACGGCGTTCTCGCCATCGTGCTCCTCGTCGTTGCCCTCTGCAAGCGCGTCGGCACGGGCTCGGTCACCGAGCGGCGCTTCGCAATGGTCCCGCCTTGGCAGCCTGCGCCGCTCGAGGGAGGTGACACGGCTCGTTTTCGCGCGGCGCACCGGTGCTTTTTGCGCGCGGTCGCCAAGACGCAACCGGAGCTCATCTTCATTGGCGACTCGATCACCGCGGGTTGGCTCTCGGAGGGCCGCCGCGTTTGGAGACGGCTCTTTGAAAGCCGGCGCCCAATCAATCTCGGTATCCCCGGAGATACGACCCAAGGCGTCCTGTGGCGCATTGCCAACGGGGAGCTCGACGGTACCGAGCCTCGCGCCATCGTGCTCCTCATTGGAACCAACAACATCCCGCAACCGTCGGCACCGGCTGAGATCGCACGAGGCATCGTCGCCTGCGTAGACGCCATTCGTGCAAAGCAGCCGGCGTGCAACGTCGTCCTGCTCGGCGTCCTTCCGCGTGGGCTGGAACGCGCGGATCCGGGACGCGCCGCGGCGGCGGCAATCAACGCGAGGCTCGCGCAGACTGCGTTCGGGCCGAGCGTATCCTATCTCGATATGAGTCAGCTTTTCGTGCAGCCCAGCGGAGAACTCAGCAAAGGCTTGTATCGCGACGGACTTCATCTAACCGCCGCAGGCTACGCGGCTTGCGCCCCCGTCATCGATGCGAGGTTGCGTGAGTTGGGAGTGTGACCTTACCTCCAGCGCTGGAAGAGCTGCGCGTCGATACCGAATTGGTCGAGCACTTTTCCCACCGTGTGCTTCACGATCTCGTCCACGCTCGCCGGGCGAGCGTACATCCCCGGGATCGGCGGGAGGATCACGGCGCCGATTTCGGCGAGTTGCGTGAGCGTGCGCAAGTGCCCGAGGTGCAGCGGCGTCTCGCGCACGACCAAGACGAGCCGGCGGCGTTCTTTGAGGCAGACGTCGGCTGCGCGCACGAGCAGATTCGAACTGAACGAGTGCGCAATTGCAGAGGCGCTCTTCATCGAACACGGGATCACGATCATCCCGTCGGTGAGAAACGAGCCGCTGGAGATTGCCGCGCCGAGATCGTCGTCGGCGTAGGTGATGTCGGCGAGACGCCGGAGATCGTCGGCGCTGTGGTCGGTCTCCAGCTCGATCGTGCGCGGGGCTTGCGCCGAGAGGACGAGGTGCACCTCGACATCGGGCACCGTGCGCAGCGCACGCAGTGCGGTGAGCGCATAGACGCTCCCACTGGCGCCCGTGACGCCGACGACGATCCTTCGCATGCGGCTCCCTTTTCCCGGTCAGGACGCACGGCCTCCCAAAGCGAATCAAGGCCGGAGATGAACCGCAGGCTGATCGATTTCGTCTGTACGGCGGCGCGTTACGCTGCAAGCCCCGACGACGCCACGGCAGCGCGCCTGCTCGACATGCCGTATTCGGGCGTTCCGCGCGCCGACGGACGGGCGGTCGTCGTCGCGGCAGCGGGTCGCGCGGTGCCTGAGGCACTCGGGCGAAACCTCGTTCCGCTTGCACGCGAATCGGCGCTGGCGGCGCAACGCTTTGCGCGCGGTCTGGAGACCCTCGCCTCCTCGTACCGTGCCCAAGGGATCTCCGCTGCCGACTTCGCACGCAGCGTGATTGCCGCATTTGATCTGAGCGAGCGATTCGACGAGCAAGAACGCGCGACCCAAGACGCAATCGAAGCGCGCGCGGCAGAGATCGAAGCGGCGTGGGAGGCCGCAACGCTCGTGCGCACCCTCGAGCAGCTCGCAGACGAGGCTGCACCCGCGACGGCGCGTGCGGAGATCGTCCCCCTACGCAGACGCGAGCCGGAGGCTCCCCTTCCGGTGCCGCGCCGGCGCACGCATTTCAGCGCGTCGTCGCTGGGGATGTTCGCCGAGTGCGAGCGGCGCTGGTACTACCGGTATGTCTGCGCCGCGGTGGAAGACAAGGGCTCCTCCGCGTCATTTTACGGCACCGCTTTTCACTGGGCTCTCGAGCAATTTCACGTCGAGGCGCCGCGCGCGGGTAGCGCAACCGAAGCGGAGCTCGAACGGCGGCTCGCCGGTTGGATCAACACCGCCTTCGAACGCTTCCGTATCGGCTTCGAGACCAACGTCGAGTACGAACTGCAACGCCGGCGCGCGCAGCGGACCGCCGTCCGGTATTTGCGCTGGTTCGTCGAACGTTCGCGCACGCAGCCGTTCACGGTCATCGGTACCGAAGCCGAGGCGGCGCTCGAACTCGAAGGCTATCGCTTCATTGGATACATCGATCGGCTCGATCGCGAAGACGCCACCGGAAACGTTACCGTCGTCGACTACAAGACCGGGGCCATCGCGGCGAGCGCGCGCGAGCACCGCGAGAAGATCGCACAGCTCATCGACTTTCAGTTGCCCTTCTACTATTGGGTGCGTACGGCGCAGGGCGACCGGGTGACGCGCCTGGTGCTGCTGCCGCTCAAGGACGCCTCCCTGGATGTCCGGCCAATCGAGCTCGAAGTCGTCCCGGTCGCCGTCCCGTCGTCGAGCAGCGACGCGCCGGTCGGGACGATCGGCATCGACGAGCTGGTGCGCGCGCGTGCGAAGATGATCGAACTCGCGCGCTCCCTCTCCGACGACCCGATCGAACACTTCGCGGTGACCGACGACCCCGAGGCCTGCACCTGGTGCGCCTACCGTCTCGCCTGCCGGAGCCGGCCGCTGCGCGCCGCCGAGCGTTTCGCACGATGATCTCTTTCGATGCCGACGAACGGCAGCTCGAGGCGGCACGGCATCCGTTCGCGAGCCCTCTCATCGTCATCGACGGCCCGGCGGGAACGGGGAAGACGCAGGCGCTGCTGGCACGCGCACAACGCATCGCAGCCTCGCTCACGAGCGATCAGGCCGTCCTGCTCGCCGCACCCGACGCCATAAAACTCGAATCGCTCGCGCATGCGCTTCCGGCAGATTTCGAGCGCGCGCACGTCCGCACGGCGACGCTCGCCGAGATCGCGTTTGAAACGCTCGTGCGGCATGCGATCGAACATCAGGAGCCCGAGCCGGGATTGATCGACGACGTGCGTGCGGCGCATCTCTTCGAACAGGCCGGCGCCGAGCTCTTCTCGCTGGAATGGGGAGAGTTCGTCAGTGCCGAGATCGATCCGGAGATCGCTGGGCTGCGCACCCCGGAACGTTTTGCCGCCGCCGCCTACCGCCTCATTCGCAAACTGCGATCGGCGCAGATCGATCCCGGCGAGTTTCGCGCGATCTGCCTGCGCGGAACGACCTCGTTTTACGCGCACCCGCCGAACTTCGCAAGCCCCGATCTCATCACGGGAACCGGCGCCGCTTACCGCGACTCACTGCGCGTCGATGCAGCCGAGCTCGCGCGCCAGCGTGAACGCGAGATCGACTTGGCAAAGATATTGGCTCGTCTCTACGAGCGCTACTGCGAACGCTTGCGCACGCAACGCTGCCACACCCCAGCGGACGCGCTCGATGCCGGGACGCACCTCTTGCGCGCCGACGTTTCGCTTGCCGGCGCAGTCAAGGAACGCTATCCCTATGCATGCATCGACGACGCGCAAGATCTCACCGGCGGCGAACTCTCCTTTCTCGAGGCACTTTACGGCGGCGAGTTGCGCGGCGTGACGCTCGCGGGGGACGCCGCGCAGTCCACCTGCACCTTTGCCGGCGCGCGCGGACAGCGAACGCTGGCCCAGGCGGCGGTTCGCTTCACCTTGGAACGACAGCATCGCTGCGCTCCGGCGATTCTCCAAGTCGCGCGCCGCGTCATCGATGTCCGGGCAAACGGAACGGCCGTTCCGCAAGCCGTCTCGCTCTACCGTGCGACGACCGTGCAAGACGAAGCCGACTTCGTCGCCGACAACGTCGCCGCGGCAATTGCCGGCGGCACGGCGCCCCAGCGCATCGCGTTGATCGCACGTAGCGTCCGCTGCATGGGCGACTACCTGCAGGCCTTGCTCGCGCGCAACGTGCCACTCGATATCGCCGGTGATGCGAACCTCTACGATTTTCCCGTCGTGCAAGATGCGCTAGCGGCACTCTGGTCGGTTGCTGATCCCTATCGCCACGATTGGCTTTTGCACACACTCGAAGCTCCGTGGCTTGCCCTCAGTGACGCGAGCATTGCGTTGCTCTGCGGTGAACCGAGCAGCCCACAGGCGCAGCTTTTCGAACTCCCGGGGGGTGAGAGCGACCCCGCGCGCGCGCGTTGGGATCGGCACCGCGATTTGCGTCTCGGACGCAACGTCACCCGAGGCGACCGCGACGCCGACTTGCCGGCGGAGACACGCGAACGGATCGTCGCCTTTCGCGCAGCGCGCGAGCGGTGGGAAGCATTCGAACGCAAACTCGATCTGGTCGAGCTCGCGCGCCTGATCGTCGGTGAGACGGTCCTTGCGACGCGCAGCGAAGGCGACGGCGCGCAACGTTTCAACGACGCACTGATCGCGCGGCTCATCGACGACGTCGCCGCCTTCACGGCCCGCGAACCGCTCGGCTCGCTGCACGACTACCTGCACTACGTCGAGCGCGTCGCCGAAACCGACGAAGACCTTCTCACGCTTCGTCCACGCCGTACCGACAGCGTCAGCGTCCTCTCGGTGGAGGCTGCCAAAGGACGCCAATTCGAAGACGTCTTCTTGGTGGACGCGCGCGCCTCGGGTTTTCCGCGCTACTATGTCCCCGACGCATTTCTCTTCTATCCGTCGCTCGGAATCATCGCCAAGGAAAACGTCGGCGAAGGCGCGCGCTCCGCGCGAACCGCGAAATTCACCTACGCGATGTACAAATTCAAGACGCGCGAGCGCTACGTCGAGGAAGAACGCCGCGCATTCGCTTGCGCCGCCACCCGCGCCTCGGAACGCCTCTGGATCAGCGCCTCCGGGCGCCCCACACGCGGCGCCGCCGCCCCGGAGCTTCTCGAAGAGCTGCGAGGCGCCGGGCTTCCGGGCGTTCGGGATGTGACCCACACCTGGAGGCCGACCCGCGCGCGGGTGACGGCCGCGATCTTTTCGAATTGAACGCCGTTGAGGGTGCGTAACGACCTGCCTATGAGGCCGGGGGCGCCATGAGACTCGACACCTCAACCGATCCGCAAGTCGGCTTCCGTCCGCCTGGTTCGCTCGGCCCAGATGCGCTCGCGCCGTACGACGGTCACTTCGGTCCTCGCCAAGCCGCGCATCTCTTGCGCCGCGCGGGCTTCGGCCCGACACCAGCTGAGGTGATCGACTTCACCGCCCTCGGAATGCAAGCCGCGGTCGAGAGACTGTTGCATCCGGCCGAACCGGACCTCGATTTTCCCGACTATCCGGATACACAGATGCTCTTCGATCCCAAAACACGGACGCGCGCCGCGCAGATGTGGTGGCTCGATCGCATCCTGCGCACGAGACACCCGCTCATCGAGAAGATGACGCTCTTCTGGCATGGGCACTTTGCTACGAGCATCCGCAAAGTGCCCGCTGCACTCATGGTCGAGCAGATCGATCTCTTCCGTTCACAGGCGCTCGGTAATTTCGGTACGCTGCTACTGAGCGTCTCGCGCGATCCGGCGATGCTGGTATGGCTCGACAACCGCGCGAACTACAAAGCCCACCCGAACGAGAACTATGCGCGCGAAGTGATGGAGCTCTTCTCGCTGGGGCTAGGCAACTACACCGAAGACGACGTCAAAAACGCCGCTCGCGCTTTCACCGGCTGGACCTTGGACAAAGACCAGCACTTCATCTTCCGCCCCGCCGCGCACGACGACGACGGCAAGACCTTTCTCGGGCATACGGGTGACTTCGACGGGGCCGACATCGTCGACATCATCGTCGAGCAGCCGATCCATCAGCGCTTCCTCTGCCGCAAATTGCTCGAGTTCTTCGTCTATTCCGATCCCGAGCCCGAGCTGACCGAAGGGCTCGCGCAAGTCTACGCCCTCTCCGGGTACGATATCGCGCGCGTCGTCGGGACGATCATCCGCTCGAACGTCTTCTACTCGTCACGCGCCTATCGCGCCATTCCGAAAAGCCCTATCGAGTACTCGATCGGACTCTACCGCTACCTCGGCATCCCCACTATTCCGCCAGACACGATTTCGTGGTTACAGCGCATGGGTCAAGAGCCGATGGCGCCGCCGAGCGTCAAAGGGTGGGACGGGGGACCAACCTGGATCAGCACCGCAACACTCCTCGCGCGCTTCAATTTGGTCAACAAACTGGTACACGTAACACCACCCAAAACACCTACCCCTCCAGCGATGCTCGCCGGTACGATGATGGAGACAGCGCCAACGCCTGCGCCGGCGCCCGAACAGACGTGGCCGACGCTGACTCCCGATTCGCTAGTCGCCGCCGCCGGCGGAATCAACGGCCCGAGGATCCTCGAGCTCGTCGTCGCCGGCGCCGTGCAGGACGACGTCACCTCCGACGTGCGCGCGACCCTCATGGACTACCTCGACTCCAAGGACGCCTCGCTACCGGTTCCACTCGGCCCGGAAAACTATCAAGAAAAGATTCGCGGGCTTCTCTCCCTGGTACTCAATTTGCCGTCGAACCAACTCGACTAAAGGAAGTTCGATCCATGACGAACCGCCGGACATTCATCTCGAAGTCACTGGGGATCGCCGTCCTGGGCGGTACGATGCCGGCGGCGTTCTTGCGCACCGCGAGCGCCCAGGCCCTGGCCGCGCCCGGCTCGGCGGCCGACCCGTCCAATGTGCTCGTCGTCGTGCAGATGGGCGGCGGCAACGACGGTCTCAACACGGTCGTCCCCTACTCCGACGACGACTACCATCGCGTGCGTCCCACGATCGCCGTCAACGAGCAAAGCGTCTTGGTGCTGAGCGATCGCATCGGTCTCAACCCCGTAATGCCCGGACTCATGGAGCTCTATAAAGAAGGCCATCTCGCGATCATACAAGGCGTCGGCTATCCTAACCCCAATCGCTCGCACTTCGAGGCGACGCAGATTTGGGAGACGGCCTCGCCGGAGCGGCCGGTCGGAACGGGCTGGCTCGGCCGCTATCTCGACGAGGTCGTTCCGTCGAATGCGAGCGGCGCCGGTGTCTCACCCAACCTCTTTGCGGGCGTCACGCTCGGCGATACCGTGCCGACGGCGATGCTCGCGCAACACGTCGACGTCCCGGCGATCGGCGCGCTGAGCACCTTCAATTACAATACGGGCAAAGATACCGCATCGCGCAGCAGTGCAGGCGTTCTCTTCGACGGTGCAAGGCCGGGAGAGTCTCCCTACCTTGCGATGATCGAGGAGACCGCTCGCTATGCATACCACGGCGGGGATATCCTGCGTTCGAAGATCGCCGGCTACCAGCATTTGGTCACCTATCCAACGGACCCGTTTTCCGCGCAGTTGGCGCTCGCGGCCCAAATCATCGGCTCCAACCTCGGCACGCGGATCATCTTCGTCTCGATCGGGTCGTTCGACACCCACGCCGGTCAGCGAGCGCAGCAGGATCGCCTCCTCGGCTATCTCTCGCAGGGCCTTCTCGCCTTCTACCAAGACCTCGACGCACACGGGCTCGCCGGTCGCGTATTGACGATGACCTTCTCGGAGTTCGGGCGCCGCGTACAACAGAACGCGAGCAACGGTACCGATCACGGCACGGCCATGCCGCTCTTCGTACTCGGCGGCGGCGTGAAGGGCGCTGTCTACGGCGACCATCCCTCCCTCACCGATTTGGACGAGGGAGATCTCAAGTTCCAAACCGACTTCCGGACGGTCTATGCGACCGTTGTCGCTCGCTGGCTCGGTCAAAACCCGAGCGATGTGGTCGGCTCCGACTTCGGCACGATCGCATTCGTGTGAGCGGCCGACGATCTACCGGCGCCCTCGCGAGCTTGGCGATCCTGCGTCCGACACGGGTACGTCGCCAGCGTTTGCTATCCGGCACAACCGCACGAGGCACGGACGCACCCACAGACGAAGGCAAGCGCACCATGGCACCACGCGATCGCCAGCGTTTGCTCGACCGGGCTCTGGCATTACCCAACGCCCAGCCCAGCGATTTTTTCGGGGGCCGTAAGCCGCCCGCGGACGCTGCACCTCATCATCTCAAGGTCATCAAAGACACCGTCTTACGCGCGCGGCTTCTCGGCGCACATCTAGCCGAGGGTCTCCAATCACCAAAGGGACCGCAGAAGATCGCCTCGATCATTCGCGTCTATCCCGATTTCGATGCGCCCTCCCACAATGGAAGCAACGGCCGCGTCTCCGAACGCGCCGTCTCGGCGCGCAAGACTGCGCTGCCGACCGTCGAGGAGATGGAAGCCCTCATCACGCGCATTCGCGCCGTCGAGGGGCACGTCGCCCGGGAACTCAGCCTCACGATCGATCACGAGATCGAGCAGCTCAAACGGCGCGTCGCCGACGCGAAGCCGGAGCAACTCGACGAAGCCTATCGTGCGCTCGGGGCCGCGCTCGCCAAACGCCGCGATAGCAGCGCACACGTCCGTGAAGAGGCCTTCCGCCGTATCGAAGCCGACTCCGACTTCGCTCCCCGCGGGTATTTGCGGCTTCTCGGGCGCCCTTAACCCGAGAAGAGCGAGGTCTGGACGACCAGATCTTCGGTGAGTGAGGCGACGCGAACACCGATGAGCCGCACGGCGTGGCCGGCCAGATCGATGCGTTCCAGACAACGCAGTGCGGCAGCGCGAATGACGGGCGCAGCGTCGGTCGGTTCACGGAGCGTCGTTTGACGTCCCACCACGAGGAAGTCGGCGCGCTTGATCTTCACGCCGACGGTGGCCCCACGCAAGGCGTGCGCGCGTAAGCGTCGCGCAACGTCGTCCGCCGCCTCTTCGACCGCCGCACGAAGCTGCGGTGCTTCCTCGACGTCGTACTCGAAGGTCTGCTCGCTGGAGATCGAGCGCGTCTCGCGCTCTTGGCTCACGGTGCGCGTATCGTTACCGCGCGCGAGCTCGCGCAGACCGCGCCCCATCTTGCCAAAGAGTGCGGCCAGCTCCGTATCGCCGAGCTGCGCGAGTTGACCGATCGTCTCGATACGCTGCGCGGCGAGCCGCGCTTGCGTCTTCGGTCCGACTCCCCAGAGGCGCGCGACCGGCATCGGCGCGAGGTACGCCGCCTCGCTCCCTGGTTCGATGAAGCGCAGACCGTCGGGCTTCGCCTGATCCGAGGCGATCTTCGCCACCATCATCTGTGCGGCAACCCCCGCGCTGACGGCGAGGCCCACCTCGGCACGCACGCGGCGCCGGATCTCCGCCGCGCGCGCTTGCGCCGTCGCCGCTTCAACTGGGCCGAAATCGACGAACGCCTCATCCAGCGAGAGACCTTCGACGGCGTGTGCGCCCCGTGCAAAGATCGTAAAAACGGCGTGTGAAAGTTCTCGGTAGCGCTCGAAATTCGGCGGCACGACGAGCAGCTGCGGACAGCGTTCGCGCGCCAAAAAGAGCGGCATCGCGGAGCGCACGCCGAAGGGGCGCGCTTCGTACGAAGCGGTGAGCACGACGGCGCGCCGGCTGCTTCCCGCGACGGCGACGGGTTGGCCGCGCAGCGCCGGATCATCCAACTGTGCGACGCTGGCATAGAACGCATCGATGTCGAAGTGCCCGATCATGGAGCGCTCCATGAGCCACCGACCATTTCGTGCGAGTTCAAGGAGCGAGGCGGGAGGCCGTGTGTCGTACGCATGAGCGGAACTCCGATAGCCTCCTAGGCGGCGACTCCCTCGAAGATCGAGCGAATCGTGTGGAGATTGCGGACGTCGTCGGCCTCTTCACCCGGCGTCTCGAGAATCGCGACCTTCTCACGCAGCTCGGGGTGCGCGGCCAATGCGCGAAAGCCTTCGAACCCGATGTTTCCCTCACCGATATGCCAGTGGCGATCCTTGTGACCGCCGAGCGGTATCTGCGTATCGTTGAAATGAAAGACGTGCAGCCGATCGAGGCCGATCTCGCGCGCAATCAAATCGATGAAGCGCTCGACGCCCTGGGCCGAGTTGATCTCGTATCCGGCAGCCCACGAGTGAGCGGTGTCGATGCAGACGCCGAGCTGCGGATGGTCGACCGCACGCACGAACTCGCCCAACTCCTCGATCGTTCCCCCGACGAGTTGCCCCGCACCCGCTGAGTTCTCCAAAACGAGCATCACGCCGGGAGCAATTCCCGCTAGGACACGTTCCAGCGCCCGAACCACGGACGGAAAGGCTTCGGTACGCTGCCGCGTGCCATATGAACCGAGGTGCGTGTTGACGTACGCGATGCCCGCCCCCGCAGCAACCGCGAGGTCGTGCTCGAGCAGCCCCATCGAACCGTGGAGTTTCTTGCGGTCGTCGCTGGCCAAGTTGATCAGATACGGCGTATGAATGACACACGGGTCGAGCCCCGCCGCCGCGCGCTTTGCACCGAACGCCGCCAGCGCGGCGGCATCGATCGGCGTCCGGCGATACGACTGCGGATTATTGGAGAAGATCTGCATCGCCGTGCAGTGCAGGCGTGCCGCGTATGCGACCGCCGCGTCGTAGCCGCCCTTGATGTGGACGTGAACGCCGATGCGCATCAGGTGCTCGTGACCGGCGGCGGTCGCTTCCCGAGAAAAAGATACTGGACGTAGGAGACGTTGAGCGGCTCTTCGAGCGGCGCAAGACGCTCGCCCAACAGCTGCAGATAGGCATCGAGCGCCTGCGCGAATTTATTCCGAGCACGTGCGCGCGAGCGCTCGTAGCCCAAAAACTGCTGGCCGGTCATCGTGACGATCCACGGAATCACGCAGAGTTTCTGATCGCAGAGCGGCGAGCTTTCGAGGGTCGCGAGGCCGTCGGGCGCAACGAGTTCTTCAAAGGGCTCGAAGCCCAGCTCACGTGCGACCTCATCGCGAATCACCCGTACGCGGTCACCGCGCATGATCTGCTTCCAGAAGACCGCAATGAGGCCGCCGGGCCGCACCACGCGCAGCATCTCCCGCGTGGCGCGCACCCGGTCGAACCAATGAAAGGCCTGTGAAACCATCGCTACGTCGAAGCTCGCGTCGGCAAAGGGCAGCGACTCCGCAGCGGCAACCGAGAATCGTCCCTCAGGGACGCGCTGGCGCGCGTAGGTCAGCATCGCTTCGGAGATGTCGACGCCGAAGAGCTCACAGCCATGGCGCACCAGCTCGGCTCCGGCAAGTGCGGTCCCACATCCGACATCGAGCACGCGTGCCCCCGACCGTGCACCGTGCTCTTCGAGCGTAGCGAAGAGCTCCGGCGAAAAGCCCGTCCGATAACGCTCGTAGAGATCGGCGACCGGATCGAACACGCCAGTGCTCACCTGCGAAAGCGAAGTTGATTGGCTCGCATTCCGCGCGGCATGAACGACTTTCCTCGGCCGCCGCTCCCCGAGCGGCTGGGATTTTTCTCAAAGGTCGTGCTCTTGATCAGCACCGCATCGGAAGGACGTTCACGTCGGCCCACACGGCCGATCAGTTGCTCGATCTCCCCCTCGCCGAACGCATCGGAATCGGTGATGACGATGAGGTCGGCTGCCGGAATGTCGAGGCCGCTTCCCACGAGATTGGTCGCCGCCAAGAGCGAGGGGGCGCTAGCCCGGAATGCCTGCATGTTCTCGATGCGGGTCGATGACCCGAAGACGCGTATGCCGCTGCGGCGATGGCGTCTCCCTTGTTCGGCGGTATCCGCCATATCGCCGCGCAGTTGCTGCACCTCGATGCCGTAGGTGGCTGTCAGGCGCTGCGCGATCTTCGGAACGTCGCCGCGCGTGCGTGCGATCACGAAGATGCGGGAGCCACGACCGAGATGGTCGCGAATGAGCGGCTCTGCACGCGCGAGCTGCTCCACGGCAGGCTCGCCCCAGACGCCTTCGATCTCGTGCACCTTCGTCGGCAAGACGTCAAACGGCATCGCGCGCATCGAAACCAGGTTGTTGTATGCGCCGGTGCGCTCCAGGAAAGGCCGAACATCTCCCGGCGTCGCCGTCGCGAAGAGCAGCGGACAATCGAGGTCTTCGAGCAAGCGCAGGTGTTCGCGCTCGTCGAAAGCGTTGACGTCGTCGATGATCGTAAGCGCGCTGCGATCGAGGACCTGCCAGAGATCGTCGCTTGCCAGCAGCATCGCCGAACCGACGACCACGGCGAGCCGGCCTGCGCGCACCTCATCGACGACCGTGCGCCGCTCTTTGGGCGAGATGCCGCCGTGGATCTCGCCGACTTCTAGGCCTGTCGCGGTGAGGCGGTCGCGGAAATAGGTGCAGTCTTGGCGCACCAGATCGCGCGTCGGCGCGACGACACAGATGTAGCCGCCGGTGCGCAGTGCCTCGTGCACCCCGACCCGGAAGAGGACCTCGGTCTTCCCCGAGCCCGTCGGCGCCTTGAGCAAGAACTCGAACGAACCGGAGCGCAAGCCGGAGATGATGCGCTCCACGGCCGCCTGCTGGTCCTCGGTCAAGCTGAATTGCTCGTCCGGCGTGATCAGTTCATGAGCGACGGCGACGGCCTGCTCATTGCGCGCGATTTGCTCCCAGACGGCCTCCGGTGAGCGGTTCATGTGCTGCTGATTGACGTCTCTTCTCCTATGGTGAGCTCCGGACTGTCGTCGTGACCCGTCTGAATCGGCAACGCCAGCTCCAGGGGGGCCGCGGCATCGAGATCGATGGGTGGAAGTTCGCCGAGCGAGCGCAAGCCGAAGGCTTCCAGGAATTCCGGTGTTGTCTTATAGAGCATGGGCCGTCCCACCACCTCACGGCGTCCGGCTTCGGCGATGAAGCGCCGATCGAGCAGGGTCGCGACGACGCTGTCGACGTTGACGCCGCGCACCGCCTCGATGTCGGCTTTGGTCACCGGCTGCAGGTGAGCGACGATCGCGAGCGTCTCGAGGGCGGGGGCCGAAAGCGTCGTCTTGGGTGGTAGGAGGTACGCCTCCACGACATCGCGCGCGGCGGGAGAGCTGGCGAAGCGATAGCCGCCGGCGATCTCACGCAGGACGATGCCGCGCTCCGCGTACGCTTGCGCGATATCGGCCAGCGTCTGCGCGACGTCCACGTGCGATGCACCAGTGAGCTTCACGAGTTTTTCGATCGAAAGCGCTTCGCTCGCCACGAAGAGCAGCGCTTCGAGTGAGCGCTGCAGGGAGCCGGTATCGAGCAGCTCGGGCTGCATCGCCTCGTCATCCGTGCTAATTGACATAGATCTCCACTGGTTGATACGGAAGCAGGCGGAGCGCGTCGTGCGGGCTCTCCTGCTGATAGGTGATGCGTGATTGACGAATGAGTTCGAGCACCGCGAGAAACGTGACGATGACCGCGCTGCGGTCGAGATCGCGGCAGAGTTCGGAGAATTCGAGCATCCCTCGCTCGCGCAGGTGACGCAGCACGAAGTCCATCTGCGCGACCAGCGAGACGCGCTGCCGCGTAATCGTGCGCCCTTCGGGCTTTGCGCTGCGCAGCGCCGAGAGCAGCGCTGCCGCCAGTTTCCCCACCGGTATGCGATAGCGCTGCACGACCTCGGTCCCCGGATCGCCGGCATCGCGGTAGTAATACGCCGACGATGCGTCCAGACGGGCACGCAACTCGTCGGCCGCGCCGCGATATTTCGAATACGTGATGAGCCGGCGCCGCAAGCGGTCCTCGACTTCCTCCGCACTCTCTTCGCCTTCGGGCAGAAATTCGCTGGGCACCGGCGGCAGCAACGACTTCGACTTGAGAAAGATCAAGGTCGCGGCAATCACCAGGTATTCGGCCGCGACTTCGACGTCGAGCTCCTCCATGAGCTTGATGTACTGCAGGTACTGCTGCGCCACACTCGCCAGCGGAACGGTCGCGATATCCAGCTGCTGCTCGCGCACCAGGTTCAGCAGCAGATCGAGCGGACCCGCGAAGACGTCGAGCGAGACTTGAAACGTCCGGTCGCCGCGTTCTTGCGCCTGCGCGTTCAACGCGTCTGCGACTCACCCACCGCGGAGAGCGCCGTCGCCGTGACGAGTTCGAACGGGTCGTGGGGGACCTTCGCCAGGTACTCCAAGCCGAGGTCGATCAGGCGCTTTTCGTTCACGTACTTGAGCGCCTTCTTGGCCGCCTTGATCTCGAACCAGGCAGCCTCGTCGACCTCGTGGTCGTGGTTGGCCGTATCCCCCGAGAGGTACCGCATGAGGTAGAAGTGGACGGACTTTTTATGCTTGGCGCCGTTGAGGTAGAACCAATAGGAGATATCCGAGAGCTTGACCAGCATCTCAGCCCAACAGCCGGTCTCCTCTCGGACTTCCCGGAGGGCGGCCTGCTCGTGGGTCTCCCGGGCCTCGACGTGGCCCTTCGGCAGCGACCAGACGCGGGGCGTCCCACGCCCAATGAGGAGCGCGTCGAAAGACGCACCGTTCCGCCGCAGCACGAGGCCACCGGCTGATACCTCATATTTGATCCGCATCGTTCGCTTTCCAGGGGGGTGGCGCACGCCATACGCCTCGCTTTCTTCCAGTGTATCAACCCGCCCCAAGAAGAAAGTGCTGCGCCTCGGGCGAGGGGACGCTTGTTTTACTAACCAAACAAACTGCGATCGTCGGTACCGGACCGGGACGCCTACCAGAACGATCGTACGGCCGGCAGCCCTTTACACGAAATTAACTGAACCGTCAACCGACGCTCCAGCCCAATTGCTGCACGATGTGACCGGAGGTTGGCCGACACTAGTGATAGGAACTCCCTTGTGGCACGGAGGCACAACTAGCCGGCACGGAGGCCTTCTCAAGAAAGAGGTACTCCATGTCTCGCCTGATCGCACTTCTGGCTCTGGCTTGTTCCGTTTTCGCCTTCTCAGCCTGCGCCAACGGCCAAAGTTCAGCATTCGTCCCCTCGTCGGGAACTTACACCCCGCAGGACGGTCACGCTGGAAACTGAACCGACTTCAGCGCGTGAGGCCGGCCAACCGACGTTCGATAAAGCGAGGGACGACTTTGCCGCTGGCGAAGTCGTCCCTACTCCTTAACAAACGCGAGGTTGCCCGTTGGCCAGAAGCACCAAGGTCGTGCGTCTTCAGCCGCTGCCGCTTGCGCCGGCCTCACTTTCCGATGCCCGCGCGATGTGGGCCAATGCCGAGATTCGAGCTTGCCTTGACGCTTTGTACGGCGATTCCTCGGCCGAGGGGGCGACGCTGGCAGCGCGTTGTTGCCTACGGCTCAATACTCCCAATGACGCGCTAGAACGCTTGACGGCGGCGTACGACGCAACCCTAGGCGCTAGCGACGGGGTGCGCGGAGAATATTCGCTTGTCTTGTCGTTGACCCACTTTCTTTTAGGTAACGACGAGCTCACGGATTCATCTCTGAGTGAAACGCGGGCATACATATACTCTACGCGCGACCTCCCGCTCGAGACCGAACTCAACGTGATCGAAAGTCAGGTGGCGTGGTCGCGTCATGACCTGCGCCAGGCGCAAACGATGGCACAATGCGCCTTACAGATTGCACCCGCCGGCAAATGGCGCGCCCGGTCATTCGAGACGCTCGGTATCGTTGCCGGCGCTCGAGGAAAGTACAAAGAACAAATCTCGCTGTATGAGCGCGCCTGGGATGCGCTTGACGAAGCCGCGGAGAACGAACCCTGGCTGCGAGGCGTGATTTTGCAAGTGCTCGCGGGATTGTGCAACGGCCTCTACCGCCGTGACCTCGCAAAGCGCCTCATCGAGCGAGAACAGGCGCTCTCCTGGACAGCTGACATCGAATACATGCACTTTACGGTGCTGCGCCATTTAGCACGATGCCACGCCTTAGCAGGTGATCACTTAGCTTCATTTCGTCTCTTGCGTAAAGCGGCCGAAGTTGCGCCATCGTTACCATGGCGTATCTTGATTTTTGCCGAGCGTGCCTCCCTTGCAGGCGAAATGAACGAGCGTCTCTTTGCCAGCGAGGAACTCGATCAGGCGCAATCCTTCGCTGCGGCGTGTAATTGGTCGCAAGTCCGCGGCGATGAGCGGCTGGGCCTTCTGCGCCTAGCCGAGATCACCGCTGCCGAAAATCCGTCCCAAGCTCGGCTTTTGCTCGACCTCTATCGTAAAAAACTACCACCGCTTGCGCCCCATACGTTGTGGGCGAACGACGATAGATGGACCGCGGTCGAAGCGCACTCGTTCGGCATGATCGCCCTCCACCTCGGCGAGACGTCGAAGGCGGTTGAGCGACTAACGCGCGCATTCGAGATTTGGCGCGGCATCGATTACGTTTGGCGCGCCGCCGACGCGGCTATCCACTTGTCGCGGCTCACGGGAGCAGACGTATTCACCGCGTACGCTCGCCGTCACGCCCCGGCGTTCCCGGGGACGTGGCTGGCTCGGCAGGTCGCGCAGCTTTAGCATCCCTAGCAACGCTTCGGCTGGCTTGGGATTGCGAGTTCCACACCACGGGCGACGAAGAGCGTCGGCGCCGGCAGCCGCAGCAACGCTTTGGCTGGCTTGAAATAGGCCTACGTTTGTGCCGCGGCAAGGAACCGGCGTAATAACAGATATAACAGCACGGCGTATGGGCCACCTGGCCGAGACCCATTAATGATGCGTTAGACCAGTAGGCATAAGCGTTTACAGGCACTACTCCTACAATAACAGAAATAACAAACAGTGGGCAATCCATTCCGACCGGCCCCGGGGAGCGAGCCACCCCTTCTTGTTGGACGCGACGGCGAGATTAGTGCCGCGGCAAACGCATGCGCGCTTACAGCAGCTCGTGGCGCGGCCCAGCCGATCATTATGATTGGCTTGCGGGGCATGGGCAAAACGACGCTCTTACGCCGTTCGGTGGCTAGGGCCCGCGAAACGAGAGGCATCGTGCTTTCGGCGGAGGGCTCGGCGCGCCAGTCGTTGTCATCTTCCTTTCGCCGCTCCCTCGAGCGAGCGCAACATGAGCTTGACTCCCCGCCAGCACGGCTCAAAGCAGCTATCGAGTCGGCGGTCCGTGCGTTGCCGGAAGCAACGATTGAGTTACCACACGATCTCGGGGGGCTGACTCTCAAGCCGAAGAGAGCGAAGCCCAGCCGTTCGATGATTGAGGCTATTGAAACCCTCAACGAGGAGGCGAAGAAACATAAACGCTATCTCGTTTTCGCGATTGACGAGATTCAGGCCGTGCCCTACGGTGGATCGTGCCCCAACTCGTGGTGTATGAAGCGGCCGGCCTCATAGGGTAGAGGGCGGCCATCGTGGCTCTTGGCGAAGGTTGTTTTTGCAGAGCAACTTTCCGCGAAAGGACACCACGATGGCCAAGGTCAGTATGGCACT
>DATJTD010000255.1:0-12234 GCA_035503775.1 Candidatus Acidiferrales bacterium
GCTGCGCCCGAGGCAGCGCTCGACGGGCGGAATCGCGCGCAGCACCGCCGGAACCGGAGAGCCGTTCTCTTCGAAGAGCTCCTCGGGGCGATACGAGCGCAGCCACGCCTCGAGCGCGCGTAGTTCGGTGGGATCGCCCGCGGGGTTGGCGATCGGAATACCGTGACAGCGATAGGTCGCCTCGATCGCGAGGCCGTGCAACGTCTTTGGCCCCGTCATCCCTTTGGGCGTGCGCAGCACGACGACGGGCCAGCGCGGGGAGGTGATCTGTTCACCGGAGCGAGCGCGCCGCTGGATCGCGCGGATCATGGCATGCGCAGCTTGAAGGGTCGCTCGCAACGCGCGGTGAGGCGCCGTGTCGTCCTCGGTAGTAACCAGGAGCGGCTCATAGCCGTAGCCGACGAAGAGCGAACGAATCTCGTCGTCGTCCATCCGGCCCAGAATCGTCGGGCCCGAGAGCTTGATGCCGTTGAGGTGCACGATCGGCAAGACCGCGCCGCAGGTGCGTGGATCCAAAAACTTGTTCGACTGCCAGGCTGCAGCCAGTGGACCGGTCTCCGCCTCACCGTCGCCGACGATGCAGGCCACGATGAGATCGGGATGGTCGAACGCCGCGCCGTAAGCGTGACTGAGACTGTACCCGAGCTCGCCGCCCTCGTGAATGGCGCCGGGCGTCGCCGCTGTGATGTGACTGGCGGCGCCGCCGGGCCACGAGAAACGGCGCACGAAGCGTTCGAGGCCGAGGCGATCGCGGCTGAGCTCGCCGTGGTACGCATGAAGCGTCCCTTCGAGGAAGAGGTTCGCGAGAATCGCCGGTGCACCGTGACCCGGACCGACGATGAGCAGCATCTCTGCCTGCGTCTGCGTGATGAGCTGGTTGAGATGGGCGTAGATCAGGTTGAGACCGGGTTGTGTCCCCCAGTGCCCGAGGATGCGCGGTTTGATGTCGGAGGCTTCCAGCGGCCGGCGCAACAGAGCGTTCTCTCGAAGGTAGAGTTGCGCTGCGCCGAGGTAGTTGGCTGCACGCCAGTACGTGTCGAGTTCGTCGAGCGTCGCTTCGACCGGCTCGTGTGCGGCGATGGTTGTGTTTGTCATGCGAGGCCTGCGTGCACGCGGGCGGCTTTCTCTGCTTCGAGCTGCCGGTACGAGGTCTCGATCGAATCGCGCATGCGGCCAAGCAGATCGCGGGCCGTCGCGATGGCGAGCCAGCGGCCGATGACGGAGTCAAACGCGTTTCCGGCGACACCCAGCGGCGGCGCATACATTCCTTCGAGCATGAGGCGGAACGAGTCGTAATCCTCGTCCCCGCGCACGGAGATCGTTCCGGCAAAACGTGGGAATGGGCCGCCGCCGAGGGCTTCCCACGTAACCGAGAGCGTATCGGACGACGAGGGACCGGCATGAACGCGTTTGATGGTCGCGATCGTTCCCCGTTGCACCGTTAGGGCGGTCTTGAGCCCGGGGATCCGCAGTGGGACGCGCAAGGTGAGGCGGATGCTGCCCTCCGCGAGATCGTGCGCCGGAGCGGTGTGCTCGCGGAAGAAGGCATCGATGTGGAGATGGGCTTGCGCCGGAGGGCAGTTGACGTAGATGTCTTCGCGGAGTGTACTCATCGTGCACCTGAAGGGGGAGCGGTGTGCTATCGCCCTTAGATTCACACGTAGCTGCGAAGACGGTATGAAGCTCCCGTGCGCTTCCCTTCACGCCGGGGCGCTGGTATGGAGCACCCCTAGTTCAGGATCGACGGATAGATCTTCGCGGCGATGGCGATGAGCGCGACGAGTGCCCCCGCTTGAATGGCGACGTTCGCCTGCACGCTGAACGCCAGGTGATAGCCGGGCAGCATCAGCGCGCGCAGCGCGTCGACCTGATAGGTGAGCGGATTACCCGCTGCGATGACGCGCAGCCACGGCGGCATCAGCGCGACCGGATAGATCGCACTGCTGGCAAAGAAGAGCGGCATCGTCAAGACTTGGCCGATCCCCATGAAGCGTTCGCGCGTCTTGACGATGCAGGCGACGATGAGTGAGAACGTCGAGAAGATCGCGGCGCCGACCATGATGATCCCGGCGACGCCGATGAGTGCGAGCACGTCGTGCCGCAAATCAATGCCGAGCAAGGTCGCCAGGATGTACACCATGATCGCCTGGGAGAGGCCGCGAATCCCCGCTGAGATCGCTTTGCCGATCACCAGAGCGAAGCGCGGAGCCGGGCTCATCATGTACTTGTAGAGCACGCCGAGGTCACGCTCCCAGATGGCCGAGATGCCGTAGAAGATCGCGATGAAGAGCGCGCTCTGAGCCAATATCCCGGGAACCAGGTAACTCTCGTAGGGGATACCGCCGGTGGGGATACCGCGCAGCCGCCCAAAGACTTGGCCGAAGAGGAGGAGCCACAGTGCCGGCTGGATGACGCGCGTGAAGAGCTCCACGGGATCATGCTTGAGCTTCTGAATCTCCGCGTCGGTGATCGCGGAGATCTGCGTTACGAGGATGCGCGTCTTCCAGAACGCCGTCTCGAATGGGTTGTGGCCGGCCGCGATCCGGGGTGCGGACCGCTGGATCATGCGAGGGTCTCTTGTTCGGCGGGTGACTGATTGGTGAGCCGAACGAAGAGATCGTCCAGCGTGACGCCGCTTCCGTACTTCGCGGTCAGCGCGTGCGGAGGGCCCGAATCGACGATCTTCCCGGCATTCATGAAGGCGACGATCGTGCACATCTGGGCCGCTTCGTCCATGTAGTGGGTGGTGAGGAAGATCGTCGTGCCGTGGGCTTCGCGCAGCCGCGCCACGCGTTCCCAAACGACGCGCCGGGCGGAGGGGTCGAGCCCGATCGTCGGCTCGTCCATGAAGAGAACGTCGGGATTGTTGAGCATCGACTGCGCGATCTCCAAGCGGCGAATCATACCGCCGGAATAGTGCCGCACCAGGCGATCGCGCGCCTCGGCGAGGTCCATGAGTTCGAGCGCCTGCATGATGCGCGCGCGCCGCTGCTCGAAGATTCCGTAGAGACGCGCGAAGACCAAGAGGTTTTCGTAGCCGGTGAGATCGGGATCGGCCGACTGCTGCTGCGGGACGTATCCGATGCGGCGCCGTACCTGCGCAGCCTCTGTGGCGACGTCGCGTCCGGCAACCCGCGCGGACCCCGACGTCGGCGACAAGAGCGTCGTCAACATCTTGATCGTCGTACTCTTGCCCGCGCCGTTGGGGCCGAGCAGCCCGAAGGCGCAGCCGTGCGGAATGCGCAGCGAGAGATGGTCCACTGCGAGCAACGGCCCGAACCGCCGACACAAGTCGTGCGCTTCAACGGCCCACTCCCTCAACGTCTGCTCCACTCCAGCAGGGAGTATTCCCATTCGGACCTCCGCCGTAACCCCCGCGAGACCGACCGTTCGTTCAAAGAATTCCACTCAACGCGCAGAGGCTCAACGGCTCGCGCCGACCGCATGATCGTCAGGCGCGGCGTTCGAGCCGAGCAGCCTCTGCAAGGCGTCAGGCCCGATCGTCTCGCTCTCGAGTAGTTCGCCGGCGAGCCGGTCGAGCGCGTCGCGATGGTCGGCTAGACGCGCACGCGCCTCGTCGCGTGCCCCGTCGAGGAGCATTCGAACGTTGCGATCGACGATATCGGCCGTCGCATCGCCGTATTCACGGCCTTGCGCGATCTCGTACCCGAGGAACGGCTGCTCTTCGTCGACTTTGAATGCCACTAGGCCAAGGTCGCCCATGCCCCACCGGGTGACCATGCGCCGCGCAAGCTTGGTCGCCTCCACGAGATCGCTTTCCGCGCCGGTTGTGATCTTACCGAGCGCGAGCTCTTCCGCCGCGCGGCCTCCGAGCATGACGACCAGACGCGCTTGCAAATATGCGCGGCTCAGATTACGCCGTTCGATCTCCGGAATCTGCTCGGTCATACCGAGGGCTTGACCGCGCGGAATGATCGTTACTTTTTGCACCGGATCCGCTCCGGGGGTGAACCATGCGGTGACGGCATGTCCCGATTCGTGATACGCCACGATACGGCGTTCGGATGGGTCGACGAGCCGATGATGCGCGCTGCCCAGACGAATCCGGTCGCTCGCCTCTTCGAAATCGGACGGCATGACGGCCAGATGATTGTGATGGGCCGCTGCGAGTGCCGCTTCGTTGCAGAGGTTCTCCAGATCGGCTCCGCTCAGGCCCGTGGTGGTGCGCGCGATCACGCGCAAATCGACGTCGGGCGCCAGCTTGAGCTTTTTGGCGTGGAGTTGCAAGATGCGCAGACGGTCGTCGGCATCGGGGAGCGCGACGACGACCTGCCGGTCGAAGCGGCCCGGTCGCAACAACGCCGGATCGAGAACGTCTGGCCGATTGGTCGCCGCGAGAATGATGACTTCAGCTCGCTGGTCGAATCCGTCGAGCTCGCCGAGCAGTTGATTGAGGGTCTGCTCGCGCTCGTCGTTGACCGTACCCACACCCGCACCACGGCGCCGCCCGACCGCGTCGAGCTCGTCGATGAAGACGATAGCCGGTGCCGCCTCTTTAGCTTTGCGAAAGAGGTCACGCACCCGGCTTGCGCCGACGCCGACGAACATCTCCACGAACTCCGACGCGTTGAGGCTGAAGAACGGAACTTTGGCTTCTCCCGCGACCGCGCGCGCGAGGAGCGTCTTCCCTGTCCCCGGAGGTCCGATCAGGAGAATCCCGCGCGGGATACGCGCACCCAGCGCGTGGTATTTCTCGGGATGGCGAAGGAAATCGACCTCCTCCTCGAGTTCGGACTTCGCTTCGGCGGCGCCGGCGACGTCATTGAATGTGACGCTGGACTCTTGCTCGCGGCGTCCTACCGTCTTGACGTTTCCGAAACCGGCGATGCCGCCCATGCGCCCCGCCGCCCGATTGACCATCCAGATGACGGCACCCGCTAAAAGCAAGAGTGGAAGCCAGCCGAGGAGTGAGGTCGCTAAACTCGGCGCCGCCGTTGGCGAGACGTCGACCTCAACCTGCTTTCCTTCGAGGAGTCGCTGGAGTGAGGTGCCCAGCGCCGTTGGGACGCCGGTGCGGAACGCCGTGTGCGCGGCATACGGTTTTTTGAACGTGCCGGTGATGGCGTCGCCCGTCACCTGTATCTTGGCGACGTTTCCGCTTTGGACTTGGGCGATGAACGTCGAGTACGGCACCTCGACTTGCGACTGATTGGCCGGCCAGAGCGCCAGGGCACTCCAAAAGCACATGTAGCCGATGATCCACCACCACCATGGCACGCCGCCGCGGGTGCCCGGGTCGTTACGGTTCGACGGTCCTGCCGGCCCAGTCATTGGCGCTGCTCTCTTCCGATTGGGGGTCCGGCGCATCTTCCCCGGCTGGTGCCGGAGCCTGTCGAGAAAATCGTCGCGCGCAGCGCTCTCTGTAACTTTCATCGCCTAGCCCGTGCGGTTGAAAGCGAAGCAAAAGGTACGGCGTTAGCAGCTCTTGCCGTGAAGCGGCAGCCTTCGAATGAGGTCCTAGGACTCGATTTTTGCTCTCTCCGGGATTACCCGTCCTTCGTCGGTCGCGTCCGTGAACACCAGTGAGATGTAATCGCGGTCGGCGAGACCGCGTTCGACGCCGCGCCGTACCGCCGGAAGGATAACGTCCAGCAAAGGCAACGGAGCATCTATCGATACGCCCGCGTCGCGGGCGAGCTGCAAATCCTTGTACAGTGCGCCGAGCGAGAAGCGGGGTGCCGTGTCATGGGCGTGTAGCTGTTGTACCTTCGCGCTTGCGTTTCGTCCGAAAGCTGCCGTCAGCGAGTCGATTGCGACCCCCTCGTCGATCCCGGCGCGCGTGCAGAACTTCAGAAGTTCGTGGAGGGTCTCCGCGACGACACCGATGATGGCGTTGTTTGCGAGCTTGAGATAGGCGCTGGAACCCGTAGGCCCGACGTACGTCACGGTGCTCGCGAGCATCTCGAGCAGCGGTTTGGCGCGCGTAAACGTCTCCTCGGCGCCGCTCGCCAGCGCGATGAGTTTGCCGCTGCGAGCGAGATCGACGCTTCCGAGAACCGGAGATGCGAGAAACCCGAGGCCTTTGCGTCCGGCCGCCTCACCCAGTGTTTTGTACATACCCGGCGAGAGCGTCGACATCTCGATCACGATCGTCGGCGGCGAGGCGCTCGGAATGATCTGCGCGAGCGTGATCTCCCTTGCTGCGCCGTCGTCCCAGAGCATCGCGATAACCGCGTCCATGCCTTGCACGAGGGCTTCGGGCGAAGCAGCCGCATGAGCGCCGCGGGCGGTGACCGCCTCGATTCGATCGCGCGTCCGGTCCCACACCGTCACGTCGCATCCGCTGCCGAGGAGGTGTTCCGCAAGCGCACTTCCCATTTTGCCGAGCCCTGCGATACCGACGCGCATCGCTTACGCTCCGGCGCTTTCCGGGGGTGCCATGAACTCCGGTCCTACCGGGTGTGGAATCTCTTCGGCGAGGATTCGTTCGATGTCGTCGAGCGTCGCTCGATCGAGGTGAAGGCTGAACACCTCGTCCACCGCGGCGAGCTGCTCGGGGCGGCGGGCTCCCCACAGTATTGCACCAACTCCAGGCTGAGCGAGGGTCCACGCGATCGCCAGGTGGATGACGTGCTTACCGAATCGCTGGCGCGCGAGTTCGTCCAATCGTCGAACGGCGCGCAGATAGTGCCCGTAGAGCGGCGGCTTGAACTTGGGATCCGTGCGGCGCAGGTCGTCACCGCTGAACGTGGTCGTTTCGCTCATGCTGCCGCTCAGGAGACCACGGCAGAGAGCGCCGTACGTGAGCGAAGTCAGCCTGTGTGCGATCACGTAGGGCAAGACGTCGCCTTCGGCGCCTCGTTCGAACATGTTGTACGGGGGTTGGACGGTGTGCAACGGCGCAACGGCACGAAACTGGTCCATCTGTGCCGGCGAAAAATTACTGACGCCGATCGCGCGGATCTTGCCTGCCTGGAACAGACCGTTCATCGTCTCCGCCGTCTCTTCGATCGGCGTTGCGGGATCCGGCCAGTGGACTTGGTAGATATCGATGTAATCGGTCTGCAGGCGGCGGAGCGAGTCCTCGACCTCCGCGGTGATTCGAGCCCGCGACGCATCGCGATGCACGTTGCCACGGTCGTCCCAAGCGAGTCCAACTTTGGTCGCGATGACCGCGCGCCGGCGCTTTCCGCGAAGCGCGCGTCCGACGACCTCTTCTGAATGTCCCTGGCCATATGCCGGAGCCGTATCGATGAGGGTGATGCCCTCTTCGAGTGCGCGATCGATCGTCGCAATCGAGGCATCGTCGTCCGTGCCGCCCCACATCCATCCGCCGATCGCCCACGTCCCGAGCCCGACGCGGGAAATCTGAACGCCGGTCGTCGGGATGTCAATCTGCGTCACCGCTGTCGGCGATTGGTTCGTCACGCTACGCACCTCATTTGAGAATCGTATTCAGTCTCGCGTGTTGCAAGCCGTTCGAATGCATACGAGAGAGCCATTGTACACGGAACTCCGAGGAGAGGGAATGGACAAGCGCATAGCGTGGTGAGCGCGAGATCCAATCATCAGCGCGATAGACGTTGGCAGCCGGGGAGGCTCGCCGCCGGAAGCGCCTGCACGGCGTCTTGTGCGACGGGTATGTCGGCAGCGGAATGAACCAGCATACAGGGCGTGGAACGGACGTCCCAAGTAGCCGGTACGTTGCCGTCCTCGTAATTCCGGCGCGTTCTTTCTGCGTACGCTCATGGGCAGGAGACTCGATCGCCGTGAAAAGCAGCGTCGACATAGGAGACTGCGAGACCGCTAAGGTCTGCGTCTCTCGAGCCGATACGCAATACAAAGGTGCGATCGTGTACCACGTCGCACCAGCTTTTTCGCTCGTGCTGGCAAGCTTCTGGTATCGAGCCTGGAGTGTAACGAGCGTTATGAGTTCGCTTTGAGGGTTGCCGGCTTATGTGGCCGTGTGATTGCCGCCGGTGTCGCGATCGCGCTCCTGGCGCAGTGTGGCTCGGCGAGCGTGACGCCGCCCGGCCTCCCTTCGTCGGCGACCAGGGACGATTCCGGAGTCAACACGACGACGAGCTTTTCGCTGCCGCTTCCCGCGACGTCGCTCATCCCGTCGGGGACGATGGCCTTCGCCTCGCCTACCAGCGGTGGGACCTCCAGTGCGGCCTTCGCGATAACGGTTCAAGCATCGGAACCGCCCGGCGTCCCGGTCTTGACGACCTCGGCACGCGCGCGCAAAGCCGACGCGGTCGACGAATCGGAGACGTTGCGCACGATCGCCTTCGTTTTGCTCGTCTCGTCGCAGACGATGGTCTTCCCGGCAGGGCCGACCGTGAACATCGCCATTCCGCACGGTGTCAGCCCCGGCGGTTCCTTCGAACTCGCGTACTACGATCCGACGCTGCAGGCCTGGAACATGAGTTGGGAAGGTCCGGCGACGGTCTCGGCGACTTCGCTGACCTTCGCTGCGAACGGTAATCCGTTCACGCTCACCGCGAACGTCGCTGCCGTTTTTGCCCTCTTGTACTCCGGCGTTCCCGCCTCACCCACGCCGGTTGCGACGCCCTCGCCCATGCCGAGTGCCACACCTACTGCGGCGCCATCGTCCACGCCGACGGGGGCGCCGACCGCAACGCCGTCTCCAACTCCGGCGGGCTCTTCATCTCCAACTCCGACGAGCTCTTCATCGCCGACTCCGACGGGCTCCTCATCGCCAACTTCGGCTCCCTCACCGTCGCCGACAGCGTTCGCGACTTCCTCGTCATCCCCGACTCCGGCGTCATCACCCTCTCCATCGCCCACGCCGACGTTGAGCCCCAGCCCCACACCGTCGCCTACACCTACACCGACGCCCACACCATCGCCCACACCATCGCCCACACCATCGCCCACGGCTCCGCCTCCGGGTGTGCTCAGTGTGAATCCTACGACCGTGCCGGTCTACGGCACCGGTAGTGCAGACGCCAGTACGCTGCTCGTCCAGGAGACGGGATACTCGGGGACGTTCACCGAGCAAGACACGTGTGCCGGAACCGCGACGATCTCGACGACCAGCGCGAACGGCCCGAGTGCGACCTACACGGTGACGGGTGTCGCGGCCGGCTCCTGCAGCGCGACCTTCGAAGACAGCTTTGCACAACAAACGACTGCCAGTATCGTCGTCACAACCAATGGCTTCACCGTTCAATCCCGTCCACGGAAAGGATCATAGGGTATGGCACGGTTTTGCGTTCTCGTGCTGCTCGCGGCGCTGCTCGCCGGTTGTTCCGGCGGTTCTTCAGCTTCCACTCCCGTGCCGGTGCCGTCGCCGTCGGCGGCCGTACTCGTACCAACAGTCTTCACGTTCCAATTACCGCCGCAGACATCGTCGAGTTCTGCAAGACGTCCGGAATATATTACGGCCAACATTGAATCCGTGCGGATCGTGCTCGATACCGTCAACGGGAACGCGCCGCCGGGAGGCTTGACGACGAGCGTGACCACCAATCTCACGCTCTCTTCGTGCCCGTGCGCCGTGCCGGGGCCGCAGGTACCGCCGGGGACCGACGTCTTCACGATCACGACGTACGATGCGCAGAGCGGCGGCGGCAATGTCGTCTCGACGGCCTCGCCGAGCTATACGATCGTCGCCGGTGCTGCCAACAGTCACACGGTTACGCTCGATGGGGTTCCGGCGTCGTTTACGATCTCGGGTCTGCCGAGCGGTACGGCCGGCACGGCATTCGGCACTCCCCAGAGCTTCACGCTCTCCGTAAAGGACGCGGATAACAACGTCATCATCGGGACGTACGCGAATTCTGTGACGATCTCCGATAGCGACACCAGCAGCCTCACCGAGGGAACGGCGCTCGCCGTCAATGGGGGCAACGCCGCGACTTCCGTTACGAGCACCTCGTCGTCGGACACGTTCACGTTGAGCTACGGCGGTCTCGCCATTGCGCCCGCGACTTTGACGGCGAGCGCTAGCGGCGCGACGAGCGGTACTGCGACATTTACGCCGACCCTACAGCCAATCGTGTACACTCCCGGCTCCGGCGCGAACGGCAGCGGTCAGGAGATCGATTTCTATGCAACCAGCGGGACCGGGTCTTCCGGATCGTTCACGGTCTCCGAGGTCGGCTTTAGCAACTCGCCCTACGACGAGTCGTTTACGGAGTCGCTCGGGAGCGGATGCAGCACCATTGCAACCGCATCGCCGTCGAGCGGAACGACGTTTACCGCAACTGCGGTGGGTTCGCCCTCCGCCGGCTCGTGTACGTTGAGCGTCGCGGACGGCGGGTTACACAGTGCGCTCTCGGTGACGTTGACCTATACGACGTATAGCTTCGGAGTGAACTAGCCAGCGTGCGCAGGGGAGGATCCGGCATGACGAAGCAGCTACACGCGTTGGTATCTACGGCCTGTGCGGTCGTCGGTACGGCACTCGTCGTCGCGTGCAGTGGCGGTTCGCACTCGACGAGTGCACCGGATGTGCCGCCCACGCCCGGGTCGTCAATAGCGCCGGCACGTGCCGACGCGATCTTCACGATTTCAATTCCGCCGCCCGCCGAAACGTCGGCGCAGGCGCGCCGTCCGCTCTACGTCAGTGCAAGCACCCGCTCGATCAAGCTCAGCCTGCTCTTACCCACGGGCACCGGTATCGCGCCGCTGGTTGCCAATGTCACGTCGACGACCGGCGGCTGCACCACGAACTCGGGTACGACAACGTGCTCGCTCTCGTACGCTGTTCCAGTGACAAGCGACGAAGTCGAAATTCAGGCCTACGATGCGAACAACGGCACCGGTAACATCATTTCGCAGCAGATCACCACGTTCACCCCGACGGAGGGCACGGTGAACGATGTCTCCGTGACGCTCGACGCCAATCCGTCGACGATCGCCGTCACACCGGTAGGCACGTCGGCGGTCGGAAGCACCGGTGCGGGCTTCACGCTGAGCGGGACGAGCGCCATCACCTTCGACACGACGATCAACGACGCGCACGGCACGACGCTCTCGGGCAATAGCATAGCCGGCAGTCCGACGCTCTCCGCAACCTCCGGAACGACCTCCGTTGCGACCATCTCCGCAGTCGAGCAGAATCCCTATTCGTTCGCAATCACGCCAACCGGGGTCACCGGCAGCAGCACGATCACCGTGACCGCGAGCCCGGCAAGCGGCAGCGATGGCCTCACCGCGTCGCAACTCATCTTCACGGTAACCGTGGTGCCGACGTTGATCGTGGCCGGCGAGGCCAGCGTTTCCAACGGCGAAGTTCAGGTCTTTACCCTCGGCGCGAGTTCGTTTACGCAGTACGGTTTGATACCGTCCTCCGCGCTCGGCAGCTTCGTTCCCGCGGCGTTAGGCTTCGACAGCACGAACAAACTGTATTTCTTCGATAACAACTCGGATGCGATGCTCGAGTTTCCGGCATCCGAGCTCTCCGAGACCTCAGGAGAGACGTACACTGAGGTGACGAGCGGCATCACCAGTAATCAGAGCAACGTCGGGTTTACGCCGGTTTTCTCGGTGGGCCCCGACGGGACGACGGCGGTCGGAAATGCGGCCTCCGGCGACAACGGAACGTCCACCACGGTGCTCGACCAACTGGCCGTCTATGCGCCGGGGGGAACGTCCCCATCGCTCACCCGCGCGTTCGGTTGTCCGACGAGCGTCGGCGGCCAATGCTTCCGCGCCGGGGCGACGACCGTGCTCACCAACGCAACCGGAACGCCCTTCGGCGAGGCCGTCGCCTTATTCTCTGACGACGGCACGGCGTCATCGGAAAACAGCAACGGCGTAACGTTCAAGTCGGGCAAGGTCGGGATCATCACGACGAGTTCCACGGCGATCAGCGGTACGTCGTCGTCGACATGCAGTGTCACGTGCTATGAACTCGATTTGACGAACGAGGCGGGTGGAGCGATCGGCGACCTCGACCAAACCCCCGGCGTCACGTGGAACAGCCACAATCAGGAACTCGTGTTCTTCGATAACACCGCCGGCAAGATTACAGCGTATCCGTTCTCGAGTGGGGCCTTTGGAAGCCCGACGGAGATCGATACGTACACGAGCGCCGATACCACCGGCTACGATGCCGTCTACGCCGTCTCGCATGATGGTGACCTTGCGGTGGCAACCGCCGACTCCAGCGGGGACACGCTCGTCAAAGTCTACAATAGCTCCCACACGAACATTGCTTCGTGGGAATTTGTCTTCAACGGTGACGGCCTGGGCGACGCGTTCGATATCGAGGGTGTGTCGTTCTTGCCGAATGACACGGTC
>DATJTD010000256.1:0-2421 GCA_035503775.1 Candidatus Acidiferrales bacterium
CCGATAACTTCGAGTGCAAACGGCCGAGCGACGCCACGGCGACGCAGCATGTCGACGCACTCGATGGCGCAGACGACGCCGAGCATCCCGTCGTACTTTCCGGCGTCGCGAACGGTGTCGAGATGCGAACCCAGCAGCAGCGCCGGAAGGCCGCCGCGAGCGCCTTCGTAGCGCCCGATCACATTGCCGATGGCGTCGATGTGCACCGACATCCCCGCCTCTCGCATCCAGTCGCTGACGAGCGCGGTTGCCGCGCGCTGCTCCTCACTGGCAAAGACGCGCGTCAGATGCTCTGGTGATTCCGAGCAGCGCGCCAGTTCGTCGCAGCGTTCGAGGACGCGCGTCGCCGAGGGGGACGTACCGTGCTCCGTCAGTGCACGAGGCTCGCGAGCCGGAACTGTGCGATCTTCCCGATCTCCGTAAGGCAGCGCGCGAACTCTTCTTCGCGGTCGCCTTCGAGCCGTTGCCGCAAGTTCTCGAGAATCTCCTGGCGGTGTAAGCCCTTGACTGCGAGGACGAACGGAAAGCCGAAGCGCTCCCGGTACGCGGCGTTGAGCCGGGCAAAGAGTGCGAGTTCCGACTCCGAGCAGCGGTCGAGGCCCGCGCTCGCTTGTTCGTTTTGTGAGTCCACCGTGAGTTCGGCGTGCTTCGCTCGTCCGGCCGCAAGTTCCGGGTGCGCACGAATGAGCGCGAGGCGCTCCGGCGGCGAGGCGTCGCGCACCACCGTCAGCATCGCGGCGTGAAGTTGCTCGACGCCGGCAAAAGGACGCTGCTCCCACGTCCGCTGCGCAACCCACGGCGAATGCTCGAAGATACCGGCGAATACCGCGGTAAACGCATCGCGCTCCATCATGTTGATCGCGGGCAGCGCAGGCGGATGCGTCCGGTACCAGTGCCGCGCGATGTCGACACGCCGGCAGAGCCAGACGCGGTCGTGTCCGGCGACGTAGTCGAGGAAGCGCTGCAGAGCGCCGAAGCGCCCGGGGCGCCCCACAAGGCGGCAGTGTAACCCAATCGACAACATCTTGGGAGCGTGCTCACCCTCACGATAGAGCACGTCGAACGCATCGCAGAGATACCGGTAGAACTGTTCGCCCGTATTGAATCCTTGCGCCGTTGCAAAGCGCATGTCGTTGGTGTCAAGCGTGTACGGAACCACCAAATGCGGCCGCCCGGCGACGTCGACCCAGTACGGAAGATCATCGGCATACGAGTCCGCGTCGTACAAGAATCCGCCGTGTTCGACGACGAGACGGCGCGTATTCGGGCTATCACGCCCGGTATACCAACCCAGTGGTGCCGATCCGGTGAGTGCGGTGATCGTTTGCACGGCGAGCGCGATGTGCTCGCGTTCGGTCGTTTCGTCGACGTTTTGGTAGCTGATCCAGCGCCAGCCGTGCGATGCAATCTCGTGTCCGCCGGCAACCATCGCGGCGACGGCCTGTGGATTGCGCGCGAGGGCCATCGCGACACCAAAGACGGTGAGCGGAACGTTGCGTCGCTGGAACTCCGCCAAGAGGCGCCAGAAGCCGGCGCGGCTGCCGTACTCGTAGAGCGACTCCATGCTCATATGCCGCATCGGGAAGGACTGCGCCCCGATGATCTCCGAGAGGAAGACTTCGGAGCCGGCATCGCCATGCAGCACGCAGGCTTCGCCTCCCTCTTCGTAATTGAGCACGAACTGCACGGCGATGCGCGCCTGCGCGGGCCATTTGGCGTGCGGTACGGCTGCGCCGTAACCAACGACGTCGCGGGGATAGGGTTCGCTCAAAAGCCGACCACCGCTAGCATGCCCTCCTCCCTCGTGCGTGCCGCCCGACAGATGGGGCGGTGCGGCTGCGCGGCGCGTGACAAAAGTTGAGCGTATCGTCTATAAAGGAAAAGAACCTGCAAGCAAGGGGAGGCTCCTGTTTGGCCCATTTGACGACGCACGTCCTCGATACTACTGCCGGCCGCCCGGCCGCGGGTGTCGCCACCGAATTGTACCGGCTCGGCTGCGAACGCGAACTCCTCGTCTCGGTCTTTACGAACCGCGACGGACGCACCGATGCGCCGCTTTTAGAAGGCACGCAGTTTGCCGCCGGTGTCTACGAGCTCGAGTTCGCTGTGGGCGCCTATTTCCGGGAGGCGGGCTTCGTCGATTCGTCGCCGCCGTTTCTCGATCGCGTCGTGCTTCGCTTCGGCGTCTCGGCTCCGGGCGAGCACTATCACGTTCCGCTCCTGGTCTCACCCTGGAGCTATGCCACCTATCGTGGGAGCTGACGTGTCTGGAGAGGTCCGCTTCCTCCTCGACGGAGAGGTCCACGTCGTCTCGCAAGCCGATCCAACCCGCACGGTGCTCATGCATTTGCGCGAAGATCTCCGACGTACCGGCACCAAAGAGGGCTGCGCCGAGGGCGATTGCGGCGCGTGCACCGTCGT
>DATJTD010000257.1:0-9996 GCA_035503775.1 Candidatus Acidiferrales bacterium
CGGAGTGCAGTCCCAGCCGTTACGCCCCAGCGCGTCGATTGGCGGGAGCAGGGCTGGTAAGGAAGACGGGGTAAGCTGCGAGGCTGCGAGTTGATCGAGCCCGACGACGGCGGCGCGCGCTAGCCCGGCACCGAACGCCAGGAGGAGGGCGGCGAGTACGACCATCGAGCGGAGCCAGAGACGCGGCATCTTTTGTACCGTACCGGGCGGACGTGAAGATTTGCTGAAGCACGTCACGATCACGCTCGATCCCGATTACGATACGCCGTTCGTGATGTCGCAGGCGGCGCAAGAGTTTGCCGCCCACGCTCCCCGTTGGCGTTTTGCCAGCGGCAAGCCGCGTGATATCCGGGCGCTCATGGCCGCTTTCGGCGTTATTGCTCGCAAGGGCGAAGACGGCGTCCCCGACGTGCACAGTGTCGGAATCTATCTGCTCGACGATCAAGGGCGCCTGGCGCGCTCGACGCTCCTTTCGACCGACGCTGCAGAGCAGCTCGACGGTGATCTTACTTCTTTCCGTCGCGCAGCGCCGCGAGCTGGCGGAAGAGGTCACGCTCTTGTTCGGTCAGATCGGTGGGAAGCTGGCCGATGAGGCGAACGTATTCGTCGCCGTTGCCGGCCGATTTGCCCTTAGGCATTCCCTTACCGGCGAGGCGTAGGAGTTTGTTGCTCTGCGTCCCCGGCGGAATCTTCATCGTGACCTCGCCCGACATCGTCGGCACGTTGACTTCACTGCCTAGCACGAGATCGTAGATGTTCACCGGCAAGTCGACGTAGAGATCGTCGCCTTTACGCTGGTAACGCGGATCGTCGAGCAGATGCACGTTGAGATAGAGATCGCCGCTCGGGCCGCCCCCTGTTCCGGGGGCCCCCTGCCCTGCGAGACGGATGCGCTGCCCTTCGCGAACGCCCTTGGGGATCGTCACCTCGAGGCGCCGGTTGGTGACGACTTGACCGGTGCCTCCGCACTGCGGACAGATGCTTCCGTTGAGTACCCCACTCCCGCCGCAACGCGGGCACGGCTCGTCGACTTGCAAGGTGATCGCCTTGTGGCCGCCGTTGTACGCCTCGTTGAGGGTGAGGTCGAGCGACGTTTCGAGGTCGCCGCCACGTTGCGAAAAGGGCCGCTGACTCTGCCCGCGCCCGACACCGGAGAAGAACATGTCGAAGAAATCCGAGAAGCCGCTGGCGCCACCGGCGGCGTTTCCGAAGTCGAAGGTGCTGGCTCCAGGATGCTGCGCCTGCGCCTCGCGATAGCGGCGCTGTTGCTCCGCCTGCGTCGCCGCGCGCTGCCAATCGCTGCCGAGCGCGTCGTACTTGCGGCGCTTCTCGGCGTCACCGAGGACCTCGTAGGCCTCTTGGATCTCCTTGAACTTCTCCTCGGATTCTTTTTGCTTGGTCGGATTCGCATCAGGGTGCCACTTGCGCGCAAGCTTGCGATAGGCGGACTTGATGTCTTTCTCGGCCGCATTCTTGGGGACACCGAGGACTTGGTAATAGTCTTTGTAGTTCAGCCGCTACCCAGCTTCCGTTTTCCGTTTGGAGACGATCACTTGAGCGGGCCGTAAGAGATCCTCGCCGAGCAAATAGCCGCGCTGGACCTCGTCGACGACGGTGTTGTCGGGGACGTCGTCCGTCTCGCGGGTGCCGATGGCCTCGGCGAGGCGCGGATCGAACGGCAAGCCGAGTACCGTAACGCTCCGTACCTGCTCACTGCTCAGCGCCGCCTCGAAGCCGCGCAAGGTCGCCTGCAGCCCGTCGCGCAGGCGATCGGAGGCGATCTCGAAGGCGAGCGCGCGGTAGAGGTTGTCGATGACGGGGAGGAATTTGCTCAAGAGCATCTTGCGCCCTGAAGCGAGCCGCTCGGCGACGTGCTTCTCCGAGCGTTTCTTCACGTTGTCGACTTCGGCCATCGCGTAGAGGAGCTTCTGATGTGCCTCCTCTGCGCGTGCTTTCGCTGCGGCGAGTTCGCCGAGCAGCTGTTCTGCGTCGGCTTCCTGGGTCGTCGTTCCCGAATTCGAGGCCGCCGCGCCGGCGGCGGCCTGTGTCTCGCTCTCCATGAGGGGTTACTTCGCCTCTTTGAACTCGGCGTCGATCACGTCTTCGCCGGCCGCGCCGTTGGAGGCGCCTGCACCTGCAGCCGCACCGTCGCCCTCGGAACCAGGCGCTCCGCCTTGCGTCCCGCTCTTTTGATAGAGCGTCTCGGCCATCTTGTAGGAGGCCTGCTTGAGCGTCTCCGTCGCGGCCTTGATCTGCTCGGCGGTACCATTCTCGCTGACTTGCTTGAGTGCGGCAAGCGCGCTCTCGACATCGGCCTTTGCGGATCCCTCGAGCTTGTCGCCGACTTCTTTGAGCGACTTCTCGGTGGAATAGATCAGGCTCGACGCCTCGTTGCGGATCTCCGCCTCTTCTTTTTTGCGGTGGTCTTCGGCGGCGAGGCGTTCGGCATCGCGCACCATCCGCTCGACTTCCTCTTTGCTGAGATTGGTCGAAGCCGTGATCGTGATCTGCTGCTCTTTGCCGGTGCCGAGGTCTTTTGCGCCGACGTTCACGATGCCGTTTGCATCGATGTTGAAGGTCACTTCGACTTGCGGAATACCGCGCGGCGCCGGTGGGATGCCCTCGAGGCGAAAGCGGCCGAGCGTCTTGTTATCGGCGGCCATCTCGCGCTCACCCTGGAGGACGTGGATGTCGACCGAGGTCTGGCCATCGTCGGCGGTGGTGAAGACCTGCGATTTCTTGGTTGGAATCGTCGTGTTGCGCTCGATGAGGCGCGTGTAGACACCGCCGAGCGTCTCGAGACCCAGCGAGAGCGGGGTCACGTCGAGCAAGACGACGTCGGTCACTTCGCCCGAGAGGACGCCGGCCTGGATCGCCGCACCGACCGCGACGACTTCGTCAGGATTCACGGACTGGTTGAGCTGATCTTTGCCGCTGAGCTTCTTGACGAGCTCCTGCACCACCGGCATACGGGTCGAACCGCCGACGAGTACGACTTCGTCGATCTTCGAGATGTCGATCTTGGCGTCGGAGAGCGCACTGCGGAACGGCTGGATCATGCGATCGGTGAGGTCGCTGGTCATCCGTTCGAAGTCGGCGCGGGTGAGCGTGTAGTCGAGGTGCTTGGGGCCATTCTGATCGGCGGTGATGAACGGCAAATTGATGTTGGTCTGCACCATCGACGAGAGCTCGATCTTCGCCTTTTCAGCCGCCTCGGTGAGGCGCTGCATCGCTTGCCGATCGGAGGTGAGATCGATTCCTTGATCCTTGCGGAATTCAGAGACCAGCCAGTCGACGACGCGCTGATCGTAGTCATCGCCGCCGAGGTGGGTGTCGCCGTTGGTCGACTTGACCTCGAAGACGCCGTCGCCGACGTCGAGAATCGAGACGTCGAACGTACCGCCGCCGAGGTCCCACACCAGGATCGTCTCATTGCCCTTTTTGTCGAGGCCATACGCCAGCGCCGCCGCCGTCGGCTCGTTGATGATGCGCAGCACTTCGAGACCGGCAATCTTGCCGGCGTCTTTGGTTGCTTGGCGCTGCGCGTCGTTGAAGTAGGCCGGCACCGTGATTACGGCGCGCGTGACCCGTTCGCCGAGATAGTTGGAAGCGTCGTTAACCAGCTTTTGAAGGATCATCGCCGAGATCTCCTGCGGCGTGTACTCCTTCCCGTCGATCTTGACGGTGTGGTTGGTCCCCATGTACCGCTTGATCGATTTGATCGTGCGGTCGGGGTTGGTGACGGCTTGGCGCTTTGCCAGTTGCCCGACGAGCCGTTCGCCGGTCTTCGTGAATGCGACGACCGAGGGCGTCGTGCGCGCGCCTTCCGAGTTCGGAATGACGGTGGGAGTCTGCCCCTCCATTACGGCGACAACCGAATTGGTCGTCCCGAGGTCGATGCCGACCACTTTTGCCATGTTGCTCTTCTACTCTCTTCATCCGACCGTCGCGGACCATTCGCAGGCGGATCGCTGGTGCGTCCCGGCCTTTGACCTTGCCACTTATCGCCGATCGAGGGTGCGCCGCAATCCCGACGCTGGAGTTTCTCCGTATTAATACCGCGGACTCGGCACAAAGGTTGCCGAGTCCGCGTGGGATTTTTACTACCCGTTTGGCGGGGCCTGGGTCTAGGGCTGCGAGTCGTTCGGCTCCTGCTGCGGGACGGTGGCGCCGATGTCGGCCGGACGCTCCCCGGTCTTGATCGAGACGAGGCGTTTGATTCCGGCGCTCCAGACCTGGAGATTGAGCACGTCGCCGGGTTTGGTGTTCTTGATGATCGAGACGGCGTCGTCAGCGCTGTTCACGTCCTTGTCGTTGATCTTCAAGATCACGTCGCCCGGTTGGAGGCCGGCCTGATCGGCAGGCGATCCGCTGACGACCTGGGCGACGGCTGCGCCCTTGCCGTGATAGTTCAATTGCACCTGAAGGTCGGGGGTGACGGTCTGCAGCGCCGCCCCGATGTAGCCCATGTTCGTGCCCTGGTGGACGCCCGGGGTCTTCTCGAGAAGCGCGACGGTGGTCTTCATGACGTTGGCCGGGATGGCGAAGCCGATTCCTTGCGCGCCGGCTTGCGGGTTGGCCGTCGACTGATTCACGCCGATCAGGTCGCCGGCCATGTCGATGAGCGGGCCGCCGGAGTTGCCGGGGTTGATCGGTGCGGAAGTCTGGAGGAGGCCTTTGAACTCTTGGGCGCCCCCGTTGTCGTTCCCGATCGTCTCGTCGCGGTTGAAGCCCGAGACGACGCCGACGGTGACGGTTTGCTTGAGTTCGAATGGCTCGCCGATGGCGATGGCCCACTGGCCGGCCTGCAGTTTGTCCGAGTCACCGACGGGGATCGGGGGCGGCATCTTCGCGTAGCCGTCGACTTTCACTAGCGCGAGATCGGCGCCGAGGTTGGCTGCGAAGACCGTTCCCGGGCGGCGGTCGCCGTTGGCGAAGACCACTTCGATCTTGGAGACGGTGGCCTGCGCTTGCGGCGGGTTGACGACGTGCGCGTTGGTGACGATGAAGCCGCTATCGCCGTCGCGCTCAAAGACGAAGCCCGAGCCGGAGGCCTGCGCGTGGAAGGGGACGCTGCGCGGCTGGCCCGGCTGCCCAAAGAAGAATTGTGCGAACGGATCGGCGGGGATGACTTGCGTCCCGTTGACCGTCACGTTGAGCGCCACGACCGACGGCTCGACGCGACGAACCGCGTTGATGATGCGCTGCTGGTCGTCTCCGCCGCTGCTGTATTCCAGCGGCGCCGCATTGGCGAGCGGCGGCGTATTGCCGGGACCGGCCACATTGGCGAAGTGCGAACTTGCGTAGACCATCATCGAAAAGCTCCCGATGATGGCACCCGTGAGTCCGATCGCCAGCGTTTGGAAAGTTCCTGTTCTCTTCTGCATCTCCGTCACTCTACAATCTTATGCTGAGAGACGCACCGGGCAAGCCGGGCGTTCCGGGCCTGATACTCGCTCATTGCCCGCAAGTAACACCACTTAAAGAACATTTGGGAAGGGAGCCTTGGTTCCGCCTCGGAGAGACCGGTGTTCCTATCCCGCGAGCACGCCCAGCAGAGCGATCGAGAGGCCGATCCCAAAAGAGAGGAAGAGCGAGCGGGTGAGCCCCGTTTTGGCGATCGCTGCGAATCCGTATCCCATCAGGATCAACGACCACACCTGGAAGATCGTCCAGAAAGAGAGAAACGCGAGCTCCCGGTCCGAAGCCTGCGGGCGTAGCGACGCTAGGCTGTCCGGGAGTGCCAAAAAGAGCTGCCCGACCGTCTTGAAGCTGGCTGGGTCGTGCGCGCGGATCGCAAATGCGAGGAAGAGGCCGCCGATTGCGACCGGGATTCCGGCGTTGGCGTTGAGCGAGATGAGGGGGCCCAGCACGCGCCCGGGTGGCTCCATGCTGGCGATCCACATGATACAGGCGCCGAAACTCCACAAGAAGAGCGGCTCGAAGAACTGTTCCAGGTAGGCGCCGTAGAGCTCGGTCTGCACCGCTTGGCTCGCGCTCTGCCCAGCGGCACTGGGTTGCGCATCGTGATAAACGACGACGATGTGTGCGAGCGCAGGCGCGAGCAAGAGGGTCGAAAGCAGGCCGAGGATCACGACGATGGCATATGCCGTGAGCCACTCTCGGGTTTCGATGATTCGTGCGATGGCGCGTCCGGGCGCGATGATGATGTCGAGCGGTAAGCGCAGGCGTGAGAGCACTCCGCGTTCTTGGCGCGCGGCGTGCGCGCGCCTTCGCATCAACGGTCTTGCAAGAGGTCGTCGACGGAGAGCTGCCCGCGTACGACTTTGGCCACACGCTCCAGCTCTGCTTCGTTGAGCTCCATCAGGCGCAGGCGCAGATAGAGGACCATGCGCCGCCGTGCCTGTGCCGAATACAGGTCGTTGGGATCGATCGAGAGCATCGGTGGTGGGCTGGCCTGAGGCGGACGTGCGCGAGACGCGGCGGGGGGCGCACAGCCCGAAGAAGTGGCGATGGCGAGTAACGCGAAGGCTGCAAAAGACATCTTCCTACGATTTGACCTCCGGGCCCCCACTGCGTCATACGGCCCGTGCGGCAAGACTTGTGAGCGCTTAGCTTCGTGACACACCCTAACGGCCAGGTCGACACCCTCGTCGTCCCGCCGCCTCCTGACGAGCCGTACGTTCGAATCATCCCCTTGGGCGGTTGCGGTGAGATCGGGCGCAACATGACCCTGATCGAAACCAACGACGATATCGTGGCGGTCGATTGCGGCCTGATGTTTCCCGACGACGAGATGTTCGGCGTCGACATCGTGATCAACGACTTCACCTACCTGCGCGACCGCGCAGCAAAATTTCGCTGCGTGCTGGTGACGCATGGGCACGAAGATCATATCGGCGGCATTCCGTACTTGCTGCGTGACTTCGACGTCCCGGTCGTCGGGACGCCGCTCTCGCTCGCGCTCATCAAAGCCAAGCTGCGCGACCACAAGCTCGGCGACGTGAAGTTCGTCCCGGTGCAGCCGGGCGATGTGATGACCTACGGCAGCATCGAAGCGGAGTTCGTGCACATCAATCACAGCGTCGCCGGCGCCTGTTCGATCGCGCTCTACACGCCGCTCGGGACGATCTTTCACACCGGCGACTTCAAATTCGATCAGACGCCGATCGACAGCAAGCCCGCAGATTTCGCGACGCTCGCGGCGATCGGAGAAGAAGGCGTGCTCTGCATGCTCTCCGACAGCACGAACGCCGAGCGCCCCGGACACACGCCTTCGGAGCGCATCGTCGGCGAGGCGTTGGCCAACATCTTTGCCCGCGCGCCGGGGCGCATCATCGTCGCCTCCTTCGCTTCGAACGTGCCGCGCATTCAGCAGGTCGCCGATCAAGGGATTCGCTTTGGCCGGCGCATCGCGTTTCTGGGCCGTTCGCTGCAGAACGTCAGCAGCATCGCACTCGAGCTCGGCCATCTCAAAATCCCGCCCGAGTACCTCATCCGTCTCGACGACATCGACCAATACCCCGCAAACGAAGTCATCGTCATGACCACGGGTTCTCAAGGCGAGCCGATGTCAGCGCTCACGCGCCTCTCGGTGCGCGACCACCCCAAGGTGAAGATCGTCCCGGGCGATACCATCGTCATCAGCGCGACGCCGATTCCGGGAAACGAGAAGAGCGTCTCCAAGACGATCAACAATCTCTACCGGCTCGGCGCGACCGTCGTTCACGGCACCTCGGCGATGCAGGCGCACGTCTCGGGGCACGCCTCGCAAGAAGAGCTGCTGCTGATGCTCAACTTGATTCGCCCCAAGCATTTCGTCCCGGTGCACGGCGAGTACCGGATGTTGGTCACGCACGCACAGCTCGCGCGAAAGACCGGCGTCGAAGCCGAGCGGTGTTTGGTGATCGAAAACGGCGACGTGCTGGAGTTTACCGCCAAAGGCGTCGAGAAGATCGGGAAGACCTACGGGGGCAATGTCATGGTCGACGGCTCGGGTGTCGGCGACATCGGTGAGGCGGTACTGCGCGACCGCAAGCACCTCAGTGCCGACGGCATCATGATGGTCGTCGTCACCGTCGACGCCGAGGAGGCGCGCGTCGTCGCGGGCCCGGACGTCATCTCACGCGGCGTCTTCTATCTTCCCGAGTCCGACCGGGTCATGGACGACATCAAGCTGCGCCTGAGCGACATCTTGCGCGGCTGTTCGGTCGAAGGAATCCGCGACGTCGCAACGGTGAAAGAGCACATCCGTAGCGGTCTCTCCAAAGCGATTTATCAGCGGACCCGGCGGCGGCCGATCGTGATCCCCGTGGTCATGGAAGTGTAAGTTCACCCCTGAGAGTAGCCGATGTGTGGCGGCGCTTACGGCGTTCGCCCGGTGCCGTCGTCGGCGCCGCTCTGGTTGCGGTGATCGTCCTGGTGGCGATCTTCGCGCCGCTGGTCGCGCGCGCTGACCCACTGGCGCAAAATCTCGCCGACCAGGCACTCCCGCCGAGCCTGCACCATCTCATGGGGACCGACAAACTCGGGCGCGACATCTTCTCACGGATCGTCTACGGTGCGCGCATCTCGGTGCGCATCGGTTTTGTCGCTGTCGGCTTGGCGGTGACGGTTGGAACGTTCATCGGCGTGATCGCCGGCTACGGCCCGCGCCCGCTCGACAATCTCCTCATGGGTGCGATGGACGTGATGCTGGCCTTTCCGTCGATCATCCTCGCCATCGCCATCACGACGATCTTGGGCCCGAGCATCACCAACGTGATGATCGCCGTCGGCGTCGTCTACATTCCGCAGTACGCGCGGCTGGCGCGCTCCTCGGTGCTCGGGGTCAAACAGATGGAGTACATCGAGGCGGCAAAAGCGATCGGCGTCGGCATCCCACGGGTTCTGGCGCGTCACGTGCTTCCCAATATTCTCGGACCGCTCGTAGCGCAGGCGACGCTCGGCATCGCGACGGCGGAGCTCGAAGCCGCCGGGCTTTCGTACCTCGGGCTCGGCGCTCGGCCGCCGGCGCCGGAGTGGGGAGCGATGCTCAACGACGCGCGCGACTACTGGCTCTCCGCACCATGGGCGCTGATATTCCCCGGTCTCTCCATTACACTGGTCGTCTTGGGCTTCAATTTGCTCGGCGATGGCCTGCGCGACGCCCTCGATCCTAGCGAACGATAACTCGTGGCGATCGTTTTGGCACTTGCCGCGGCAATGACATACGGTGCGGCCGATTTCCTAGGTGGGGCCGCAAGCCGTAGAGCCTCGACCGCAACGGTCGTCATCGTCTCACAGCTCGCCGGCCTCGTGGTCTTGTTGGCGGCGCTCCCGTTCTTCGGCGGTCGTCTCTCGCGCGCGGATCTCATTCTCGGTGTGGCTTGTGGTCTGTGCGGCGCATTCGCCATCACCACGCTGTACGCGGCGTTGGCGACAGGCCGCATGGGGATCGTCTCGCCGATCACGGCGGTGGTCGCCGCGGCGCTACCGGTTCTGGTCGGTCTTGGGCTTGGAGAGCGTCCGACGCTCGCTGCGCAAGCGGGGGTCGCGCTCGCGTTGGTGGCGGTGGTGCTGGTCTCGACCAACGACCGGACGGGACGCTTCTCGCTGGGCGAGCCGGGGATAAAACTCGCGCTCGTGAGCGGCCTCGGAATGGGCGCCCTTTTCGTGCTGCTCTCGCGCAGCACGCACGACTCGGGTTTGTGGTTTCTGGTGCCGATGCGCGTGACGTCGTTGCTCGTCATGTTCGCCTGGTCGCTGGTACGCGCGCAGTTGCGGCGGCCGCAGCGCGAGGTACTCGCGACGATGCTGTTCGCCGGCATCGTCGACATGGCGGCAAACGTGATCTACGTCCTCGCAACGCGAGCGGGGATGCTGATCATCGTCGCGGTGATCACGGCACTCTATCCTGCGGCGACGGTCCTCCTGGCGCGTGCGGTGCTCAAGGAACGCCTCACGCGCCTGCAGTGGGGCGGCGTCGCCGGCGCGGCCGCCGCCGTGGTACTCATAGCGTCTCGGTCGTGAACGCGCCGGTGGTAAACGATCCGA
>DATJTD010000258.1:0-5358 GCA_035503775.1 Candidatus Acidiferrales bacterium
TTCCCCCTGAGGCGACTCGACACGAGCAATCGCGGCGCCGTCGGCCTTTGGTGGTCGAACGACATGGGGCCCGGGTGGATTGGCGTCGAGCGCATTGCGCACTAGCTGGAACGACCGCTGAATTTCGGCAACCCGCACAAGCGCTCGTGAAACGGCGTCGCCGTTGTGTTCGATGGCCTCTTCGCCTGCGAGCGGCGTATATAGGAACCCGTCGCGAGTTCGCACGTCGCTCGAGATACCGCTGCCGCGCGCAACGGGACCCACCGCTCCGTATCGCGCTGCTAGGTCGGGCGCGAGCCGGCCCGTGCCGATTAGACGATCCATGAAGGATTGCGTTCTGACCAAACGATCGACCGCAGTAAGCGCGTGACGTTCGGCGAGGTCGAGATCGCGAGCGCAAACCTCTCGCAGCGGATCGAGCACTTCGCTGCGCATTCCGCCGACGCAGATGACGCCTCGCGCGAACCGGTTGCCTGTCGCATCGCAAAGAAGCCGATGAATGCGTTCCTTTGCGGCAAAGACCTGCGCGGATCCGACCGAGAGCGATCCGTCCTCGGCGAGCTTGGCGAGGGAGTCGAGGTGCTGATGGATTCGCTCGAGCTCGACCAACACAGCCCGAGTCGCCCGCGCGCGATCGGGTACCTCGATGCCGATTGCGCGTTCCGCTGCGCGGGCAAAGGCGGCGGCGTGACTCGACGCGGTCGCGCCCGAGGTGTGCTCGGCGATGAAAGGAGCAAGTTCGATGGGAGAATTCACGAACCGCTCTTCAATTCCGCGGTGTTTAAAGAACATCGAAGGATAGACGTCGATGAAGTCCTCGCCCGCGGTTTCAACGATCCATCTTGCGGATTCTACGATACCCGAGCGAACCGGTCCGTACAGCACCGCCGAGACCTCGGAGGATTCGACGTCGAGAAGTTGCCGTGCAGGAACGATTTTCGTGAGCGGACGATGTGCGGGAAGGCCATCGAATCGAATATCAAAGCGTTCGGAGAGCTCGCGTTCGTACCAATTCGCCGCTGGAATGCGCGGGCTCAGAGAGCGCGCGGAGTCATAGAGCGGGCCGGCAAGATCGTGGAGCTGCCCATGTTCTTCAATGACGTAATGAAGGATTGTTTCGGATTCGAATGGATCGGCGAAGACCCACGCGAGGCGTGCGCCGTCTTCGATTCGGCGTTCTGCTGCCGTCTGTAGGCTTGCCGGTGCGACGATCACGGATGCCCTCCAACGATATCGGACGCGCGCTCGAGTAGTACGGCTAAATGCGCCGGGATGAACAATCCCAGTCCCAGTACGACAATGAAGACCAACAACATTGAACCGATCGCGCCCAAGTCGCGCTCGCCGCGCGACATCCCCTCGGGCATGTTGCCGACGGTGACGCCCATCGTCCAACGCACGAGGCCGGACAACGCCACGAGTAATAATGCAAGCATGACGGCCGCAACGGGCCATGCGCTGCTTGAAAAGCCGCCCGTTAAAATCATGAGCTCGCTACGGAAGGTGCCGAAAGGCGGCATGCCGGCGAGTGCGAGACCCGCCAGGGCGAAAAGCGTACCGGAGATCGGCATCACGGCCACGCCGCCCGAGATCCCGTCGATCTCGCGTGTCCCGAACCGCGCCGCCAGGCGGCCCGCCCCGAAAAAAGCCAGCGCTTTTGTCGCGGAATGATTGATCACGTGCAAGAGGGCTCCAACGACGGCAAAGCGCGTACCGAACGCAAGGCCGCAGGCGACGATTCCCATGTGTTCGATGCTCGAATACGCCAACATCCGTTTGATATCGCGTTGACGAAGAAGAAAGAATGCGCCCACGAAGAGCGAGAGTAGGCCGACGATAAAGAAGAGGCGTTGCGTCATACTGGGACCGAACGCAGAGTTCGCAATCGCTGCGAAACGCGTAATAACGTAGAGCGCGTCGGAAAGCAAAATGCCTGAGAGCATCGCGCTTGTCGGCGTCGGGCCTGCGCCGTGCGCGTCAGGCAGCCACGTATGCATAGGTGCGAGCCCCATCTTTGTCCCGAATCCGATAAGGGCCAGAAGGAACGCGAGCCGCAGGGCGTCGCCGTTGAGTTTGCCGGCCATCGCCATGTAGGTGGCCCAATTTGGCGCGTAGTGCGCCCCGAGCACGCTCGTCCCAGACGCATAGAGCACCACAACGCCGATCAAGCCGATCGCTAGTCCGCATGATGCAATGAGAATATATTTCCAAGCGGCTTCCAGCGAGGCTTCGGTACCTTGAAGCCGTACTAGGAGCGAAGCCAAGACCGTGGTCACCTCGAGTGAGACCCATAAGCCGGCCATGTTGGTCAGTAGCGGCACCACCGCCTCGGCGCAAGCAAAGGCGTTCGTCAAGGCGAGAAACTCGCGGCGATAACGCTCATCGCCGTCGGCTCCGATGGATTCGGCGCGCACGTACCAGGTCCCATAGATTCCGACGGTGCCGTAGACGATCGCGACGGGAATCAGAAAGAGCGCCGAGAGGGCATCGAGTCCAGAACGGCCATCCGCGGTCGATACCAATGCTGCAAAGATGCAGATCGCAGTAGCGACGCCGGCGATGGCCGTGAGGCCACTGCCGATACGGGACGGCAGCGCGAGCGAAAGAATCACGGCAGCGATGGGGATGGCAACGATCGCGACGGTGAGGGCGCTCATCCCTGCAGTCTCTCAAACACGGTAACCGATGCGGCGGCTTGTCGCTCGACGAGCGCCCGAACGAGGACAGCGAAAACGACGACGGCCACGAGAACATCGATCAACAGCAGGATCCCGATCACAAACGGCAGCCCCGGCGCAAGCGTGATGGTTCCGAAAAACAGACCGTCTTCGAGCGTTAGAAACGCCACGACTTGTGCAAGTGCATTCGGCCGGAGAATCGCCACCAAGAAGCCGATGAATACCATGGAGAGCGCGGTAGCCAAGTCGGCCTTCGGTAGGAATGCGCCTTGATGCAGCGGCAGCTGCACCGATGTCAAGATGGAAATGCCGATGAGTGCTCCCGCGATAAGCAATGAGAGCAGGACGTTGATTCGTGCCGGAAGCTCAATACGCGCCGAGATCCCTCGCGCGAGCGACTGCATGTAGCGCGGAAGAATGATGCCCTTGAAAAGCAAGGTCAATGCCGCGAGCACTATGAGATCCAATCCGCCTTCCGTGATCCCCACGCCAAGACATATGGCCGCGACCAGCCACGCTTGAACGGCGTACACGCGGATGAACTCGGAAATCACCACCGAGCGAAAGAGCGTGAGTTGGACCAGAAGCAGCAGCGCGGCGATCGTTCCAGCGAATGCTTCGGGGACGGTCAGCTGGTGAACTGTCATCCAAACCCCACAACGAAGGCGAACACAGCAAGGATCGCGACAAGGAGGCCGGTCGCGATGAATTCGGTGATCTTATAGAGACGAAGCTTCGCGAACGTCGTCTCGATTGCTACGATGACGACCCCCACGGCAAGCATTTTTGCGAAGAGTGTAAGGACGGCAAAGGCGACGGACCCAACGCTTCCGGTCGAAGAAAGGCCCATCGGGAGAAGCAAGACGTTTACGAACACCGTGTAGAGTAGGAACTGCTTCATCGACGAGCCCCACTTGAAGAGGGCCATCCAGGGACCGGAATGCTCAAACCAACGGGCATCGTCGATCATCCCGAACTCGATTGTTGCGGACGAACTTTCGATCGGGATGCGGCCCGTATCCACCAGCATCATCATGAAAAATGCCGCGGTCGCGAGCACGTGCGCGGGGCGAAGCACGTTGGCTGCCGAGTGCCGGAGCGCGGCATTCATCGCGTACGGAAGATCGGTTCCGGTGATAAAAGCAACCGAGAAAAAGACAAAGATCAGCGTCGGCTCAACAAGAATCCCGACCATCGTTGCGCGGCTGCTACCGATATTAGCATATTGCGACCCCGAATCGATGCCGGCGAGCGCTGTCGCAAAACCGGCCAGCGCAAAAAGAAACGCGCCGCCGAGAATGTCGCCGAAGGTGGCTCCAGGCAGGGGATACGTTGTGAGTACCGGGATGAGCGTTGCGATCGTTGCATACGAAGCACACGCAACGTAGGGCGCGGTGCGAAAAACCCACGACGCAGAATCCGGCCGAATCGCCTGCTTCCGGAAGAATTTGAGAATGTCGCGGTAGCTTTGAAAAACTGAAGGACCGCGCTTGCCGGCGACAACGGCCTCGGCACGCGCGATACAGCCCGTGAGCAGCGGTGAGAGGAGCAAGAGCGTCAACACTTGAGCCGCTTGCACCGCGATCGGGTGTAAGATCAACCGGTTCTCCTGACAATAAACGTAACCGTTTTGTCAGGAGTCATTGGCCGTGCGGCACTTGTGCAACTGCATTCTTGCGTTGCCGGGCGAACTCCACCGCCCGCGCCCTCGCTTCTACGCTTCGCCTGGGCTTCCTGGCGGGGAGAGAGGAGCGCGGCCGAGCTCTTCGAAGTCATAAAAAACGGGCGATGGAGCACCGCCCAAACCGCCGCGATGCGGCTGATGGCTCCTGTTCGAGAGATGGGATCGAATGGGGGCTATTTTGTTTAGATCATTGCCGTTTCGCCGGCGGAGCGTAACATGAACAACGCCGATCATTACCGGGTGCGCGTTTCTGCCGCCGTATTGCGGCTGGGCGACGAATTGCTGGTTGTCCGAGAATCCCGGCTCGCCGTATCCGTGCTCAACCTTCCGGGTGGGGCGCCGCAACTCGGAGAGACCTTAGAGAACGCAGCAGCCCGAGAAGTTCTCGAGGAGACGGGCTACCACGTGAATCCGACGGAGATCGCTTTCGTCGCCGAAAGGCGCGAGGATCGTTGGTCTGAGCCGGTATTGGAAATCTGCTTCTACGCCGATCTGATTTCGGAGCTCCGCGACAAGCCGATTGCGCACGATGGTGTGTTCGCCGCGGAGTGGCTGACGCTTGACCATAGCGAGATTCGCAAACATCTGCCGCATGCAGAATTGTTCTCGGCACGCAAGCGTGGCCGGTACATCGACGCTGCGTCACCGCAGACGGTTCCGTAGGTACGGTTCCGGCGATGGGGCCCGCTGCAAATGCCGCGCTACGCGGCTGATGGCTCCTGCTTCTTGACGAGTAGGAGAGTAGCCCATGACCACGTTGATTATCGCTGACATCCATGCAAACGCCGCCGCACTGGACGCGCTTCCGGAAGCGGATCAGATCCTCTGTGCCGGCGATGTCGTCACCTTCGGCGTAGAGCCGAACGAATGCATCGATTGGCTACGACGACGCAATGCAACGTGCATACGCGGCGAAGAAGATGACGCCGTCGCGCACGGCGTCGGTCACGCCTTGCCGGAACGCCTAACCGCTGCAGGGATCGCGAGTCGATCCTG
>DATJTD010000259.1:0-7987 GCA_035503775.1 Candidatus Acidiferrales bacterium
GCTTCCATCGGCCATGGGGCTCGAAGCGTAGAGCTTTTGCGGCACCGCGAGACCGGGCCGTGGAAGTGCCGACGCGGGATCGAAGAGCGGAACGAGCGCGCCGGCACGTTGCCAGCCTAGCACGATCAACGACTCGGGATCAGGTGTTCCATCCGCCGTGATGCCCAGCGCCGACGAGCCGTTCGGCTTCTCCCCGTGCCGAATGACCAGAATCTTGGTGGCCTGTGCCATGCCGTGCCCTCCCGCAGCCGCACGCGCACCGGCAGGTACGAGGGCGGCAAGCACCGCCGTCGTCACAAACTGCGATCGCGTTGCCTTCACCCCGCCACGATATGTCGCACACCGCGCGCTTCCTGGTGCGACAACCTGCTCAAGGAGATTGCGCCGCCGCGGGCTTAGTCCAGAAGATGCTGACACGCGCGGGCTTTCTATTTGGAGCACTGGCGACAGGCGGCGCACGACCTGGTCCGTATTGCTCGCCACTCGCCACGGACGTCGCCGGGCCGCCCTACGATTTCGAGCTCGAACTCCTCGACGGCAATGGGCAGACGTTTCGGTTGGCGCAGCAGCTGGGCTCGGCCGTCTGGCTCAATTTCTTTGCGAGCTGGTGCCCCTCGTGCGACGGCGAGGCCGACCGGCTCGCCCGGTTAGCGGCGCACTACGCGCCCCACGGCCTCGTGACGGTGGGAATTGACTATAAGGAACCGCCAGCGCCAGTCCGCGCCTTTCGCGATCGTCATAAGATCACGTTCCCCATTGCCCTCGATTCGATGGGGAGTGTCTTTGCGGGCCTCGGGCTCAGCGCGCTACCGACACATCTCTTCTTCGATCGCGCCGGTCGTATCACGTGCGTGGCAGCCGACGACATCTCGTTCAAAGCGATGGACAACGAAATATCCGTCGCCCTCGGAGCCCCCTCGATACCCATCGCTGCGCCACCACTTCAATCTCCATAGCTCTCGCGCAGCCGCGCCGCTTGCAGGAGCAGCAGGTCGTCTTCACGCCCTGGTACCGAACGGAGTCTTGTTGAGCATGCACAGAATCTCACTCGCCGTCGTCGGCCTGGGCAATGCGTTTGTCCCTCACGCGAAAAGTTTGCAAGATCTCGCCGATCGGGTCTCGGTGCACTGGGCCGCCAGCCCGAGTCCGGAGCGGACCCGAACCGTTGCGGAGCAGTTCGGCTTTCCCGTGACGAACGACGTTGACCAGGCGATCATGGATCCCGCCGTCGAGGCGGTGCTGCTTCTGACTCCGCCCAGCACGCATCCAGACCTGACGCGCCGTTGCTTGGAGTCTGGTAAGCACGTGCTGCTCGAAAAGCCGCTCGCGTGTTCGCTGGAGGACGCCGAGTCCATCGTAGCAGACGCCAAGCGCTTCGACCGCCGTCTCGGCGTCGTGCTCCAGCACCGCTTTCGGCCCGGCAGCATGCGTCTGCACGATCTTGTGCGTGCCGGTGCGCTCGGCAAGATTCAAGCCGCTTCAATGAGCGTTCCGTGGTGGCGTGCCCAAGGGTATTATGATGAACCCGGACGTGGAACGATCGCACGCGACGGCGGCGGCGTCCTCATCACCCAGGCAATTCACACCCTCGATCTCTTCCGGTCGCTGGTCGGCATCAGTGAAGTAGTGGCTGCACAAGCGATCACCACCAACCTTCATCGCATGGAATGCGAAGATTATGCAACCGCGCTCGTGCGGCTCGGCGCCGGTGGCCCCGGGACGATCGTAGCCACGACCGCCGCCTATCCCGGTCGGCCGGAACGAATCGATATCATTGGTTCGTTGGGCACGGCGTCGCTGGTCGGCGGCGCGTTGCAGGTTTGCTTCCTCGACGGCACGGTCGAGCAAGTTCTTTCAGAGGAACGCACCGGCGGCGGCGCAGATCCGATGGATTTCCCGCACGGCGCGCACCGTGCGGTTCTCAGCGATTTTCTCGACGCCATCGAGAGCGGGCGTGAACCGAGCGTCTCCGGAAGCGAGGCACTGGCGACACAGCGTGTGATAGCGGAGATTTTAGAGAGGAGCCACGGACAGCTCGCACGCTGACGCCGACGTGGCAGCGCTTGACAAGATAAACACATAACGTTATGGTTATATAACCTTATGGTTATCAGTTCACGGCTCGATGCCGTCTTTTCGGCACTTGCGGATCCGACGCGGCGGCGAATCATCGAACGCCTCGCTCGGGGTCCGCTGACGGTCGGGGAGATTGCTTCGGGATTTTCCATCTCACAGCCGGCAATCTCGAAGCACGTCCGCGTGCTCGAGGATTCCGGGCTTCTCAAACGCGAGGTGTTGGGCAGAGTACACCACTGCTCACTATCAGCCGAGGGGATGTCGGCAGCCTCGAACTGGATCGAGAAGCAGCGCAGGTTCTGGAATGCCGTGCTCGATCGTCTCGACGACATCCTCGATGAACCTCCACACAAAGGAAGAAGCAATGAGTGAAGCACAAACGACGACGCCTCCTAGCCTGGTGCTGCGCCGCCGCTACAAAGCTCCCCGCGAACGGGTCTATGCCGCCTGGACGACACCGGCGATCGCGGAGAAATTTCTCGGACCCGGCGAGACTCGGGCATCGGAAATCGAGATGGACCCGCGGGTCGGCGGCTCCTATCGCATTACGATGTTCCATTCCGAGGGAGAGCCGTACATCGCCACGGGAATCTATCGTGAGGTGCGTCCGCCCGCACGTCTCTCGATGACGTGGCGCTGGCTCGAAGACAATCCGGCCGACGAGCACGAGACGCTCTTAACCCTCGACTTCAACGACGTCGACGGTGAAACCGAACTCGTTCTCACGCACGAGCGGTTCGCGAGCACCGAATCTCGGGATAATCACGAACGCGGGTGGCTCGCGATCCTCGATCAACTCGAGCCATTCGTTTAATAAACGTCCCGATCGCCTATACCGAAGGAGCGGAGCCTTCCCGCACAAGGGCAAGCTCGTAGGATCGGCATCTATCCACCGGCCCGCGCGTTGCGGTGACCCTACCGAGAGGGTAGGATTTGCCGCAACGCGTACTCGGGAAGCCGAGGCCACGGGAGGTCATGTGCAGGGGACTTTCGATTCGACCACCGTCCGGTCACGTCTGCTCGAGCGCTTTTCGCGCGCTGCGGAGTATCCCGTAACGATTGTTGTGGCGCCGGCCGGAATGGGAAAATCTGTGGCCGTCCAGCACTATTTCACGCACACGAATCGGCGCTTCGCCCGATTTCTCGTGCAGCCGAGCACTCAACTTTAGCCGGTTTCTTACCTGGATTCATGGAAGCGACGTCACCCCAAAATGCCGTCGGCACGGAGATGGCTTATGCGTCGGCACGCCAATCCGCCGATCCTACGCGGCGGTTGGCGGCTTGGGCGCGCGTCCAGTTGACAGATTTTCGGGGAATCATCTTTATCGACGACTTCCACAAGACGTATGAGGAACATAGCGACGAAAGCAAACGCATCTGTACACTCCTGAGCCGTCTCATCGATGAAACGAAGGGACACATTTCCTGGATACTCGCTACGCGCGATGCGCTAGACCTTCCGCTGGCCGGGTGGCTGGCACAGGGAGACAGCGATATCCCGATTGAGGAATGGGAACTCGCGTTGACCCGGGAGGAGGCCTCCGCCATCGCAATGTCCCTCGCGGGTAGCATCAATCTTCTCGTCGTCGACCAGCTGTTCGAGGCAACGCATGGATTGCCGTTTGCCTTTTCACTCGCTCTGCGTGCATGGTCGAACGAGGAAAATCCAGCAAGATTTACGCAAGGCGCAAAACGTAGCGTGCAGCGTTTCTTGACCGAAGAGATTTTTGCGCGACTCGATCACGAGTGTCGAGACTTTCTTCTTGCAACGGCCTTTTTTCGTGAGCTAGACGTCGCCGTTCTCAAACGCGCCGGATTACCACGTGCCGCAGTACTAATCGATCGCCTTGCGCAGCAGACGGCACTGATCTCTCAGGAGAGTGAGGGCGTCTTTCGCCAGCACGATCTGTTCCAGGAATTGGTGCAGGAGCAGCTTATTGCCGGGGGAGCGACCGCCGTTCAAAAAGCGTACATGCGTGCTAGAGATGCCTACGAGGGGACCGGTGACATCATTCGCGCGCTCGACCTCGCGTGCCGTCAAAGTGACGTGCCCTCGATTCTCCGCATGCTTCGTGCGCACGTAGTGATGCTCTTAGAGCAAGGGCAGCTAGCGCTCGTGAAGCGCGCTGCCGACAGCTTGGCCGGATCCGCCGCTTTCGAGAGCGCGATAGCGCTCTTTGCGCGTGCCTATCTGGAGCGCATGGACAATCGCGTCGAGCACGCCATCGAGTTATTGCGTACCGCAATACAGCGCGCGCACAGTGATCCCGATCTCGTGCTGCTGATTAGCACGCACCTCGCGCTTCAGTTGGCCGGTACGTATCGCTACGAGGAAGCAGCCGAGGTACTCGAAGGAACCATGGCGTTGCGGACTCCTGATTCCGACACGCGGCTCTTGATCGATCTGTTCCGACTGCTCTTTCGAACACAAATGGAGCGCGAGAAAGGGACGAGCAACGAAATCGCCGACTTGTATCGCGCTTCCATGGCATGCACGAATACGCGCACGAGATACGATGTTCTCCAGTTCCTCGCAATAGTTGCCTCGCGACAGGGCCGATTTCATCTAGCGCGAGAATACGCAACCGAGCAGATGCGGCTTGCAGAGCACGAGGCGCAAAACATCGTCGTTGGGGGCGGATTTGCGCTCAAACACTATCACTCATATCGCCCGACCTTCGATATCGACGCTTGGTGGCGCACGACGGCCACGCCGGATGATCGCGCGGCCACCCTTGTGCAGCTGCGCGCGATCGCGCAGCGCGTCGCCGGTGAGCACGGCCTGACGTACGAGGAGCGAGCGCGGGCGTCCAGCGACGTCGTCTCCCTCGAGTTGCTCGATGGCTCTAAGAAAACTTTTAGCTTTCAGATCGCCTCTCGAACGATCGAGATCGATCCTCCGATCGTCGACCGTAGTCCGTGGTCGCCAATTCCCATCGAAACGCTTCGAGAGAATCTCGCCGGTAAGATGCAAGCGCTAGTCGCGCGTGGCGCGCCGCGCGACTTTCAAGATATCTACGCTGTCACGCATGCCGGCATTATCACGGTCGATGAGGCCTGGGGGCTGTGGGAATTGAAGAACCCTACGCTCGATCGTGACGCGGCGAAACTTCAGGTTCTCAAGCATCTCGCATCTATCGAAATGCGGCGGCCGCTAGACGACGTCGCGCTGGAACTCCGCGACGGAGTGGAGCAGGCGCGACTGTGGATTCGCGACGAGCTCGCGTCCCCTTCACCAGGTCGTCTCAAGGACGAACACGCACTCGAGCGCGGGGACGATTTCGAGCGATGACGGACGCACTCGACCGCAGTGTGTACCCTGATGTCGTGCCGCCGGCGACGCTCGTCACCGACGGCGATCGCGCCGACTATCTCGCGCGAATCTGCGGCGCCTGGGACTTCGGCGTGGTCCCGACCTGGGACACGATCAACGCGTTCGCTCAATGGCGAGATGTCTTCGATCGTTTTCCCTTGCCGGCGTCGCCGGCGTACGCCGCCCTGCGGTCCCTTTTCCGATGGCCCCGAGTCCCAGGGAGCATCCTACTGGCTGACTACGAGGTGCTCGACCGGGCCGAAGGCCGAGCGGACCCCTCCGAACCCTACTGGTAGGGGCCCCCACCCTTAAGGGGGGAGATGGTCGCAAGCGCGTTGACCCTGCCCGGCGCCCTCCAGGACCCCCCTTTCCGCCCATCCCCAAGCCGGGCCGGGCCGGCCGGTTTATTTCTTCCCCAAGCACCGGGTAGGCACAAGTAGGCACAATTGGCGTTTTACTTGGCCCTGTAGCGCCGGAGAGCGCGATAGCCTCGGCAAACGGTATTAAATCTAGTAACTTATGACTAGATCACCGCTCGCGAAAGGCTACCACCATGCGTCATTTCACAGCCGCACTCGTCCTCACCATTCTTGCTTCGCTGCTTTCGGCGTGCTCGAATTCCGGGGCGTCGTCCTTCGTACCGTCCTCTGCCGACCGCCAAACACAGGCAGGGCACCCAATATTTTAGCTTTAGTCTTTGCTCACTGAGCCACTCTAAAGAGGTGCGGCGCGCGAGCGCCAAAGAAAGAATGCCTACCACTATGGTGGGCCAGCTTTGAATACCCCTCGGCGCCGCTCCTCACTTGCTCCGCTCACCGGCGACGCACGATTCGACGCGGCCCTCGCTGCTTATCATCGCGCGGATTACGACGTCGCCCTGCAGCTCGCGGAGGCAGTGCAACCAGCTGACGCTGAGGTGCATCTCCTGCGTTCGCAGATTCTGTCCCGTGTCGAGCGCGCGGACGACGCCGTCGACGCCGCGCGCAGCGCCATCGCACTCGCTCATGGCGAACGCCGGGATTACGCTTGTGCATCGCTTGCTGGCGCCCAGATCGTCGCCGGCGCAATCAACGATGCACAGGCCACGCTCGCATCGCTCGGGAGAGACACAGCGAAATGGACGCCCGTCACGCGAGGTTGGATCGCCCTCATGCGCGCACTGACAGCTTGGTCACGGGGTGATCTCGATCGCGCCGAAACCGAATTGATCGACGCGTATGCGGATCCAAGCCCCGTAGCAAGGGCCCGTGCCCAACAAATTCAAGCGTTCATCTTCGGCAATCGCGGACAACTCCTAGAAGAGGGCCAACTACTTTGGCATTCACTCCAGACACTTAGCAACGCACCAGATATCGGCTTACGTGCAAACATCGTGCACACATTGTCGATTATTCTGCGAGAAGCCCCGTGCGTTGTTGATCTTTCGGCACTTCGCGCCGAAGTCGATTCATTTCCGTGGACTGTTCGTTTGGCCGCACAGCGCTTTTTCGCCCACCGCTGCCTCGGCTGGCGGATGGTTCTCGAAGGAGGCTTGAGCGAAGCTATCGGCCTTAATCTCGTGCGCCGCAGTCGTGACTACGCGCAAAATGACGTGCAACGCCTTTTTGCCCTACTTGATGCTGCGCACGTATCGTTCCGGCTAAATGAACCGGTAAATGCTAGTGCCGATTTTCAGGCAGCTGAAGGCTTGGTGCGGAAAATTGACTGGAATCAAGAACTCGGCGATGAGCGGTTAGCACTCCTGGCATTCGCCGATATGTTACTTCCAGCACGCATCTCGGCCGCTTCTGACGTTTTGCAGCTGTATCGTAGCCTGCCGGCGATGCACCCTTGGATGGCGCTTGCCCATGATGGTCGCGCACAAGCAATGGAGGCGTACGTAGCCGGTCGTCTCGCACGTTATAGCGGATCACAGGACGAAGCAACGGATGCGCTGAGCTTCGCCTACGACGTCTTCGATCGCTTCCATTACCAGTGGCGAGCTTCACTCGCCGCCATCGAACTCTATGAATTAACTGGTCGCAGCGCCTGGCGCGAGTGTGCTATCACGGCTATCAAACCTTACCCGCGATCGTGGGTCGCAGCACGTGTCGGCGCAATCGGATTACCTGCGGACTCCCGCTTTCGCTCGCTCACGCCACAAGAACGCCGCATTTTTGAATTGCTGCTTCGCGAAGAGCTCGGCCGCACCGATATCGCACGGCGCCTTGCCGTCTCTGCCCGCACCGTGGCGTGCCACATGACGTCGATCTTTCGGAAATTTGGCGTGCGCAGCCACCGTGCACTCCTCGCAGAGGTCCGACGAGGTGGCACCTCGGCGGCCATGCTCGACCGGATGGTCGGCGGCGGCGCTCACTAGCAATTATTGATAATAGTCATTTGTTCTGATGGTCCGGCATCCCATCCCATGCTAGGATAGTCGCCAAGCCAGACGAGATCGGCCGGCTGGGACCGACGACTTTCGTGCCAGCGCTAGGCTCGCACCTAGTCCGAATCTACACGGAGGTCCCGTGGCAGAAGCATCGCTATTGCTCGGGTTACACATCGCGACGACTGCGCTGCAACGCGTCGTGCCCGATGTCCGAGATTTCCCACTCT
>DATJTD010000260.1:0-8972 GCA_035503775.1 Candidatus Acidiferrales bacterium
GCCACCGGGGGAAGCGCCGGGGGAAGAAGTAGCCTTGTAGGTATCTACCTCTGGGCGGCTGGCGACGCTTCTTCGAGGAACAACTCGTAGCCCATAAAGGACCCTAATCGTCGTTCCCTGTCATGTCGGCCCGCTGGAAGCGGGTGGGGGCGCGCGATACGGAAAATGCGCCTTCTTGATGCGTCATTTGCAGGTACAGGAACTCTTTGAACGCCTCGATCGGCTGCAAACAACCACGGCGCGCGAGGCGATAGCCCGGCTGCTCAGGGATGATCGATTCGGCGAAGAAGGCCGACTTGAAAGATTCGGCTTTCGGGCCTACTCGCAATCGGATGAAGACGGAATCATCGCTGAGATATTCGCGCGGATCGGCGCGACAAACCGGAGGTTTATTGAAATCGGCGCGGGCAACGGACTGGAAAACAACACATGTTATCTCTTGTCCCAGGCGTGGACCGGCCTCTGGATCGAGGCCGACAAGAAGCCCTCCGGGATTATCCGTCGTGAATTCAACGCTCCGATTGCAGCCGGTGACCTGCGTTTCGCACAGGTTCTAGTTACTCGAGAGAACGTGAATCGCCTTATTGCAGATGCGGGAATGACGGGCGAGATCGACCTGCTCTCAATCGATATAGACGGCAACGATTACTACGTTTGGGAAGCCCTCGCCGTAGTTCATCCAAGGGTCGTCGTCATCGAATATAACGCCACGTTTCGTCCCCCGCTTCGCCGCGTGCAGAGCTATGAGCCGCACGGGGTCTGGAACAGGGGAAATGCCTTCGGAGCTTCTCTGTCTGCGTTGGAGTACTTGGGGAAGAAACTGGGGTACCAGCTTGTTGCAACAGGACTGCTCGGCATCAATGCGTTCTTCGTCCGAAAGGAGTTGTGCGCAAGCCACTTCGTGAAGGAGCCGGACGCGCGGAGGCTCTTCAATACGCTTGCCTACGACCTGCTGCCGGGCTTCGGAGGCGGCCACCGCGCCAGTTGGCAGTCAGCGGTTGAAATCAACGCCCCGACGTCCTAATAGTTTGGCTTGAAATCATAGGTTCGGAGTTTGTGTTCTGCGACGAGCACGGGCTCCAGCACGACAAGGATTCGTTCCGATACACCTGGCGGCGGATTCGCAGCGAGTTAAAGCTGCCGAATGGCCCGACGTTCTACAGCCTCAAGATGGCCGGCAACAGTTACGCGCTTGCGAACGGCGTGACGGTAGCCGCACAGGCCGCAAAGATGGGGCACACAACCACGCGCATGGCCGAGGGCGCATATCGTTCGCTACAACGGAACGAGTTGCAGGACGCCGTGAACATCTATGCTCGCTGGCAAACGGGAACGCGACCGGGGGAAAGCATCGGGGGAAAAACAACGAAGCCAGATCGGAACAACGCCCTGGGCGTAACGCCTGGGGCCTTTTTTCATGCGGGTGAGAAACGAAAAGCCCCGATATTATCAGGGCTCTCCGCTTTGCGGAGGTTAGCACTCTGCCGCAAACTTTTAATGGTGTGCGTGGTAGGGATTGAACCTACGACCCCCACCGTGTCAAGGTGGTGCTCTCCCACTGAGCTACACGCACGTGTTTTCGTCGGAGCCTTCGGCTCCGAACGCCATCCCGGCGAGAAGTCCGAATGCGGCTTCGCCGAGGACTCCGAGACTATAGCAAAGCGTTGCGGCGGGGTCAAACGATTTTGCTCGAAGGCTTGGTAGACCTTCGGGGGCGCGCGGGAACGGGTAGTCGAAGCGCCCGGCATGGAGCAAGCAACAACCGTTCAGGAAGTTCTGCGCGTGCCTTCTCCGGCGCCGCGTCCACAAGCCCTCGCGTTCGACGGCGAGCACTTGTGGATGGGTTCGTGGGAGACCGACCGCATCTATGGCATCGATCCGGCACACTTCACCGTCTTCGAAGAGCAGCCGGCGCCGGGAAAGCCCGTCGGGATGGTCGCGATCGGCGACGAGCTGCGCTGCATCGTCAGCGAGGGCGGAGAAGAAGACCACCGGTTTATCCGGCGCTACATTCCGGGCCACGGCTTCAAAGAGCACGATAAAATTCCGTGCCCCGACGACACCGGTTCGTTTCTGGCGTTCGACGGCGAGTCGCTTTGGCTGAGCCAGCGCTACAACCGTCGCATCCTCTTGCTCGACGCGGCGATGAACGTTCGGCGTGAGGTCCACGCCGAGGGGCAGATTCTCGGCATGACGTTCGCCGACGGAGCGCTCTACACGTCGCTGTGGTTTGGCAAAGACGGCGGGCCCAAGCTCGGGCGGATGTCGGGCGATCGCGTCGAGCCGATTGCGTCGCTGCGCTTCGCCGCGATTTCGTTGACCTACGACGGCCGCCGCTTCTGGTGCAACGAGCCGAAAAGCACGTCGATCGTCGCGTTCACGCTATAAGGGAGCGTCTCGATGGATCCGATCGATCGCAAAACGTTTCTCGCCGCGACCGCGGCGGCCGCTGCGACGCTGGCGGCTACCGATGCGCAAGCCGCATCCGGCGGGCCGGTCTTTCTTTCCACGTGGAAGTGGGGCGTGACGGCCAACGCGCATGCGGCGCACGTCTTCGGCAACGGCGGTTCGCTGCTCGATGCGATCGAGAAAGGCATCAACGTCGTCGAAGACGATCCCGACGTCATGACGGTCGGCTACGGCGGTCTTCCGAATGCGCAAGGCGAGGTCGAACTCGATGCCGGCATCATGGACGGCACCACGCATCGCGCGGGCTCCGTCTGCAATCTCCACAAGATCAAGAATCCGATCTCCGTCGCGCGCCTCGTGATGGAGAAGACGCGACACACGACGATGGCGGGAGAGGGCGCGCTGCAGTTTGCGATCGCGATGGGGTTCCAACCGATGCAACTGCTCACGCCCCAGAGCCTCGAAGCCTGGCTGAAGTGGAAGAACACGCCTAACCACAAGACCTTTTGGATCGACAGCGAGCATCACGACACGATCGGCATGGTCGCAAGCGACGGCAAAGGTAAAGTCGCGGCCGGATGTTCGACGAGCGGACTTGCCTGGAAGATTCCGGGCCGCGTCGCCGATTCGCCGCTCGTCGGCTGTGGCTATTACGCCGACGACGCAGCCGGCGCCGCTTCGGCAACCGGCGACGGCGACGTCATGACCAACTACTGCACGTCGATGTTCATCGTGCAGCGCATGCGCGAGGGAAAACATCCGCAGCAAGCATGCGAAGACGTGATGGACTTCATGTCACGCACCGCGCCCAACACCCTTACCGACATGTATTGCGTCATCGCGATCAATCCGCACGGCGAAGTCGGCGCGATGTCGATGAATCCCACGCAGCCGCTGCACTACGCGCTCTGGCGCAACGGCAGCGGCGCGCTGCACACCGCCCCCGCATTCTACAGCGCGAACTGCTAAATGAACGACTGCTGCGGCCCTTCCTCGAAAGATGCGATCGCGGCACGCCACGCGGGGGAAATCTCGATCGTGCGGTTGTTCACGAAGTCGTATGCGACGACCGTCGTGATTCCGTGCGCGGCCCGATGCTCGCGCGCTTCGCTCCAGATTTCGTAGCTGAAATCAAGGGATTTGGTCCCGATTCGCGAGATGCGAACGCCGACGGCGATCGGTTCACGATAGTGCAGTTGCTTCTCGTACGTGAAGTTGATGTTCGCTTGAATCATGCCGCGCTCGCTCGTGATGTCGGCTTTCATAACGCGCGCGAAGTACTCCGTGCGCACGGTCTCGCACCAACGGATGTACGCGAGATTGTTCACGTGTTGCAGCATGTCGATGTCGGAAAACGGGATCGTGAAACGCGTCACGAGCTTGAAGGCTTCGAGCATGGGCTGGCCGATTCGACTGATGCCGCTGGACAACATCCCCTCGGATAGGATAAACTCCTGGCTTGTCCAATGAGAGCGAGCCGGTCGCGGACGGCTTCGGGCGCGTAGCTCAGTGGGAGAGCATCCGCTTCACACGCGGGGGGTCGCAGGTTCGAGCCCTGCCGTGCCCATTTTAAGGAACTCGGTGCGCCGGTATGGCGCTGTAGCTCAGTTGGTTTAGAGCGCCGCCCTGTCACGGCGGAGGTCGAGGGTTCGAGCCCCTTCAGCGTCGCCAGTTTCACGAGGGGCGCTCCGCGCAAGCGAGAGCGCCCCTCCAAGTATTAAGGCCGAAGGTCGGTCACCGCGACGTGGCCGGAAATTTGCCAAGGTAGCTCAGTTGGTAGAGCACGCGCCTGAAAAGTGCGGTGTCGCCGGTTCGATTCCGGCCCTTGGCACCATGGAGCGAAGGCCCTGCAACTGCGCGGGGCCTTCGTCTTTGCCGATAATCGGTCCATGAACTTGTTCTCGCGGGCGGCCGCCGCTTTATTGGCTGCCGTACTCTCCACGTGCGTCTGCGCCACGGCGGCCTCGGCCGTTCTGCGCGTCGGGTCGGACGTCTCCTATGCTCCGCTCGAATTTTATGGCTCAGGTCACCGAATGGAAGGGTTTGACGTCGACCTCGCGCAGGCGCTGGCCAAGCAGCTGGGCGAGCCGGTCGTGGTGACCAACCATACGTTCGACGATCTACTGCACGCCGTACGTACGGGCACGTTCGACGTCAGCATATCGGCCATCTCGGACACGCGCGCGCGCGAGTCTCAGGTCGACTTCGTCGACTATCTGCTTGCCGGTAGCGGGATGCTCGTACCGGCCGGAAATCCGAAGCACATCTTCGATATCGGCGGACTCTGCGGACTGCGTGTCGACGTGCAACGCGGCACCTCGCAAGAGACGGAACTCGACGACCAGTCGAAGCGCTGCACGTCGATAGGGCTCGCACCGATCAAGTTGATCGAGTTCGCAACCGACGACGAGGCGTTCGACGCCTTTAAAGAAGGGAAGTCCGACGTCCACGTGACCGATTTTCCCGTCGTCGCCTATCTTGCCGAAACGAACGATCATAAGTACGAAGTCGCCGGGCGGCAGTTCGACCTGGTGCCATACGGGATCGCGGTGCCGAAGGAGAACCCGCAGTTGCGCGCGCGAATCGTGGCTGCGCTGGAGGCGGTGATCGCCGACGGCACCTACGATGCGTTGCTGAAGAAGTGGGGGCTCGAACAGGGCGCGCTTCGCAGCGCGCCCGTCAATGCGGGGACGTTATTCAGTAAATAGCGGACTCTCTAGTTCAGGTTCTTCTGGAGAAAATCGACTGACCGCTTCCAGGCGAGTTCGGCGAGATCTTTTTTGTAGTGCCCGAGGCCCGCGTGACCCGGCTGATTCGGATTGTGAAACGCGTGCTCCCCATCGTAGCGGTGAAATTCGTACCGGGCCTTAGCCTCTTTGAGGCGTGCCTCGATCTTGTCGACGCCCTCGATCTTGAAGAAGCCGTCGTGTAACGCCCAATGGCCTTGAAGCGGAATCTTGATCGTCCCTACGTCGCCGGCGTCGGGTGGAGAATAGCCGTAGAACGAAATCGCCGCGTCGAACTCGGGATCGTACATCGCGGCAAGGAACGTCAATGCGCCCCCCATGCAAAACCCGATGACGCCGACTTTTTTCGAGCCGGTCGATTTGAGATATTGCGCAGCGCCGCGTGCGTCTTGTGTCGCGGCATCACCGAAGTCGAGCCCTTCCATCAAATGGTTCGCTTCGTCGCCGACGGCGGCCGTACGGCCGCGGTAAAGATCCGGGATCAAGACGCGAAACCCGGCTTTGGCAAGCTCGTCGGCGGTGTGCTTGATGTGGTCGGTGACGCCCCACCACTCCTCGAGCATCACCACACCAGGACGTGCTCCCGCGCCCGCGGGCGCCGAATAGTATCCCGGCGCCTGCTTCCCATCGGGGCGCGTGAACTCGATCATCTCACCCAACGCGGGCTCCTTCCTCGGCATCTTGCCGGTCGAGGTTTTCGATTCTCTCCGTGAGCAGCCACTCGTTCGCGCGCTCGATCCCTTGTTGCGAGACGCGTTCGCGTAGCCATGCGAGCAGCTCGTCGTCGCTTTTATGTTTGGCGAGTGCGGCGTCGAATTGCTCGGGGATGATGCCCCAGCGCTCCATGACGCCTTTGTCCATGGGGCACGGATAGATGTAGTCGTAAATCGTGCCGGCGGCTGCGGCACGTCCCTTGTCGGATACCCGTTTGAGCCACAGCACCCCGTCGATCGCATCGCGGCCGCGCCGTGGGAAGGTTTTGCCGTCTCGAAAATCAGTAGCCATGTTCCTTTACAACGCTACTCGGCCGGAGGCAGTTGCTCAAGGCTCCGAAAGCCAGGACGGGCTGCCGCCCGTACCGAAACGCGGGGCTGCGCTGGTTCGCGGGTATGATGTAATGGTAGCCTGCGACCTTCCCAAGGTTGATGCGTGGGTTCGATTCCCACTACCCGCTCCAGCAACCCGTGCGGCGATGTCTATGTTACATCGGTAGGCGGCGACGTAGCCAAGTGGTAAGGCAGGGCTCTGCAAAAGCCCCATTCGGCAGTTCGAATCTGCCCGTCGCCTCGAAGTTCCTGATATGAACGCGATGCGTGTAGTAGTTGTTGGGGCTGGTGCAATCGGCGGATACATCGCCGCGAGTCTCGCCCGCGCCGGAACCGACGTCGCCGTCATCGCGCGCGGCGCACACCTCGAGGCGATACGACGCAGCGGCATCACCGTCGTCGCGTCGGATCTCGGCGCGTTCAGCGCTCCCGTCGAAGCGAGCGACGACCTGCGCGCGCTTGAAGCATTCGACCTCGCGCTGCTCACGTTCAAAGCGCATCAGTGGCCCGCGTTGATCCCACAATTGCGCGCCGCGTCGCAAGCCGGCACCACGGTCGTCACGCTACAGAACGGCGTGCCGTTTTGGTTTCGCCGCCGGCCGGCATTGCAGACCGTCGACCCGAACGGAACCATCGCGGCGCTCTTCCCAGACGAACGGGTCATAGGCGGTGTCGTGCACGTTTCGGGCCACATCGTCGAACCGGGCAAGCTCCGCCAGAGCGGAGGTGGGCGCCTCGTCCTCCATGCGCTGCATCCCGCCGCCCAAGAGCGGCTTGCCTGGCTCGATGCCGCGATGAGGACTGCAGGGTTGCAGCCCGAGCTGGAGGCGAACATACGCCGCTTCGTTTGGTTGAAGCTCGTCAACAACGCCGGTCTCAATCCGGTAAGCACCGTGCACCGGATGACGATCCACGAGATGCTCACCGATCCGGTCGCGCGCGGCGAGGTGCGTGAGCTCATGCACGAGACGGTGGCGGTCGGCCGCGCGCTCGGCGTCGTCGACGACGTCGATCTCGACGCACGCTTGGATTACGCAATGCGGCTGACCGACGTGCAAACGTCGATGCTCCAAGATTCCCTCTCGCATCGGCCACTCGAACTCGACCCGATCGTCGGTGCGGTGATCGAGTTGGGAGACGGCCTCGGCGTTCCGGTGCCGCGTTTGCGCGCAATCTACGACGCGTTACGCGCGCAGACGGCCGCGCCCTGATGAAGATCGCCGAGCTCGAAGGCGTCGGGCCAAAGAGCGTCCCGCTCTTTCGCGAGCTCGGCATCGACACGTCGCACGACCTGCTCGACTATCTTCCGTTCCGCTACGACGACTTGCGATTTCCGACGCCGTCGAACGCGCTGGGCACGAGCGGCGGAGAGGAAAACGCGGTCGGGGTCGTGACGCACGTTCGCGAGCGCCGCGTGCGCGGTATGGAGATCGTCGAGGTTCGGCTTCGCGACGATGCCGGAGAGTTTACCGCGAAGTGGATCGGCCGCAATCGGTACGTCTACGGACGGTTCAAGGAAGGCGCCCGTCTGTTCGTGCGCGGGCGCGTGGAGCGCACGCTGGCGGGACCGGCGGTCAACGTCACGCACTACGCGCAGCTTCGCGACGGCGAAGCCTATCATGGCGAGATGATTCCGATCTACCGCGCGAGCAAGGATCTCACGACGCGCAAGATCGCCTCCGTCGTGCACAAGAATCTCTCGCGTCTACTCGACGAGGCGGGCGACGACCCGCTGCCCGCAGAGGTGCGCGTGGAGGCGAACTATCCACCGCTTCGCGATGCTTACCGCGCCGTGCATGCTCCGCGCACGCCGGAGGAGGCACAGCGGGCACGCGAGCGGTTCATCTACGCCGAGTTCCTCGTGCTGGCGGCCGGTGCGCAACTGCGCCGTGCGGAGCGCGAACGTTCTCACGACGCGAGCGCACTGACGATTCCACCTGATTTGCTCGACCAATTCGCGCACTCGGTCGGCGTCGTGCTCACGAGCGCGCAGCGCCGGGCCGTCGGCGAGATTTGGGACGACATGACACGCGACGTGCCGATGAATCGGCTGTTGCAGGGCGACGTCGGCAGCGGCAAGACCCTCGTCGCCGCGGCCGCGGTGCTGCTCGCGGCGCGCAACGGGGTGCAGTCTGCGCTGATGGCTCCGACGGAGATACTCGCAGCGCAGCACGCGAGCAAGCTGGCGCCGCTGCTGTTGCCGTTCGGGATCACGGTCGAAGCGGTCTTCGGCAGTCAGGGAGCGCGTGCGCGCAGCGCCGCGCTCGACCGGCTCGCCGGCGGCGAGGCGTTGCTCGCCGTCGGCACGCATGCGCTGCTCACCGGCACGGTGGACTTTGCGCGTCTGGGGCTGGTCATCATCGACGAGCAGCACCGCTTCGGCGTCGAGCAGCGCGCGCGGCTGCGTGCCAAGGGGGTCGCCCCGCACACCCTGCACATGACCGCGACGCCGATTCCTCGTACGCTCGCGCAGTCGGTTTACGCCGACCTCGATCTGTCGATCATCGACGAGCTGCCGCCCGGCCGTACGCCGATTGAAACCTACGCGATTCGCACGAGCCGCCTGGATCGCGTTTACCAATTCGTCGAGGCAAACGTTGGTCGCGGGCATCAAGCGTACATCGTCGCGCCGGCGATCGACGAAGAGAGCGAATTGACGAGCGTCGTGACGGAAGCCGAGCGGCTCAAGAAGGACGTCTTCCCGCAACGGCGGATCGGGCTCGTGCACGGACGTCTGACCAGCCGCGAAAAAGACGACGTCATGGGACGC
>DATJTD010000261.1:0-10038 GCA_035503775.1 Candidatus Acidiferrales bacterium
TGAGGCTCCTGCAACCACCCGAAGCGGCAGGGAATTCACGGCGGGGAAGAAGCGTTCACCAAGGTAGCGAACCCGCTAGGCTGGCCTCGCCCGAGACCGCTCCGAGATGCACATGTGAGGTGCTTTGAACGTACTGGCTCCCCGCCGCGCCTATTTGGCGCTGGCAGTAACCGCGACCATCGCGACGGCGCTCGCGCCGGCTGCGCACCCGACGCCCGTCTTGGCCCAGCAGTTGGCCTCGCCCGCACCGTCCGCGGCTGCGACAACAGCCGACGTGACGCCGGCCGCAGCGCCGGCAACACCGGCCCCGCCGTCGCCACCCCCCGCCGCCTCACCCACCCCTGCGGCTCCTTCGCCGGAGCCAAGCCACTGGCAGCGCCACCGCGGGCCGAGCAGCCAGAGCACCTCGGACGAGCCAAGCCCCACGCCGACGCCCACCTCACCGGCATTCTCCACCTTGGACGGGTATTGGGAAGTCGTGCTGCAGACGCCGGCCAACTACACCTATTCCAGCTTCACCCTGCACCAGAACGGCGATGAGATCACCGGCATCTGGAATCAAAACGGAAAGAAGCTCCCGCTCACCGGAAATTACGACGGGCGGCAGTTCAAATTCGTCGTCGCCGATGCCCCGCACGACGTGACCCTCGCCGGATATGTCGAGGGCGCAACCGATATGGTCGGCATCGTCGACGACGGAGTCAACGGCGACGACGAACCCGCCTTCACGGCCTCGCATCGCGAGACGATACCGGTCAACATCTTCCCCAAACGCTCCAAGACGTGACCACGGGCGCTGCGCTCGACGAAGCTTTCCTGTGCTTCGTCCGCGCCTTCGCCCGCGGCGAACCGAGTTGCGACGAGGAGGCGTTCGACCGCCAGGCACGCGCGACGTTCGCGTACCAGCTCGACCACAACCAGCCGTACGCGCGTTTCGCCGCGGCGTGCGGCTACGGCCCGCGGCGGCTGCCGGCGAGCTGGCGTGAGATCCCCGCGGTGCCGGCCGGCGCGTTCAAAGATGCCGTGCTCGCGACCTTCGACCCGCGTCGTGCCGAACGCGTCTTTCACACCAGTGGAACGACGGCGCAGACGGCCGGCAAACACTACCTGGAACGCGCCGCACTCTACGACGCTGCGCTCCTGGCCGGCTTCGACCGGTTCGTCCTCCCCGATCGCCCGAAGCTACGGTATCTGAATCTGGTTCCCGATCCTCGCACCGCCGTACATTCGTCGCTGGGATACATGATGGGCCACCTCAGCGTCTTGCGCGGCGACGGTGCCGCCGGCTGGTATCTGCGCGAAGACGGTGTCGATGCGGACGGTTTCTCGAAGGCGCTCACGCTCGCAATTGCACAGCGGCAACCGGTCTGCATCAGCGGAACGGCTTTCGCGTTCGTCGCGCTGCTCGACGCGCTGGCGTCTGCGGGTGTCGCCTTCACCGCTCCGCCGGGCTCACGGATCATGGAGACCGGCGGATTCAAGGGCCGCTCACGCGCGGTCAGCCGCGAGGAGCTTTACGCCGAGCTCGAGGCGCGCCTCGGCGTTCCAGCCGAGGCGATCATCGCAGAATACGGGATGACCGAGCTCACGACGCAATACTACGACGCCCCGCGCAGACGCTCGGCGTGCACGCGAATCAAAGTTGCGCCGCCCTGGTTGCGTACGCTCGTCGTCGACGGCGAGGGGCGAGAGTTGCCGCCCGGGGAGGTCGGTTTCTTGCGCCATATCGATTTGGGGAACCGCTCCTCGGTTGTCGCCGTGCAGACCGAAGATCGCGGATACGCCAGCGGCGAGGGGATCGTGCTGCTCGGCCGCGAGATCGACGCGCCGGCGCGCGGGTGCTCGCTCGACGCGGAGGACCTCTTGTCGCGCACGTGATGAGATCACCAGCGGAGGATGCGCTGCGCACCTTGCCGGCGCGCGAGATCGTCCGCGCGATCGCCGATGCGGGGCAACGCTGGTGCGACGCCGACTTCCCCCCGCGCGTGCGCGCGACGCGCGCCGTGACGGAACGCCTCTCGTACACGGAGCCCGTCGTCGACTACGCGCTCGACCGGCTCTTCGGCGCCATCACGCGTGAGGCGCTGCATGCGACGATCGAGAGCGAACTCGGCTCGCTCGATGCGCTCGACGGCTTCGCGCAACGCCCCGGGCGGCCCGCCGCCTTCGCTCGGGGCGTATCGCGCGTCGCGATCATCTCGAGCGACACGACGATCGGGGTCGCGCTGGTGCCGATGCTCTTCGCGCTCTGCGCAAAGGCCGACGTTGCGGTCAAGGACCGCAGCGACCAGCTGATCGGCGCCTTCGCGCAAACCTTGGCGCAGGAGCAGCCGGCGTTCGCCTCCGCAATGGACATCGGAAGCTGGCCGCAAGCCGGCGATTTTTCCGCGGCCGTCGCCGACGCCGACGTCGTCGTCGCTTTCGGACGGCCCGCGGCGCTGCAAGCGATTCGCGCCGCATGCAAACCGGAGGCGCGGTTCCTCCCGTTCGGCCATCGCACCAGCTTCGGCTATCTTCCGCGCGCCGCACTCATGGATATCGCGCTTGCGCGGCATCATGCGGCCGCAGCGGCGCGCGATACGCTCCTGTATGACGGCGACGGATGTCTCTCGCTGCACGCACTCTTCGTGGAAGAGGGCGGCGCCGTCTCGCCGTCGGCGCTCGCCCAGCTCCTCGCGTCGGCATGCGACGAAGCCGCAACCGAGTTTCCGGCAGCATCGCACGAGCTCTCGCCGTCGAGCGCCGCCTACCGCGAGCGCGCGCGCTTTCGCAGCGCGCAGGGCATCGGCGTCGTCTACGACGGACGCCGCGGGGCGCATCTCGTCGTGTACGACCCACCGCGCGACGAACCGCCGGCGCTGACCCCGCGAACGATCGGCGTCTATCCGGTGCATCAGCCGAGCGATCTCGTCGCGTACGTGCGCGCACAGCACGTGCCGCTCGAAGCAATCGCGGTGCCGCCGGGCACGCCGCCCGACCTGATATCGATCCTCGCGGCCACCGGCGCGGCGCGCATCGCGCTCTTGGGTCAGTTACAGAATCCGCCGCTGGCCGGGAATCACGGCGGCGAGCAGCGCATCACGCCGTTCGTGTCGTTTGTCTATCGCGACGATGAGTGACCTCGAGCGGCTCGTCACCCCGATCCCGGGCCCGGCATCGCGCGCTGCGGCGGCGCGGCTGCGCGCGGCGGAGTCGCGCGGTATCACCTTTTTGGGCGACGACTACCCGGTCTTCTGGCAGTCGGCGAGCGGCGCGACGGTGATCGACGTCGACGGCAATCAGTATCTCGATCTCACCTCCGCATTCGGTGTCGCCGCGGTGGGACACTCCAACCCGCTGATTGCGCGCGCCATCGCAGAACAAGCGTGCACGCTCATGCACGGGATGGGTGACGTGCACCCGACCGACGTGCGCACGCAACTCGTCGAGCGTCTAGCAGCGAGCGCGCCAATCGACGACGGGCGCGTCTTTCTCTGCTCGACCGGCGCCGAAGCCGTGGAATGTGCGCTCAAGACCGCGGCGCTGGCGACCGGCGAACCGAACGTACTCGCCTTCGGCGGTGCGTATCACGGGCTCTCCTACGGAGCACTGGAGGTCTGCGGAATTCCGAAATTCCGCAAACCCTGGCAGCGACAACTGCGCGAGTCGACGAGCTTCGTCCCCTTCCCCGATATGCGCGACCGGCATAGCCTCGAGATGGCGCTGCAGCGCGTGGAACGCGGCTTACGCCGCCAGCGTGCCGTCGGCGCACTCATCTGCGAACCGATCCAAGGACGCGCCGGCATCATCATTCCACCCGACGGCTTCCTCGCGGGTTTGCGCGCGCTTTGCACTAGGTATGACACCGTCTTGATCGTCGATGAGATCTATACCGGTTTGGGGCGCACCGGTTCGTGGTTCGTCTGCGAGCGCGAGGGCGTGCGCCCGGATATCATCTGCGTCGGAAAGGCGCTCGGCGGAGGGTTTCCCATTTCTGCCGCCATAGGGTGCAGCAGCGTCATGGATGCCTGGCAGCCCTCGACCGGCGAGGCATTGCACACCTCGACCTTTTTGGGGAATCCGATGGGATGCGCCGCCGCCCTCGCGGCACTCGACGAGTTCGACCGCCTCGACCTCTGCCGGGCAGCGCAGCGCATCGGCGAGCGGCTCGCCGTCGCGCTGCAGCAGATTGCGCTCCTTCCAGCGGTACGCGGGGCGCGCGGACGCGGCGCGCTCTGGGCCTTGGAGATGCGCGACGGCGATCTCGCCCGCTCGGTCGTCGTCCAAGCGCTCGCGCGCGGGCTCATGCTCGTACAAGCCGGCCTGCGTGGCGAGGTCGTCGCCATCGCGCCGCCGCTGATCATCGAGCACGATCAACTCGAGCGCGCACTGACCATTCTGGAGGATGTCGTGCGCGCACAGGCAGCGGCCTTATGAGCGCGACGGCGCGGTTGCGTGTCGGCGTCGTCGGTTCGGGATTCGGCGCAAACGTGCACGTGCCCGCATATCAGGCACACCCGCGCTTCGAGGTGGTCGCGCTCGCGTCGCCCGGACGCGCCTCTTCGGTCGCCGCCGAGCGTGGCATCCCACACGCCTTCCCATCGTGCAGCACCATGCTCGAAGAGATCGAGCTCGACGTCGTCTCGGTCGCTTCTCCGCCGGTCCATCACCATCGCGACGTCCTCGCCGCACTCGCGCGCAACAAACACGTCCTCTGCGAGAAGCCGTTCGCCGTGAATCTCGCGCAGGCGCAGGAGATGGAGGCGCAAGGACGGCGCGCGGGAACCGCGTGCGCGCTCGCCTTCGAGTTTCGCTACGTACCGGCGCGCATCGCAACCTACGAGCTCGTACGCAACGGCCATCTCGGGCCGTTGCGACAGATCGAGATGGCCTACTTCGCATCCGGCCTGCGTGCGTCGGTGGAGGGCCCGAATTCGTGGTGGTTCGATCGCACGCAAGGCGGTGGTATCGCAAACGCCATCGTCCCGCACCTCTTCGATCAAGCGCTGTGGCTCGCGGGGCGCGAACCGCTGACGACGCTGGGCTTTCTACGGACGGCAAATCCCGAGCGCCGTTCGGGTGGTGAGGTCTTCCGCAGCACCGTCGCCGATGGCGCCTTCAGCGTCCTCGATTTCGGCGAAGGGTTGGCGGCAACGGTCAGCGCCGATGGAACGCACGTCAAAAACTCGACCCTCATCGCCGTCCACGGCGAGGCGCGGACAACCGTATTCAGCGGCTCCTCGATGACCGACGGCACGACGTTTCTTGTGGATGAGGACGAAACCGCCGAGCTGGGCTTACGCGCGAATCCCTATGAGAAGCCCGGTCTGCAGACGAACGTTGCGCTCTTCCTCTCGTTGCTCGATGATTTCGTTCGCGCGATCGACGGTGTCGCCAGTACCGTGCCGACGTTCGGCGACGGGCTTGCCGTGCAGCGTTGCCTCGAAGCGATCGGATACCGCGCCTGAGTCTCCGGTTCGCTGCTAGTTGAGGACGAAACCGGCGCTGACCGGCTGCACGACGAGCCCTTGCGCGGCCGTACAGGGCGCGGTTGCCGAGCACGTGATGGACGTAGCACCGAACCAATCACCTTGATCGACGAGGCCGTCGCCGTTCGCGTCGTACCAAACGCCGATCCGGTAGTTGGCCGCGCTGGGTGGAATGTCGGCGATGCGGAACGTTCCGTCGGCTGCAACCTGCACGCCATGCGTGTAGGTGACGTCGACGATGTCGGGCTTAGTGGTTCCGTTCGGAATGTAGGCGAAGGCGACGAAGTTCGCGTTGGACGGCGGGCTTGGAGCGGTGTCGCCCTCGACCGCGGCGAGTGCGCGGTACAGATCGATCCGGCCATGGCCTTCCTGTTCCCCGGCTCCGATGTCGTCCGCCGTATTTTCGATGATCTGCAAGATTTGGGCCGGCGTCAAATTCGGATTGGCGGCCAGCATGAGGGCGGCAGCCCCGGCCACGTGCGGCGTCGCCTGCGACGTGCCGGCATACGAAGAGGTGCAGTCACCCGGATCGGGACACTGGCCGGCCGGGTCGTTCACCTCGGTCGATCCGAGATTCGTGATCCAGTGCAGCAGATCGAAGCAGCTCGCGCAGTCGCCGCTCGGATCTCCGCCCGGCGCGACGACGGCGAGTGTCGGCCCGTAATCCGAGTAGCTTGCGACGCTTTCGTTGAGCGAACTTGCGTAGACACCCGTGTCGTCGTCGTCGAGCGTCGAGGCTCCGACGGAGATCACGCCCGCGTATGCACCGGGATAGCCGACCGTCGAATACGCCACGCCGGTGTCGGGATCACCATTTCCCGCAGCCGCAACGACGGTGACTCCTTGCGAGATGGCATATTCCACCGCGTCGTGTTCGATGATGCTAAAGCCCGCCGCATCGCCGTCGTCGGTGTCGACGGCTGGGTCGCCGAGGCTCAAGTTGATGACGTTGGCGCCGCGCGCGACCGCATCGTAGATCGCTTGTGCTTCGTCCGCGGTATTCGAACCGTAATTGGGATCCGAAGCGTACTCCGGCGGCTGCGGATCGGGGAAGATACGATAGACCTGCAGGCTCGTGTTGTATCCCACGCCCGCAAATCCGAAGCCATTGTTGGTGGCCGCATCCGCGATCCCCGCCACGTTGGTTCCGTGGCCATCGAGATCGACGACCGCCCCCGTCCCGAACGTCACGACGCCGTCGACGACTTTCTCCGCGTAGGTCACCTTGCCGGCGAGATCGGGGAGGGTGAGATCGGCGCCGGTGTCGATCACCGCGATGTTGATGAGCGACAAGCCGAGCGTGTATCCCCACGCGTACGGTGCGTTGATCCGGTACATGTCCCACTGATCGGTGTCGTTGAAGTGCGGATCGTCGGGATAGAGCGGCGTAACGCTCTGCGTGTACCGCATCTGAATGCGCTCGGTGCCGATGACCGCGGGATCTTGCGCGAGCTTCGCTGCCAAGCTTTCGTAGGTTTGGCCCGGGGGAATCTCCATGACTCGCGTGATCTTGTCGGCGCGGACCGGGCCGACCGTTGCGACCCGCGAGACTCCCAGCGGTTGCTCGATGTCGTTCACCGTTCGTCCGGAGCTCTGCAACGCGGAGGCGCGATAGAAGACGGCGATGCGCGTCGTATCGTATCGTGGCCGGCCGACGATCCGCGCGAATGCGTGACGAACGGTTTTCAGCGCGAACGTTGCGGCGCTGACCCGGCGCTGCAGTGAGGAGGCCTGCGCGACCGTACCGATCGATCCCCACGTGTCCGCCACCTGGTTATAGTACAGCGCGACGTTCGCGGAGTTGTTCTGTTGAAAGGCGTACACGAACGGCGAGGCGCCGTCGGACGGCACGATCGCGTACGTCGCCGTGCTCGGGGCGTACGTCGGCGTCGTATTCACGGGGGTCGTCCCCAGCGAGGCGCCGTTGAGCGTCACCGCGAGTGCCGTCGGATTCGAGCTGATCGCCAGCGTCGAAAGCGCCGGCGAACTCGTCGGGCATGGCACCGCGTTGGTCGAGGTACCGGAGGCACCGGCCCGCGTCGCGCAGTGTCCAGGCGTCGGCGCAGGCGAGCCGCCGGATATCGGAACGAAGACGTTGCCCGTGCTCGCGCAGCCGGCGGTTGCGCCGAGAATCAACAGGACCGCAAGACGGAGCCTAGTGCCGGACACTCTCCAACATATCGGCCACCCGCCAAAGTGAACTTAGGGCGGTCATGATCGCGCGCTGACGCACGTCGTCACGACTGCCGGGAAAGATCACCCGTTGGGTACGGATTTCGCCCTGCTCCGCGACGAGGGCAAACCATACGAGCCCGACCGGTTTTGCGGGCGTCGCACCGGTAGGGCCGGCAATTCCCGTCGTTGCGATGGCGATCTCGCTCCGCAGCAACCGCTTCACCCCGACGGCCATCGCGACGGCGACCTCTTCACTGACCGCACCGAATTCGGCAATCAACGTTGCGTCGACACCGAGAACGTCGATCTTCACCGCGTTGTCGTAGGCAACGACGCCGCCGCGGAAGCAGCTGGAGGCGCCGGGAACGCGCACGAGCGCGTCGGCGATGCCGCCGCCGGTGACCGACTCGGCGGTTGCGAGGTGCTGCCCGTGGGCTGCAAAGATGCGCACGATCGCCGATTCCAGGGTGTCGTCGTCGGTGCCGTAGACGGCGCGGCCGATGCGTTCGCGCAGCGCTGCCTCGACCGGCGCAATGAGCGCCTGCGCGGCGACGGCGTCCGGCGCCTTCGCCATGATCTTCACGTCGACGCCCATCCACCGGCGTGCGAGCATCGCGATCTTCGGATTTTCGAGCGACGCGAAAAGATCGTGAATGCGCTCGTCGAGCTCGGACTCGGGGACACCGCTCGTGTGCAAGGTGCGCGTGAAGATGCCGCCATGCACGCGCAGGCGTTCGACGAGCCACGGGAGGAGCCGCTGCGCGAGCATCGCCTTCATCTCCGCCGGTACGCCGGGCATGCACGCGACGAATTTTCCGTCGGGACGCACCGCGACGAAGCCCGGAGCGGTGCCATTGGGATTCTCCAGGACGACGCTGCCACGTGGCAGCACGGCTTGGCGGCGGTTGTTCTCGCTCATTGTACGGCCCATCCGCACGAAGCGCGCCTCGATGGCGCGCAACGAGGGCTCGTGCAGCTCCAGCTCCGTTCCGACGGCGAGCGCGACGGCTTCTTTGGTGATATCGTCGACGGTCGGGCCGAGGCCGCCCGTCGTCACCGCGCCGTCCGCACGCTCCATCACGTCCCGCAGCATCGCCTCGAGCCGCTGCGCGTTGTCGCCCACCGAGTGCTTGGCGAAGACGTCGATGCCGTGCGCTGCAAGTTCTTGGGCGATGTGCACGGAGTTCGTGTCGACGCTCTGGCCGAGCAGCAGCTCCGTTCCGATCGTCACGATCTCGACGCTAGGCATTGCGGGCCGCCCAGCCCTCCTCGAACCACGCTGGATAGCGCACGGTGACGTCCACCTCGAATCCATCGGCGGCGGCAATCATCGCTTCGCGCCGCTGCGCCGACTCCGCCAGGCGCTCGCGGTTCCGTTCACGCTGTGCGTTCAGGCAGTCGAGAAAGCGCACGAACTTTCCGTCGAGCGCGCGTTGCAGCGCCTCTTTGAGGCGTCTCCCCACACGCGGCGCGATCCCTCCGGTCGAGATCGCGATACGCGCCGGCCCGGCTTTCACGGTCGCCTGCATCGCCACGAATCCAAATTGCGGCTGATCGATGCAGCACAACAAGAAGCGGTGTTGATCGGCGAGTCTGCGCAGATGCGCCGCCAAGGCGGCGTCGGGCGGCGTCGAGATCACGAGAAAGGCAGCGGAGACGTCGATCTCTTGCAAGGCCTCTGCATCGGGGATACAGACGACGCGTGCGCCGACCTCACGCAGAGACTCGGCCTTCTGCACGGCCTCGCCATCGTCGCCGATGACGACGCACAGACGATCGTGCAAATTGAGGCCGACGGGAAAGAACACGTACGGATACTCGGTGACGTCGCGGTGCTGCATCTCAATAGTCCACCGGGCGAAGGTAGAATTCGTTGATCGCCGTCCCCGTGAGCATCGCCGTCGTCGGCAGATGGCGCTTCCAGTGTGTCGAATCCACTCGGCGGCGTACGAGGGTCACATCCTCCCGCGTAAATCCATGTGCCACGATGCGCTCGTCGTCATACCCTCGCAGCAGCAACGACAAGATGGCGTCGGCGCGCGCGTAGGTGATACCCAAATCGCCCTCGTCGGTCTGATCGGCCTCCAGATCGGCGCTGGGCGCCTTCTCGATGAGCGCCTGCGGAACGCCCAAGAAACGAGCGAGTTGCCACACCTGCGTCTTGTAGAGATCGCCGATCGGGTTGAGCGGTGGAGAGTCGTCGGCGTGCCAGGTGAAATAGCCGAGCAGACGTTCGGTTTTGTTTCCCGTTCCGATCGGGAGCGCTTCGAGCTTCTGCGATTGGTCGAAGAGGACGATCATGCGCGTGCGCGCCATGACGTTGCCCCGTCGCCGTGCATCGGCTTGCGGCTCCTGCGCGAGGTAGCCGTCGACTGCGGCGCTGATATCGATGGTG
>DATJTD010000262.1:0-3700 GCA_035503775.1 Candidatus Acidiferrales bacterium
AGCGCCGCCTCGAGCACCGCCGTCCCCGAAGCTACCAGCGCAACGTCCGCCGCATCCAGCGCTCCACGCGCCCCGCGCACCACCCGCAGACCGCAAGCGCCATCCTGCGCCAGCAGCTCGCTCACCAGCGCCGAGACGCTCTCATCGGCGACGCTCACCACGATCTCCAAATGCGGCCGCCCCTCGCGCAGCAGCGACGCCGCCGCCAGCATCCGCGGCAGATGCCGCCGCACCTCCCCGACCCGGCTCCCGGGCAACAGCGCCAGCACTCCACCACGCGCAGCCGCAAGCGCCCGCGGTTCGCGCGGCGCAACGAGCGAGACCAGCGGATGTCCGACATACGCGATCTCGAGCCCAAGCGATCGATAAAAATCTCGCTGATGCGCAAACGCCGTCAGCACGCGCGCCGTCCGCGCAACCACGCGCGCCACCCGCGGATCATCCAGCCACGCCCCCGGCGGAAAGAACGCAAGAATCGCCCCACGATAGCCGGCCGTGCGTAGCATCCGCGCCAACCGAACGTTGAACGCCCCAAAGTCCACCAGCACCACCAGATCCACCGGCCGCCGTCGCAGCCGCACGACCTGCCGCACCGCAACCCCCAGCAACTTCGGAATCCGCGAAAGCGCCTCCAGCGGCCCCAAACTCGCCCACCCCTGCGTAGAAGCCGCAATCTCAAACCCTGCGGCCCGCATGCGCTCGGCCCCAATCCCCACAAACGTCAAATCCGAGCGCACCTCCCGCATCGCCTGCGCGAGCGCCACCGCCATCATCTCCCCCGATGCCTCACCGGTAGACATAAAAATGCGCATAGTCTGACGTCTACCACCGATTCGCGTTTCTTGTCGCCGACGCGGCGTAGCACGCGGTCGGCAACAAGAGACGCCGTCCACACTTCACTTCAAAATGCCGCGTTCCGAAGGCCCCTCGATAAACGCAATGAGATCCCGCCCGGCATCGGTCTGCACGATCTCCTTGATCGACTCCAGCGCCTGCGAGAGATTCCGGCCCGACCGGTACAGCAACTTGTAGCACTCTTTGAGTTCGGCCAACGTCTCCGCCTCGAACTGCGCCCGCTTGAGCCCAACGCTGTTGAGCCCATACGCCCGCGCCGGATCACCGTCGACCAAGAAATACGGCGGAACGTCGCGCGTGATCAGCGCCCCGCCGCCGAGCATCGAATACGATCCGATGCGCACGAATTGGTGCACGCCGACCATCGCGCCGACGGTCGCGTGATCGTGCACGATCACGTGGCCCGCGAGCTGCGCGAGGTTGGACATCGTGACACCGTTTCCAATCCGGCAGTTGTGCGCGATGTGGGTGTACGCGAGCAAGAGGCAGTCGTTCCCGACCGACGTCACCTCGTCTTCGCCCGTCGCCCGGTGCACGGAGGCGTACTCCCGAATCGTGGTGCGATCGCCGATCGTCGTGTACGCGCGCTCGCCGTGATATTTGCGATCTTGCGAGGCCATGCCGATCGAGGTGAACGGGTAGATCCGGCAATCGTCACCGATGGTCGTGAAGCCGTTGACGACGGCGTTTGCCAGGAGCTGCGTCCCCGCACCGATTTTGACGTGCTCGCCGATCACGGAGAAGGGTCCGATCTCCGCACCCCGGCCGATCACGGCACTGGGATGGACGATCGCAGTGGGATGAATCACGAAGGCAGGTTATTCGTGCAGGATCGATGCGTCCATGCCGATGTTCACGGGCGCGGCGACGATCGAGAACATGAGCTCCGCGCTGCAAATCAACTTGTCGTCGACTTTGGCCTCCGCGGCGACCCAGCCGATGTTGAGTTTGGAACGCAGGACGGTCGCCTCCATCATCAAGCAGTCACCCGGCACGACGGGGCGCCGGAACTTCGCCTTGTCGATCCCGGCGAGATACGGCGTCTTGCGCGCGAACGCACCGGGCTCCAAGATCGCCGTTCCGCCGAGCTGTGCCAACGCCTCGATGATGAGCACCCCCGGCATCAACGGATTCCCCGGAAAATGACCGGTGAAGAACGGTTCGTTTGCGGTGATGTTTTTGTAGCCGGCGGCGCGGCGGCCGGGTTCGAGATGGGTGATGCGGTCGACCAGCAGCATCGGGTACCGGTGCGGCAAGAACTCCATGATCTGGCGAACGTCGAGCACCATCGGCTTAGCCGATCGCGGCGCGCGGCGGCGCAAAGGCGTGGCGCAACGCCGCCGCGGCCTGGGCATGCAGACGGTGTCCGCTTTTATAACTGATAACCTCGCACTGCGGCCACGCACCGAGCAGCGCGAAGTCGCCGATGAGATCGAGCACCTTGTGGCGCACCACCTCGGTCGGCCAACGCAGCGGGGTCAGCGGACCGTCCGGAGCAAAGACGAGCGCGTTCTCGAGCGTCCCGCCCAGGGCCAAGCCGTTGGCTCGCAGCGCCTCCACTTCGTGCAAGTACCCAAAGGTGCGGGCCGGCGCGATTTCGCGCGCGTAGAACGCCGGCTCGATCACGTCATCGAAAAATTGCTGGCCGATCGGCAGCGCGTAGTCGACGGTGAAACGAACGCGGAAGACGTCGCTCGGAAGAACGACCAGGAGCGCATCACCGTCGCGAAAGTACCGGGGTTCGACGATCGTGCACAGCGCGCGTGGAGCGCCTTGGGGCACGAGCCCGATTTTCGCGATGCCCTCGCAGAAGGTCGCGGCACTTCCGTCTGCCACCGGGATCTCGGGGCCATCGACCTCGATGAGCGCATTGTCGACACCCATCGCAAAGAGCGCCGAGAGCAGGTGCTCCACCGTCGAGACGGTCCGTTCACCCGCACCGAGCACCGTCGCGCGCCGCGTTTCGACCACATACGACGCGTGCGCTGGAAACGTGACGCCCCCACCGAGGCGAAAGCGCAGCCCGCTGCCGGCGACCTGCGGCCGGATCGCAACGCGAGCGCGAACTCCCGTATGGAGCCCGACGCCTTCGAATTCCAGGCTGTCCCGCAGCGTCTGCTGCACGGCTTTCACGATCTTCGCTCTAGCGCATCTACGCGCGCGAAGAGCTTATCGATGCTGCGAAGGCGCGCCTGCCAACGTAATTCCCGCCGGTGCTCCTGCGCGGGCATCCCGCTGTAGACGGCATCGTCGGGGATGTCGGACCAGACGTGAGCGCCGCCCGCGATCTTCACGCGCGAACCGACGGTGATATGGCCGTTGATCCCGGCCTGACCCCCGACTTGCACGTGGTCTCCAACAGTCGTCGACCCCGCGATCCCAACCATCGCCGCGAGTGCCGTATGGCGCCCGACGTGCACGTTGTGACCGATCTGGCAGAGGTTGTCGACCTTGGTCCCTGCGCCGATGCGCGTCGTCCCGGTCTGCGCCCGGTCGACGGTGGTATTCGCCCCGATCTCGACGCCGTCGCCGAGTTCGACGTTGCCGACTTGCGGAATTTTCTCCAGGCGTCCATCGACGAAGACCCAGCCGAAGCCCTCACTGCCGATGACGGCGCCGGGTTGCAAGACGACCTCGTCGCCGGCGACGCAGCCGTCGAGCAGCATCGCATGCGGATGGAAGATCACCCGGCGCCCCGCGCGCGCCTCGCTGCCGAGCACCACGCCTGCGTGCAGGACGCTCTGCGCACCGACGCTCGCGTGCGGCCCGACGACCACGCAGGGACCGATCCAAACGTCCGGCCCGATCTGCGCGCTCTCATCGACGACGGCACTGGGGTGGCGGT
>DATJTD010000263.1:0-18454 GCA_035503775.1 Candidatus Acidiferrales bacterium
TGTCGAAATCATTCGGACGCAGCGCAAGCGCAGCCTCGATCGCCGAGAACGCCGCCTCCGCGCGCTTCTCGTCGAGCGCCCGGTGCGCGCGCTCTTTCCACTCGTCGAAGTTCCGCGGCAGCGCTCGATCGCGCAGCTCCTGCGTCTCGCTCGTACGTCCTCGGTGTTCGAGGAACCGCTCGAGCTCCGTAACCGCCTTCTCCGAGCCCGGATCGACCTCGACCGCAAGGCGCAAGAAGCGTTCTTCCTTGCCGAAATCGTAACGCTCCGAAACGCTCGCGGCGCTGACCAGCAGTTCCGAAGCCTCGCTCGGCTTCAACCGCTGATACCATTTCTCCACGATCTCAATCGCTTCGGCGCCGCGCTTCATACGCAACAAGAAGTTCACGAAATGCAACATCGTTGCGGCGCTCTCGTGCGTGTCCAGCGCCAGCTTATACGCATCATAGGCTTCGCCGTAACGCTTCAGGCGTTCGTAGGCTTTCGCCCGGTTGATCATCAAGGGCTCGACCGTCGGCGCATTCGCCAGCCCCTTCTCGAACCACTCGAGGGCCTTGAGATCGTCGCCCTGGATCGCGTAGCTCGAGCCCATCTCCGAGTGCGCCTTCCAAACATACACCTGATCGTCGACGATAAACTGCTGCTTCGCGAAAGCGCCGTCGTCGATCGCTGCCGCAAAGGCCGCGCGCCCCTCGTCGAAGCGCTGTTGCGCGATCAGTGCTTTGCCGAGCATCATGTGCGCGTTTGCATAATGCTTGCTGCGCCGCAGAGATTCGTTGCACATCCACTCAGCCTTGACCGGATCGCCGAAGTGGTCGCAGTAGAGATCGCCCAGGAGCGCCAAGCCGTTGGGCATGAAGGCGCGCGGTACTTCGCCGACCAGTTCATGCATCTTCTCGAGCGCGCTCAGGGCGAGCGCGTAGTCTTTGTTGAGATAGGCGGTGGTGCCGAGATTGTACCAGTGGTAGGCGTTCTCGGGATCGTTCTGCGTGGCCGCAAGCAAGATCTCCATGTTGCGCTGCCCTTTGTTACGCTCCTCGACGATCGAATTGACGTAGCCGTGATGGATGATCGTGATCGCGCAGCCGCCCGCTTCGACGCTCGTGTTCGTGCCGTCGAGGGCCGGATATTCGTGGATCGGCCCGAAGAACCGGATCCGTTCGCTATTCGGAAACACCCGGATCACGTGATGCGAGACGTCGCCCGATCCGCGGTAGTCATCGGTGCGATTGATGATGCGCGTGTAGTATCCGTCGATGTACGCCGGCATAGTCTTGAGCGCGAGCAGCGCCGGGCGCGAGTCTTCGCTCAGCTCCTCGTCGGCGTCCATGAAGAGGATCCACCGTTTCGTTGCCGCCGCGATCGACTTGTTCCGGGACCACGAGAAATCGTTGCGCCACGGATCTTCGATGATCGTAGCCCCGTAAGAACGCGCGATTTCGATCGTGCGATCGGTCGAGCCGGTATCGCAAACGATCAGTTCGTCGACGTAATCGCGCACGCTCGCCAGACACTGCGGCAAGAACTTCTCTTCGTTCTTGACGATCATGCAGAGGCTCACGCCGGCCGGTTTTTGCTGATATCCGGGGGGCGGCGGCTCCCCCTGCGGTAGGTGAGCGTTGGCCTGCGTAACACTCCGCGCGGCCGGTTGCGTTGCCGGGCGCTTGGCTCGAACGTGAACGGGCATCCTTACAGTTTTCGGCAGAATGCAACGAGGGCCCGCCGAAGCGGGCCCTCGAGGAACGACCGTTGGGAGACGGCCTTCGGCCGTCCACTCGTATCGATTAACGGAACAGGGTGAGAACCGACTGCGCGTTCGCGTTCGACTGCGCCAAGACGGAGGTACCGACTTGGACGAGCAGCTGCAGCTTCGTGAATTCGGTCGTCGCTTGACCCACGTTGAGGTCTGCGATGTTCGATTCCGAGGCTTGCAGATTGACCGCGGCCGTGTTGTCGTTTTGCTGGTCGATGCCGAGCCGAACGACGACGGCGCCGAGATCGGCTTGCTGCGTGGTCAGGGTCTGCAACGCGATGTCGATCTGACCGATCGCGTCTTCCGCCGCGAGCGACGGATTGGTGGACGAACTGATGGCGAGGTTGATGTTCGAGATGCGCAGCGTGTTGGTATTCGTCGCTGCGATGCCGAGCTGAATCACGTCGCCTTCGTTGGCGCCCGACTGGAAGTTGAACGCCGGAGCGGTCGCGTAGTTCGATCCAGCGACGTACTGCGAGATCTTCACGTACGCCGTCTCACCGATATCGCCGAGCGTCGGCGTGCTGAAGTACAGCGTTACGCCGCTGTCCGCACCGGATCCGGTTTCGATACCGCCACCGGTGGCCTTGCCGAACCCAATCGAGCCAAGCGTGAACTTGCTCGACTGACCGAGCGAAATCGTGGTCGAATTAACGGCTGCCGACGAGCTGTTGAAGATGGTGATCTCGAGCCGCGGCGTCGCCGTGGTCGGGTTGAACGAGTTGGCGACGACCTGAATCTCGACCGTTTCGTCGGCGGTGTTCGACGACGTGTAGAACGCCGCGTTCGCGATGCCGACGCTCGAGATGAGGAAGCCGGTCGATTTACCGACCTTGGCGCCGCCTGCACCGTACTGCGTACCGCTGGCCAGAAGCGCAGCGTTCGCGGTAATGGTGTAGTAGGCTTCCGTGCCGCCCTGGTCGCCTTGGTGGCTTCCGTTGAGCAGCGCTTGGCCGTTGAAGTTCGTGTCCTGCGCGATGCGGTTGACTTCGAGCAGCAGCTGCGAAACTTCAGCTTGCAGATTGATGCGGTCGCTCGTGCTGTTGACGTCCGACGCCGCTTCGACCGCGAGAACGCGGATACGCTGCAGAATGTCGGTTTGCTGGGTCAACGCGCCGAGCGCGACCTGTGCAGCGTTATTAGCGTTCTGCACGTTTTGCGACGCTTGATTGAACGCTTCGTACTGCGAGGTGAGGTTGGTTGCGATCGCGTTACCCGAGGGGTCGTCTGCGGCGGTGTTGATCCGCAAGCCGGACGAGAGTTGGGTAACGACGTTTTGAAGTTGCGACTGATTGTTGTCGAGGTTCAGTTGAACGGCATTCGACAACAAGTTAGTGGCAATGCTCAGGCCTGTAGGCATTTTTCCTCCATGATTTTGTGGTGCTCGGAAGCACCGATAGCTAGCCTATAGGGAAGAGTGTCCTTTCTCCCCTACGTCATTATATCGGCCCCAATCAAGGCGATTTTAGGCCTGGTCTTAAGATTTCCGGGGCCGCAGGGTCGCTTTTTCGGGCTTCCCCGCCGCCGCGGGAGCGGCCGCCCCCATGGCCTCCTGATTGGCCCGGCGGATCTCCTCGTAGACCTCGGACCGGTGGACGGGGACGGCACGAGGCGCCTCGATCCCCAGTTTGACCTGATCCCGGTCGACGGCGACGATCACAATGCGAACATCGTCACCAATCATAATCGATTGATTGATCTTACGGCTCAGGACTAGCATCCGCGAAGGCCCTCCTTGGCAAGAGAGGCGGTCATCTACCCCGGGCTCGTCGTCAGTCCTCGATCCGGGCTAGGTGACCGCCTCTGTGCGGTTTCTGCGGGTTTAGGCCGTCTTACTGCTCGCCGGCATCTTGCGCGGCATCGGCTCGCGCGCCGAGTAGTTGGAGGCGTCCAGGACGATTTGGCGCCCCTTCTTGGTGCGCAGGTTGATGATCACCGGCGCCATGAGGTTGATCGTCATCTCGGCCGCGTTCGCGGTGACCACGACGACGCAGAGCGTCGTAAAATCCCCGGCCTCGCGGATCTCGAGCGAGGTGAACGCATAAGCCGGCAGCTTGGGGTCGTAATTCTCGAAGACCATCCAGGGGTCGATCGAGGGGACCGCAACGGCGAGATCGTCGAGGCTCTGGAGCCAGACGAAGCTGGGATGGCTGTCGAGGTTGAGCGGAAGCCAGTTCCGGAGCGTGGGAAAGCCCGGGAGGCCCCAGGGGAACTCGATGACGTCGGCCGGCGCGTAGGAGCACGGACCGAATCGCGGGAGTTCGACGGTGATCTGCTGTTGTTCCATTGTAGCTCCGCTCGTTTTCATGGTTTATCCGCTCTGAAGATAGCTGAAGAGGTCTTCTTGTTCGAGGCGCGTGGTCGTTTCGTAGGCGGCCTCGAGGGCCGTCTGGCTGAGGGTGAATTGGCTGGTTACCTTAGCAATATCGGTATCTTCCAGGTTCGATTGCACCTGGGTATCCGAGGTTTCGCGTGAAGATTCTATCTCGCTCAGCGAGGTCACCGTCTGCACGGTGGCCCCGATCTCACCGGCCGCGTTGAGCGCGACGGAGAGGGCGTTGTCGATGTCACCCAGCTGGGTCGAGAGGTTGTCGACGACGTCACCCGTCGAGCCCAACAGGAAGGCGCTCGAGAAGTTTCCGGTCGCGAGCCCGGCCGCCGCCGGTGAATCGGTGATGTAGAACGACTGGTTCGCGAGGTCGTCGAGGGAGAGGCGCTGCGTTTGGTAGTTAAAGGAAGCCGTGACGCCCGTGACGTCCGTGGCCGCGTTGATCTCGGCGATCACGTTCTGCATCTTTTGCCCAACGGTAAAGATGAACGTCTGCCCGGTCGGCGTCAGCGAAGAATAGAGCGTGAACGCCACGTTGCCGTTGCCGATCGAGGCTAGCGGCGTCGAAAGAATTTGCGGTGAGCCCGACTCGAGCGACGCGATGGTCGTCGTCGGGAGGATGGACTGATCGGCGATGTTGATCTGCGAACTGCTCTCGTCGGTCGTCTCCCCGTCTTCGAGCGTATCACGCAACCGGATCAACATGTCGAAGATGCTCGGCGAGCCGTTCGAGGCATCGAGGTTGAAGGCTTGTTGCAGCGTGACGTTGGTCGGCACCAGTTGCCCATTGGGCAGCTCTTCGCTCTGCTGAACGATGTTGTTTGCTACCTGAACCGACGTGGGCGGGTTCCCAACGGCGGTAACGAGGCTCGTTCCCGCCGGCGCTTTCGTTCCCGAAAAGATGAACTTTCCGTCGTACTGCGTGTTGGCAAGACCGATCGCTTCTTCGAGAAGCTGATTCACCTGGTCGCCGATCTCACTGCGTTGCGCCGGCGTTATCGCGTCGCTCGCGCCCTCGATCGCGAGGTTACGCGCGCTCTGAAGAATGCTGGTGAGACTCGAGAGCGTGCTATCGGTGGTCGACAGCAGATTGTTGAGCCCGGTGAGATTTTGCCCGACTTGCGTCGTCACGGCAGAGTCGTTGCGCACCGAGAGATCTTGCGCGATGATCGTGGGGTCGTCCGACGGCTCGTTGAGCGAGATCCCGGTCGAGAGCTCTTGGCCCTCGAGTTGATACTGCGATTCGAGATTGTCGATCGAAAGCGTCTGATCGGAGAAGATCGTCGAGGTTGCGATGCGCATCATGATAGGTTACCCTGCCTCTCCTTAGGCTCCGACGCCCAGCCCGTTGACGATGGTGTCCAGGAGCTGGCTAAGCGTCGAGATCGTCTTCGCAGCGGCCTGGTAGGCCGTCTGGTACTTGATGAGATCCTGTGTCTGTTCGTCGATGTTGATGCCGGCGATACTTTGGCGTTCCTGATCGATGGTCGAGGCGAGGTTGGTCTGCGTGGTATTCCCCGTCGTCGCGGTCTGCGTGTCGAGACCGACCTGCGTCGAAAGCTGACCGTATTGCTGCTGCAAGGTCTGCGCTTGCGCCGTCGTGATCGTATAGTTTGCGGCATGGTTGTACTGCGGCGTGAACGTCACCGATTCGATGCCCGTGGTCGGGTCGTAGCTCACCGCGCTGATGGTGACGTTTTCCTGTGGTTGACCGCCGCCCAGCTGCGCATCGATCGTGAGCTGCTGCCCCACCTGAAGGTCGTCGACACCTTGCGGTAATGCGACCGTGGTCGAGACGCCGGCCGTGGCGGTCACCCCGGCGCCGCTGGTCATTTCCAGCGCCGGAAAACCGACATTGCTCGAAAAGAGCGACGTCAGCGCGTTGGCGACGCCGTTATCGTCGGCGCCGTACGCGTTGGTGGCGTTCTGCTGCACGCCGCTGATCGCGCCTGCGCCGAGCACACCGAGCAGCGACGTGTTCGGGGTCGCGGCGTTGTAGAGACTATCGGTAATCGTGAAATCCGGCGTCTCGGCAGCGGCTTGCTGCGCGCCGCGTAGTGAGAGGCTTTCGTTCGTGGGATCGCGCGCGAAGACGATCTCCTGCGACGAGGGATCGTAGGACGCGGTGACGCCCGACTCCAGGGCATTGAAACTCGAGACGAAGTCCTCGACGTTGTCGGCATAGACCACGCCCGGCACTGCCCCGGTCGCGGGCGGCGCAGCCGAGGTGTAGTCGAACGTCTGCGCGATGCCGTCGACGCTGATCGTCAGCGTTGCGCCGGCGGCAAAGGCTGCGGTTGGAGCGTTCGCGAGCGCGCCGTTGCCGATCAGCGCCTGCGACGTGTCGACCGTGTTGTTGGCCGAGTTCATGGGCACGACGCCGTTGCCGGCGGTATTGGCTTCCGTATTGGCAAGCACGACCGGCAGCTGCGCTTCATCGGTGATCCCGCATTTGATGTTCCCGGCCGAGATCGGGAGCTGCGCGTCGATCGGCTGAAAGAGCGCGGTGCCGGCTTGGCCGTTCGAATCGTAACCGGCCTCGGTGATGCGGTTGACTTCGTTGGCGAGCGTCGAGGCGAACTGATTGAGCTGGTCGGCGTAATCGCTCAGCTTGTTATTGTAGAGGTCTTGAAGGGCGGCGAGCTGCCCACTGCCGAGCGGAATCGTCGGTGAGGACGTCGACTGCGGCGGGTTCGTCGCGAAGTAGACGTTGAAGCTCTGCGATCCGTTGGACGAGGTACCGACGACCGGAGCGGCGAGGTTGTAGGCGACCGTATCGTTGACCAGCGCTTGCCCGTTGACCATCACCAGCACCGACCCGTCGGCCTGCACCGACGTCTGCGTGGAGATGTACTGCGAGAGCTGATCGATGTCGTAGTCGCGCTGGTCTTCGTACTGGTTGGGATCGTCGCCGATTGCCGTCGAAGAGCGAATCTCTCCATTGAGTGATGCGATCTGGTCGAGCAGGCCGTTGACCGTCTGAACGATCGTCGCGCCCTGCGAAAGCGTTTGATCCTCGGCGTTGGTTATCGCAGCCGAGGAATCGCCCAAAGCCTGCGCGAGCGACTGCGCCGACGTCAGCACCCCCGACGCGGCCGATTGCGTGCTTCCCGTCGCCGATGCGTTGACGAGTTGGGTCACCGCCGTTTGGAAGTTGGTAAATGCCGTGCTCACGCCGGCGTCGGGATCACCGAGTTGCGATTGGACGCTGTCGAGAATCTGCTGTTCGGTGTTGTAGTAGTTTTGCGACGAACTCGCGCCGCGGAAGAGCTCGTCGTAGGACTGCACGTTGGCCTGCGTGACGGCGGCAACGATCACGCCGTCGCCGGCCGTTCCCGGCACGTGGGTCGCATAGTTCGGCGACCCGACGATCGGCGGCGCCTCGGTCAAGTCCGCGGTCTGCGTCTCGGCTCCGGGCGTGTTGACGTTGGAGATGTTGTCCGCCGTGATATTCTCTGCGACCGAGAACGACTGCAGCGACGTCGACGTCAGTTCGAGCCCGAAAAACGTGCCTTGGGGGAACCAGCTGCTCATGCCTTGCTACTCACCAAAACGCTGTTGGTCGGCGGCGGCACGAAGCCGCGCCGCTTGTACGTCCCCGGCGTATCGTTTGCGGCCTTCTGCAACGCGGTCGTGATCTTCACCAGGCGCTGCATGCCGGCTTGAATCAGCGCTTTGTTGTTGGCATTGGTGATCCGCAGGCCGATCGACGTGGTCGTGAGCTCGACCAGGCGCTGGTTGAGCGTCGGCCAGAGCTGACGCGGTGCGTAGACGCAGACTTGACGCAGGGTGAGCGAACCGAACCCGCGGATCTGCATGCCGCGCCGCTTCCCCGAAGCGGCGTGGTAGTCGCGGCGTGCCGAGTCGAGCGCGCGTTCGCATTCGAGGATTCCGTTGGGATCGCTCTTGACCAAAGCCTTTGTCAACGCCAGGGCAGCATCATGCGTGCGCCGGAGTAACTTCGACTCCTCGTGGAGTGCGCTCGTAAAGGCTTCCCACGAATCACTCACGGATCGATCCTCTTGTCGACGTCGACGTCCGCTTCCTGACCTGCGTCGCTGAGCACCTTATTGCGCAGCTGATTCTCGAGCTGCTGCGCAAGGCCGAGGCCGCCGTTTTTGGCGATCGCTTGCGAGCGCTCGTCGTTGAGCATGCTCTGCCATGTCTGCTCCGCCGATGACTCTTGGCCGAAGATGGTGTTCTGCGGCACCGTATCTTGCATCGCGTTCATCAGCATCTCGAGAAAGACGCCTTCGAATTGCGTTGCCACGTCGTGCAGCTTCGCAAGCGCCTCTTTTTGCACCACGGTGAGCGGCTGCGACGACTGCGCCTGGGGATTGCCGCCGGCCGGATCGATGCTCACTAAATGATCTCCAAGTCTGCTTGCAGCGAGCCGGCCGTGCGCAGCGCCTGCACGATCGCGATCAGGTCGCGCGGCGAGACCCCGAGCGCGTTGAGGGCGCGTACGACGCTCTGTAGCGTGGCGGCACCCGCGATGAAGGTGAGTTGTTTGCCTTTTTCGGATGCGTTGATCTGCGCGTTCTGCTGCAGCGCGGTGCGTCCGTTCGAGAAGGCATTGGGCTGAACGATCTGGTTCTGGGTCGTGATCGTGATCGTCAGATCGCCCGACGCGATCGCGCAGGGTGCAAGCCGGATATCGCCGCCGAACACGATCGTCCCGGTGCGTTCGTTCATCACGACCTTGGCGAGCTCGTCTTGGCGGAACTGCAGATCCGACGCGTCGGCGAGAAACTGCACCGGATTATTTGCGTACTGCGGCGGCAGGTTCACGTGAACCGTCTCGGCATCGAGCGCATCCGCCGTGTGCGCACCGAAACGTCCGTTGAGCACGGCCGCGAGGTTGGCGGCGGTCCGAAAGTCCGGCGTCGTGAGCACGTAGTTGAATCCGTTGGGCGAATTCTCGATCGGCGTCACCATGTCGCGCGCGATCACGGCGCCGTTTGGAATCCGTCCGGCGCCGGTGAAGTTTTTGTTGACCGTCGACCCGGCGAAGCCGGCAACGAAGCCGCCCACCGAGATCGGCCCTTGCGCGGTCGCGTAGACGAGATTGTTCGCCGCTCGAAGCTCGGTAAGCACGAGCGTACCGCCTTGCAGACTCGTCGAGTCGCCCATCGCGGAGACGTCGACGTCGACGTTGTCGCCCGAATGCGCGAAGGGCGGAAGGGTCGCGGTGACGATCACCGCCGCAACGTCGCGCGTGCGTACCGCCGTTTGTGCGACCGTGAGACCGAACGACTGCAAGATATTTTGGATCGTTTGGCTGGTGAAGATGACCGACGTCGAATCTCCGGTGCCGTTCAAGCCCACCACCACGCCGTATCCGACGAGCTGGTTTCCGGTCACGCCTTGGACGTGCGCGATGTCTTTGACGAGCACGGGTTTGCCGGTGAGGACCTGCGCCCATGCGCACGAACTCGCGCAAGCGAAGGCGAGAATCAGCGCGGTTAGAGAACGAGTTAGAATAGCCAACTCATGATCCTCGCTAGCAGACCCTTGTTCTTTTGATCGTTGCCCTTGAAGGCGGCCTGCACGTTCGCCACGTGCGACGCGAGCACGGTATCGGTGTTGTCGATATCCTCCGGACGAATCGTTCCGGTGATATGCAGCGTTTGCGCTTGGCCGTTGACGGTCATCGACTGGTCACCCGCGATCTGCAGCGCGCCGCTCGGAAGCACGCCGGTCACGGTCGCCATCATGAAGGCGACGAAAGAGTTCGAGCCCGTCGCCGTTTGTGCCGTGCTGGTCGTCGATTGCCCGGAGACGTTGTTGTTCAACCGCACGAGGGGCAGATTGAAGACGCCCGTACCGCTCCCACCGGTCATCGCGACCTGTTTGTTGCTCGAGTAGTTGTTGACTTCCGAGTTGGTGTTGGCGATGTCGAACTGCACGTAGACCAAATCGCCGACCTGTGCGGCGCGATGGTCGTTCATGAGCGAGAGCGGATGGCCCGGTGCGGCCGGCGGTGGCGCCGCTTGATACAGCGTGTCCGCAGCGGCGAACGCCGGAGCGAGCGCGAGCAGCACGGCTACCACGAGAACGTTGTGCCTCATTGCATCTCTCCCGACAAGTTCAGTTCGACGCGATCCGGTCCGACGACGGTTCCGGTAAGCGTCCTGTTGGTCTGCGGGTTGTACACGCTCACCTCATCGCCGAGTCCGCCGCTGGTGCGCGCGACCACGTCGGCCACCACGCTCACGCCGTCGTCGTCGACGATAAGGGTAACGGTGTTGCCCGCCATGACGATCTGGTCGACGCTCGTGCATTCGATCGTCACCGGAGCGCCGGCCCGGACGGCGGCGATCACGCGCCGCCCCACCAGCACGGCCGTCCCGTTCGTGCGCTGGCCCATGTAGAGGACGCGGGCCATCGCGAGGTCGGATGGTGCAAGCACGGCGCCGGGAACCAAATCGTGCGTCGCAACCGCCGTTTGCACGTAGCGCTGCACGCGATAACCCACGAAGATCTGACGCAGAAACCGCCCGTCGAGATCGATCTGGACCGGCACGTTCACGTAGGTCGGCGTGACGATCGCGCTGAGGACGGCGAGGCTCACCTTCCCGGCCGGAACGATTTGATCGGGCAACGGAAACGCTTGCACGAGCACCGCGTCGCCGGTCAGGTGCACGCTCTTGCTCACCGGCGCGGCGAGCGCCTCGAGACGCGCGCCTCTGATGACTTGCGTCGGTGCGAGCGCAAGCGTGAGGAGCAGGACGGCGGCGGCGGCGAGCATGCGCATCATCGATCAGCGGCCTATTGGAACGGCGACATCCCGATCGCGGTTTGCAGCATCTCGTCGGCGGCCCCGATGGCTTTGGAGTTCGCTTCGTAGGCACGCTGCGAGACGATCATGTTGACCATCTCGTTCACGACCGAAACGTTCGAATTCTCGAGGTAGCCGTCTTGAAGCGTTCCGGCGCCGTTGAGACCGGGCGTCGTCACGATCGGCGGACCGCTCGCCGCGGTCTCCACGTAGTAGTTGTCGCCGGAGGGCGAGAGACCGGCGTTGTTGACGAAGCGCGCCAGCGAGATCTGACCTAACGTCTGCGGCTGCGCGCTCCCGGGAACCTGTGCCGTCACGGTGCCGTCCGAGCCGATCGAGACCGAGATCGCGTTTTGCGGGATCGTGATCTGCGGCTGCAAGAAGTAACCCTCGGCGGTCACGATCGAACCGTTCGCATCCTCCTTGAACGAACCGTCGCGCGTATAACCCGTCGTGCCGTCCGGCAGCGTGATCTGGAAGAATCCGTCGCCTTCGATTGCGGCGTCGAGATTGTTGCCGGTGCTGACGAGCGATCCTTGGGTGAAGACTTTCTCCGAATCGGAGACTTGCACGCCCAAGCCGACCTGCTGTCCGACGGGAACGATCGACGAACCGATCGGCGCGCCGGGCGCTTGTATTTGCTGGTAGACCAGATCCTGGAAGCGCGCTTGATTGCTCTTGAACCCCTGCGTATCGACGTTCGCGAGGTTGTTGGAAATCGTATCCATGTTGTACTGCTGGGCGACCATTCCGGTTGCGGCAGTGTAGAGTGATCTCATCATGGCGGTGTGCTAGTGCTCCTCGCTTTTACGTCTTGCCGACCATCGAGATGGCCGCGTTCGTAGCGTTGTCTTGCGTCATTACGGATTTCTCGTTGGCATCGAACCAGCGCTCGGCCGTGATCAAATCGACCATCGATTTCACCACGTTGGCGTTGCTCGTTTCCAGCGCGCCCTGCTGAATCGTCGCCGTGCCGGTGGCGGCGCTCGGCCCCGCGTTGCCGGTGATGGCGTAGTTGTTGACGCCTTCCGGGCGCAGGTTCAGCAAGCTGTTGAACTGCGTCAGTCCGAGCTGCGCGACGGTGGCACCGTTCACCACGATCGTGCCGTCACTCTCGATCGTCGGCGTCGGTTGCGAGCCGGCGGCCACCGCTTGCAGGGGGAGTTGGATCTGCTGACCGTTGGTGTCGAGCACGGCGTTTCCGTCGCGCGTGCGCAAAACGCCCTGCGAATCGACCGAAAACTCGCCGTCGCGCGTGTAGCGCACGCCGTTGGGCGTTGCAATCGTGAAGAACGCGTTGCTCGTGCCGGTGATCGCCACGTCGAACGGATTGCCGGTGACCTGCACCGAGCCCTGATCGAAGCTCGTCGGCGTATCGTAGATCAGCGCGCCGGTTCCGAGCGGACCAACCGGCTGCGCGACGGGAACGCCCGGGAGCGGATTCCCGGCCGCGTGACCCGGATCGGTTTGGAACCGATAGAGGTCCATCGACGGTGCCGACTGGATCTGGAGCAGCGTCTGCTTGAAGCCGGTCGTATTGACGTTGGCGAGATTATTCGCCACGTTGTCGGCCATGCTCTCAGCCACGAGCGCTCCGCTCGCAGACGTGTAGAGGCCACGTACCAAAAGTAAAAACCTCCGCACGAACGGGTTTGTTGTCGCGGGACCCTCAATCGGTCAGGTCTCGCGCGGCCCCCGCCTTTCGTGCAAAGGTCGTCCAGGCCGCGAGCACCGGCAATCCACTGGTGCTCAATCTCAGTTTCGGCGTGGGTTGAGGGAAATTTTAGGGCCCTCCCATTTGAAACGAGAAAGGGCCGCGAGCGCGGCCCCGTCTTGCCTACGCCGGCGAGATCTCGATCAAAACTGCATCTGAGAGATTTCGGTGTACGCCTGGAGGATTTTGTTGCGAACCGACATCGTCATCTGGAGGGCGAGTCCGGCCTCTTCGGTCGCTTTGACGGTCCCCTCGAGATCGTTGCTCTTACCCAGCGCGTAGTCCGCTGATTTCACCTGGGCATCGAGCATCTGCTCGTTGGTATGCTCGAGCATCCCCGCCAGCGTGTCCTTGAACGACACGCCGCCCGCGCCCGCGGTGCCGCTTTGGTCGGGCAACGGCTCGGATTGCGGTGCCTGGGGAGCGATATCCGGAACGAACGTGCCCGGCACGATTTTGCTCACTGCGTCGCCGTAGTTGTTGATGTCCATCTATCTCTTCCGTCAGCTCTTGAGAATCGAGAGGTCGGAGGCGCTCATGTTCTGCGAGGCCGTGATGGCGGCGACGTTGGCTTGATAGGCGCGCGACGCGGCCATCAGGTCGACCATCTCCTTGACGATCTCGACGTTGGGATAGTGCACGTACCCGCGGGCGTCAGCCTCGGGGTTGCTGGGGTCGAAGACGAGGCGATCGGGGCTCTGATCGTCGGTGATGCCGAGGACCTGCACGCCCTCGACGTTTGCCGGCGTCGATTGACCGGGATCGAACGGGTCCGGCGGTGCAAAGGGGTCGTCGTCTTGCGAGGCGCCGATCTGATCGGAGCCGCTCGGCGCGGCGGCTTTCTGCGCGAAGATCACGAGCTGGCGCTTGAAGGCGCCGCCCTGCGGCGTACGCGTGGTATTGGCGTTGGCAATGTTGTTGGCGATCACGTCCATGGCCAGACGCTCGGCCGAGAGCCCTGACGCGCTGACCTCTACCGAATCGTAATATCCCATCTATGACGCCGACTCCGTCGCGGCTTCGCGAATGAATTTGTATTGCTCTTGCAGCAGCTGCGAGACCGTCTCTTGGTAGCCCGTGTTCTCCGAAAGCTCCGCCATCTGCTGATCGATATCGACGTTGGACTGATCGACGCGCATCTGCGTCGTCGTATCGACCACCGGCTGCGGATCGTAGGGCACCGGCGGCGACCCGTCGCCGATCGCGAACTGGCGATCGCTGTCGGTGGCCATCGCGAGTTCGTCGGGATCGGGCGGCACGCCCAAGCTCTCTTGCAGCGCGGCCTTGAAATCCACCGACGAGGTGCGGAAGCCGGGCGTGTTGACGTTGGCGATGTTGTTCGCGATCTGGAGGTGCTCCATGCGCGCGCCTTTGGCGGCCTCGCCGAGCAACGTGGTCGCTTCCCCAAGCGGAAGTATGCTGAAATCGTCAGCCATCTCTCACTCTATCGGCGTTTTAAGCGGAAAATTGCGCGGCGTGCAGGCGAGCGTAGGCGCCGTTTCGGGCGAGCAGCGCGTCGTGGGTGCCGGTCTCCACCACCCGACCTCCTTCGATATAGAGGATGGTCGTCGCCCGCCGGATCGTGGAGAGCCGGTGCGCGATGATCAGCGTCGTTCTTCCCGGCAAGAGCCGGTCGAGGGCGGACTCGATGAGCGCTTCGGAGTGCCGGTCGAGCGCGCTCGTGGCCTCGTCGAGGATCAAGATGCGCGGGTCGCGGACGATCGCACGGGCGATGGCGATGCGCTGGCGCTCACCGCCTGAGAGACGCACGCCGCGTTCGCCCACTTCGGTCTGGTACCCGAGCGGGAGCAGCCGGATGAACTCGTCTGCGTTGGCCTCGATCGCGGCAGCGCGCACCTCGGCGTCGCTTGCGTCCAAACGGCCGTACCGGATGTTCTCGGCGATCGAAGCCCGGAAGAGTTGCGGGTCTTGCGGGACGATCGCAATCTGCGAGCGCAAGTCGGCCAATCGGACCTGCGCGATATCGGTGCCGTCGATCAGCACCCGTCCGGCCTGCGGCAGATAGAAGCGCGGGATCATGTTCACGAGCGTCGTCTTTCCCGCACCCGAGGGACCGACGAGCGCCACGATCGCACCCGCGTCGATAGACGCGGTGACGTCGTCGAGCGCCGGCACCTCTTGCTCGCCGTAGGCGAAGCGCACGCGATCGAAATCGATCCGCCCCGTGATACGCGGCATCGGCCCCGGTGCGGCGACGGTTTCTTCTTCCATCGACAAGTCGAGCAGTTCGTAGGCACGCCCCGTCGCTACGAGCGCTTTGCTCAAGTCGCCGACGAACGCCGCCATCCGGTTCATCGGATTGACGAGGTTGACCACCAGCATCCAGTAGCTGAAAAGCAGGCCGCTATTCAGCCGGCCGACCAGCACCTCGCGAACGGAGAGCCAAATGATCGTGATCACACCCAGCGACAAGATCGAGGAGATGACGACCGGCTGCATGTAGATGAATTGATTCACCTTCATGAAAGCGCCGAAGTAGTCTTCATTGCGATGCCGGAAGCGACCCGACTCGAAATCCTCGCGGCCGAATGTCTTGACGATGCGTTGCGCCTGGAGTATCTCGGTCAGCGTCGCCGAAAGGTTGGCGATCCGCGACTGCGAGCGTGACATGCTCGTGGAGATCAACTTCTGAAAGCGCGAGACGGCAAACGACATGAGCGGCGCAATGACGACCAGCACGAGCGTCAGCAGCCAATCGATCCATACCATGGCGCCGAACGAGCCCACGAAGGTCAGCGTCGCATTGATCAGCTGCGGCAGCGAGACGCTCACCGCGTCGCTCATAACCTGGAGATCGCTGTTGAAACGGGCGATCAGCTCGCCCGGACGCCAACGATCGAAACTCTCGAGCGGCAGACGCAGCAACCGCTCGAAAAGCTCCTGGCGCAACTTGGCGAGGAAGCGCTGACCCGACCAGGTGGTGATGTAATTCGTCCCGTAGGTCGCGAAATTCGAGAGCACGAGCGCAACGTAGGTCGCGCCGAGCGCGATATAGAGTGCCGCAAGATCGGGCTGCCGGTGGTGCGACGCGGGGTCGATGACGCGGTTGATGATGATCCCGAGCGCCGCCGGGCCGACGAGCAGCAAGAGACTGTTGGCCCCGCCCAAGGCGATCGCCAGGAGTAAACGGGGATAGTAGGGACGCCCTTCGCGCGCCAGCCGCGTCAGCGTTGTCTGCGTCATCTCGGGACTAGCCCTTGACGGCGGTCACGCATGAAACCTGCCCCGGTGCGCAGCAGTAGACCAGGGTGTAGGATGGGAGCAAGACGCAACGACCATGGACTGTTATTTTCACTCAAACGTTCCTTCGATAGCACCGTGCGCGCACTGCGCAAAGCCGATCTGCGCGACGTGCCGCGACGAGCAAGGCGGATGCCCGAGCTGCCGCCTCGCGCAAAAAATCGAGGCGACGGTCGGCGAGCGCAAACAGCTATGGGGCCAGGTGCCCCCGCACGCGAGCAGCGCGCCGGCCGCGGCGCCCAGGGCGAGTGTGACCACCCTCTCCAACGACCCGGTCGAATCGCGCGCGCTCGCGGCGCTCGGCTATCCCCTGTGGCCGCTCGCGCTCCTCGCGCTGCTCGATTCGAAGAAATCGAACTACATCAAACGTCAAGCACTTCAGGCGCTCGGTTTCAACGTCGGCTTCGCGGCATTTTGGGGGTTGCTCCAGCTTACGAGCAACATCCCGGTGCTCGGCTGGTCTTCCAGCTTCGTGCTCCTGCTGATGCTGCCGTTGTTCTTGGTCTCCAGCGTCTTCTTCGGCATCAAAGCGTGGCACGGCGATCCGGTTCGCATTCCGATCATCAGCGATTGGCTCGACGAGAAACTGCCCGCCTGAGGCGCTGACTTCGCCGCTTGTGCGCTCCTGCGCCGGACGGCGTCATCTCCTCACGTAGAAACCCTTGACGTGTAGTCTTTGTATTTTTCGAGGAATCTGCGCGCCTCGAGTTCGTGATTGACGACCGGCCGCGGATAGACGTCGGACGCGAAAAGCGCCAGCGTCAGTTGCGCTTCGTCGCGCCCGCGCGTCTCCCACGCGCTCATCGGCAACTGCGCAAGCTCGGAAACCCACCGCCGCACATAGGCGCCGCCGGGATCGTAGCGCCGCCGCTGCTTCTCGGGATTGTAGATCCGCGGATACTGCGCCATGTCCGCCCCGACGCCGGCGATCCACTGCCAGTTGCCGCTGGCCAGCACCGGATCGTCCTCGACCAGCCAGCGCTCCCATTCATCACGTCCGATACGCCAGTCGACGCCGAGGTCGAAGCACAAGAACGACGCAACCACGGCGCGCACGTGCGGATGCATCCATCCGGTCTCATGGAGTTGACGAATGCCGGCGTCGACGAGCGGGAACCCGGTTTTGCCGCCGCGCCACTTGTCGAGTGCCGGGTGCGATCGCGCGAACGGAAAACCGCGCATCTTGGGCTGCAACGCTTCGTCGTCGATCGGTCCGTAAAAATGTCCGAGCTGAAGGAAGAAGTCACGCATGGCGATCGATCGCAGGAAGAGCCGCAGCGAGAGCCGCTCTTCGCTGAGCAAGAACGGATCCTCGAGCCGCGCGAGCGTCGCACGCACGACCGTGCGCGCAGCGATGGCGCCGAACGAGAGGTGTGCCGCAAGGTGCGATGTGCAATCGTCGCTTGGAACGTTCATCGCCAGGGCGTATTGCACCCCGGCGCCGCCCAGAAAGCGCTTGAGCGCGGCAACGGCCGCCTGCGGACCCGCCTCGATCGCGCGCTCGCCGGCGCCGAACTCATGCGGAACGGGAAGCGCCTCGCTTTGCAGCTCGCTCGCCGCAAAACGGATAAGCAGCGGCGCGTCGTGCGACGCCGGCCGCAGGGAACGCCACACGTCGTAGTACGGCGCGAACGCGCGATAGCCGTCGCCGCCGCTGGGTCGCGCTGCCGCCGTTTCGTCGGGCGGAATCGCCGGCGCATCGTGCACGAGCAACGCGCGCAGTCCCGTTTCTTCGAGCTCGGATTGCAAGCGCGCATCGCCGGCGGCGCCCGTACCGTCGTAGCTCACGCTCCACGCGACGCCGTGCGCGGCGCACGCTCGCGCGATGTTCTTCAGCGTCGCTCCCGGCGCGCCACGGCGCACGATCAGACGCGCGCCGCGCTCGCGCAAGGCCTTATCGAGCGCACCGACCGCCGCGCAAAAGTACGCCGCCCGGCGTGGTGAACGCGCGAGGCGCGACTCGATCGCTCGATCGATGACGAGTACCGGCAGTACCTCGCCCTGCGAGGCAGCTTCCGCCAACCCTGCATGGTCGTCAACGCGCAGATCGTGCATGAAACGATAGATGAAGCTGGCGGCCATCTCCTACTCAGCCTAAAGGGTCTTCACGTAGGCGGCAATGTCGAGAACGTCTTTTTCGGACAGCGTGCCCGGATAGAGCTTGGGCATCGGCGGGTCGGGCGCTTCAATTGCCAGCGTGATCTGCGCAAGCGTTCGCTTGCGGCCTTCGCCGGTGAGCGCGGGACCGATACGCATCGCATCAGGCGTCGCGCTGTGACACACCTGGCAGTTTTTTGCAAAAAGTTCGGCTCCGCGCGCACGATCCGAGCTCTCCGCCTCGACACGCTGATGCGAACAGCCCGCGTTCAAAAGTCCCGTAAGAATCAGGGCGGCAATAGCGAATACCGGTCGGCGGTGGGTGTGCATTGCTGGGCGGGCGTTTCGTCTAAGGGGGCCCGTTCTCCCCATCCGGGGAATCGAAAGGCAGCGTGGCCCGAAAGATCTTCCTCCGCTTCGCGCAAGCGAACGACGTCGAACGCCTTACAAAAGACGGCGTGCTCACCGGTGCTCCCTCGCCGCGCGAAAGCTGGACGAACCGCATGACCATGTGCCTCG
>DATJTD010000264.1:0-7130 GCA_035503775.1 Candidatus Acidiferrales bacterium
ATCCGAACGGCGCCTACAAGGATAGCGGTCCGATCGTCTATCCGGGCGACGAACTCAAGAGTGCCTCGCCCTCGTTCGATCAGAGCGGCAACCCCGACATCATCTTTTTCACCAAGGATCCGGCCCGCTTCGGGAAGCTGACCCAGCAGAATCTCGGTAAAAACCTCGGCATCTTCCTCGACCAGAAATACATCTCGGCGCCGACGATTCAAGGCGTCATCACCTCCGAAGGCGACATCACCTCCGGGACCTTCACCGAAGCCGACGTTGTTCGCATCTCGAACGAACTCAACGCGGGCGCGCTGCCCGTGCAGGTCACGGTCCTCGAAAACGACACGGTGGGTCCGATTCTCGGCCAGACCGACCTCATCAAGTCGCTCTACGCCTCGATCGTCGGCCTCGGGCTCGTGCTCATCTTCATGCTGGTCGTCTATCGCCTCCCGGGCTTCATGGCCGACATCGCGCTCATGATCTATGCGTTGTTCGTGCTCGCCGTTTTGGTGGCGGCCCACGCCGCGCTGACGCTGCCCGGCATCGCGGGCTTCGTTCTCTCGATTGGTATGGCGGTCGACGCCAACGTGCTGATCTTCGAACGCATCAAAGAAGAGCTTTGGGCCGGGAAGTCGCTTCGCGGCGCCGTGCGCACCGGCTTCTCGCGCGCGTTCTCGGCCGTCTTCGATAGCCACGTGACGACGATCGTCGGTGCGGGCGTCCTTTATTGGCTGGGTACCGGAACCGTCAAGGGCTTCGCCTTCACCCTCTTCTGGGGGACGGTCATCTCGCTGTTCACCGCCGTCTTCGTGACCCGGCTTTTCATGGACATCGCCGTGGAGAACGATCTGGTCACCAGCCACAAGGCGTACGGGGCGTAAGCGATGTTTTTCCGCCGTTTGAATTGGAACGTCGTCGGTTGGTTCCGTATCGTCTCGACGATCTCGTACGCCGTGATCGGCCTGGGCATCGCGATGATGGCGTACAACTGGACGACCCATCACTACTTCATCAAATTAGGCCTCTCGTTTACGGGCGGCACCGACGTCACGGTGAAATTCACGCGTCCGGTCACCGTCGCGCAGATTCGCAGCTCGCTTGTGACGATCGGCGTCACCGACGAGACGATCGATTCGATCGCCAAGGCCGGCGACGATCAGCCCGGTGAGCGCTACACGATCTCGACGCAGGTCGCTTTCGGCGACAATCCGGCCAAACTGTGGTCGGCGCTGAGCACGGCAGCGCCCGTCGATCGCACGCAGTCGGAGATCGACTCGGTTGGGCCGTCGCTCTCGCGCGAATACCTCACGCGCGCACTGGAAGCGCTGGTCATCGCGATCAGCATCCAATTCCTCTACATCGCGTTCCGCTTCGGCTGGAATTATATCTTCGGCACCGTCGTCGTCATCGCGCTGGTTCGCGACGCGCTGATGATGGTCGGGATCTACGCCATCGCGGGGAAACGAGCCGACGATGCGTTCTTGGCTGCGCTGCTGACCGTCATCGGCTACTCGGTGATGGACACGATCGTCATCCTCGACCGGATCCGCGAGAACGTGAAGATCATGGCGGGGCAGCCGTACGACCGGATCGTGAACACCTCGATCCTCCAGACGATGACCCGCTCGATCAATACGTTGGCGACGGTGGTCGTGACGCTGGTCGCGCTCCTGGCCTTCGGCGGCGCGTCGCTGCAGAACTTCGCGTTCGCGCTCCTCGTCGGCGTCTGTTCCGGCGGCTATCACTCGATCTTCTATTCCGCACCGCTCGTGCACGTGCTGCGCCAACGCCAGCTCAAGCGCGCATCGGCGCACCGGTCGATGCAGCTCACGAGCATCTCCGGTGAGAAGCCGCGGACGGTCGCCCAGGCGCGCGCGCAGGCCAAGACCGAGGCCGAGCGCCTCGCGATCTTGGAGGCTCGCAAACAGCGCCGCGCGCGTGAGAAAGCCGAGCGTGGCGGGCGGCCGGCGCAGCCCGCACGTTACAAGAAGCGCCGTCCCGAGCCGACCGTCGTCGAGCCCAGAGACTTTCAAGAGCATGAGTTCGAGATGGATCCGCTCGACGCGCAAAACGCCGGGTTTCATGACGATGAGCTTGCGCTCGGACACGAAGAGATTCACCTGAATCTCGAAGAGACGCATGCCGAAGAGACGCCCCACGTCACCGCGGGCGCTCCCGAAAACCCCGACTAGCCTCCCGGCGCCGACCGCCTCGGAGGCGGCGTTCGAGGAACTTCTGCGCCGTTTCGACGCCGAATCGCCGGCGGTGCGCGTTGCTGCGGCACCTTCGTCGCCGGTTTCTTCGGCCGCGCCGTTTCTCGAAGCGCTGTTCGCGAGCAAGGAAACGTACCTCGAGCGCGATCCGTACGGCACGATCGGTGAGACGAGCGAATTCAACACCAAACTCGTCGGCGTCTCGTTCGAGGGCCGGCAAAACACCGTCGCCGGCCTTGCGAGCGGTGATCCGCTGACGCTCGTGCGGCAGCCGGAAAATCCCAAAGATGCCAACGCGATCGCGGTCTTTTTCGGAGCGCTCCACGTCGGCTTCATTCGCAAAGAGATTGCGCGCCGCGTCGCTCCCAACATCGATGGCGGGGATCGGTATGAGGCGGTCGTGACGGACGTTACGGGGGGTGGTGACGGGCGCCACGTCGGCGTGAACATTCACGTGCAACGCCATCGCCCGCGGACCCAAACCGCGGTGTTGCGAGCGGAGCCTGGTGCGATCGACGGCGAGACGATCCGCCGCGCGCTCATCGGCGAGCGCGTGCTCCGCGACGCACAGATGGCCGTGCTTACGCGCGTGCAAGAACGCAAAAACACCCTCGCCATCATGGGGACGGGTCGTGGGAAATCGCTGTGCTTTCAGCTCCCGGCCGCGCAGCGCGCACTGACGTGCGGGGAGCGAACCCTGGTCTTCTATCCCTTGCGTGCCCTCGCCAACGATCAATACGAGGCGCTCGTGCGGCGGCTCGGACCGCTGGGCCTGCGGATCTTTCGCGCTAACGGCGCGATCGACGGCGAAGAGCGCGCACGTCTGGACGATGCGCTCGAGAGCGGCGCTTGGGATATTATTTTGGCCACTCCGGAATTTGCGCAGTACCACAGCGAGGCATTTGCACGCGCTTGCAATCGCCCATCGCTCATCGTGGTCGACGAGGCGCACCACGTCTTCGAGTCGCGCCACCGTGCAGCGTACGCCTCTCTCGGCACGTTGTGTGCATCGCTTGGAAATCCGCAGATCCTCGCATTGACTGCAACAGCGGGCGATGAAGCGTTCGCCGAAGTGCGCAAACGGTTGCGCATCGAGTCGTGGGTTGTCGATCCGACGGTGCGCTCGAACCTTCACGTCGTCGACGCGCGCGCCACAACCGACAAACCGGCCTACCTCGAGCGAGCCCTAGAAGAGAGCGGGAAGGCTATCGTCTATGCCAATTCGCGCTCCGAAGTCACCAAGGTGGCGGATCGTCTGCGCAAACGGTTCGGTGACGAAGTGGCCTTCTACCACGCCGGAGTGCCGTCCGCGCAGCGCGCAACGATCGAGGAACTCTTTCGTAGCGGCGCGATCCGGGTCGTCGTTGCGACCTCGGCGTTCGGCGAGGGAATCGATCTACCCGACGTGCGCGACGTGGTGCTCTACCACCTCAACTTCGATTTCACCGAATTCAATCAGCAAGCCGGCCGCGCCGGACGCGACGGAGCCGACGCGCGGATTCACCTCATCTACGGTGAGAACGATCGTACGATCAACGACTTCATCATCGGGCGCGCCGCGCCGACACTCGCGACCCTCCGTGAACTCTACCGCGGGATGCGCGGCCTCGCGATGTTCGACGTCTTGCACATGCGCTACGACGATATCGCCCGAACGCTCGACCTCGAACGCGTCAACGGCGAAACCGTCGCCGCCGCGGTCCGCATCTTCGAGGAGGGCGGCTTGATCGAAACCGGAACGGACGACGACGGCCCATTCGTGCGTTTCAAGCACGTCGACGGCCGAGTCGACCTGACGAAAACCGCCCGCTTCGCCGAAGGCGAGGCCGAACGCGAGAGTTTCGCGCGATTCTGCTCACTGGCCCTCGAAGCCGACGCAGCGACGCTCGAGCAGATCATCAACCGGCCGATCTTTCCGGACCGAATTCCCCACGTGCGGTAACCAGCCAAGCAGGCCGGTGCAGGCATACAAGGTGCCGGGGAGTCGGGCATCGCACGGACCATGCCAGGCGGCGGCGTGATCGCGGCCGCCCTCTGAGGAGCGAAGGAAAGACATGAGCACGACGACGGCACCGTCCTATTCTCCCAAAAAGTGGAACTTGAGCGGCCTGCAGGGCATCTCGGACAAGACCCTCGAGATCCACTTCGGCCTCTATGAAGGCTACGTCAAAAATTCGAATCTGCTCGCCGAGCAGATCGCCGACTACACCTCAAAAGGTGAGGCAGCAGGCACCAATCCGCAATTTGCGGAGATCACGCGCCGCCTCGGCTTCGAGTACAACGGCATGGTGCTGCACGAGTACTATTTCGACAACCTCACGGCGTCGGGTAGCGGGCAGCCCACGGGCGGCCTCGCCGGGCGCATCGGGAACGACTTCGGCGATTTCGAGAAGTGGAAGAAGCAGTTCTCCGCGATCGGAACGATGCGCGGCGTGGGCTGGGTCATTCTGTACGAAGACCTGCGCAGCGGACGCCTCACCAACCACTGGATCACGCTCCACGAAGACGGCAACATTGCCGGCTTCAAGCCGATCCTGGTGATGGACGTCTGGGAGCACGCGTGGCTGCTCGACTACAAACCGGCGCAGCGCTCCGCCTACGTCGAAGCGTTCTTCGCGAACGTCGATTGGACGGTGGTCTCCGGGAGACTGAGTTCCGGGACATAAGCAAAGACGCCGGCGATAAATAAAAAGGGGCGCGATGAGCGCCCCTTTTGTCGTTCTCATTCGGTCGTCGCGCGTCACGATCCGGGCGCCCACCGCGCCGGTGCGTATGAGTTCTTGAACCACGTGATGCCGACGAGGCGTACAACGCAACGAGCACCCGGAGAGGACGTCGGTCATTGCTGCCTCGTCGACCTGGGCGCGCTCGCCGAAACCGATCCGGTCGACGGCGACCGCGCTCATCGTCGCCTCGCCCGGCGAGGTCGAGCGGCGCCGCTGTCAGCTCAAAGTCCGGCCAAGGACAACGAGGGCTCACCAATCGGCCAAGGGAGAACCGGCCCGGGGCGGAGCCTTCGTACAAACTGCGATGCGAACACACTGCCCATACTGCGCACTCCAGTGTGCGATGAACATCAAAAAAAGCGACAACGGTGCCCTTGCTGTGGTGGGCGATGCCGCATTCAATGTGAATGCGGGCGACCTCTGTATGAAAGGGTTTAGCGCAGCCGCGACGCTTGCGCATCCGGAACGCTTGCTCGAACCGCTCATTCGAAAAAACGGTCGCCTGGTACCCGGAAGTTGGGATGAGGCGCTCCACGTTGCGGCGGCGGGTTTTTGCGAGGTCGCGCAGCGTCATGGACCCGACGCCAATTCGACCTACGGCAGCGGCTCGCTCACGAATGAGAAAGCCTATGCCCTTGGAAAATTCGCGCGTGTCGTCTTGGGTACGGCAAACTTCGACTATAACGGCCGTTACTGCATGTCGTCCGCGGCGGCCGCCGCGAACCGCTCGCTCGGAATCGATCGGGGACTTCCCTTTCCGCTTTCGTGGCTGGGCGAAGCCGACGTCATCTTACTTGCAGGCGGTAATCCGTTTGAAACGATGCCGCCGCTCGAGCGGTATTTCACGCGACAGCGCGCACGAGGGCAGTCGATCGTCATCGATCCGCGCGCTACGGCCTTTGCTTCCAAGGCAACCTTGCATCTCCAAGTTACTCCGGGCACCGATGCGATTCTCGCGCACTCGATCTTGCACGTCCTCATCGTGGAGCGCTGGATCGACGGGGCGTATATCGCGCGCCGGACACGCGGCTTCAACGATCTTCGTCGTTTGGCCGAACGCGAAGATCCCGAGCGCGCGGAGATCCGCACCGGAGTGCCGGCCGACCACATACGCACTGCGGCGCGCGTACTCGCCGAAGGCAAGCGCGTGCTCATCCTCACGAGCCGCGGAATCGAACAACACCGCAACGGAACAGACGCAACGAATGCCTTTATCAACCTCGCGCTGGCTTTGGGACTACCGGGCAAGGAGGGTTGCGGCTACGGCACGCTCACGGGGCAAGGCAATGGCCAAGGCGGTCGCGAGCACGGCCAAAAATCCGATCAGCTCCCGGGTTACTGCACCGTCGACGACGACGAAGCGGTCGCCCGGGTCGCGCGCGTTTGGAAAGTCCCACAAGAGCGCATTCGGCGTCGGGGTAAGACGGCCGCCGAGTTGCTCGATCTGCTCGGAACGCAGATTCACGGCCTCTTCGTGATGGGTTCCAATCCGGTCGTCTCCGCTCCGCGCACGGCTGCATTGCGCACCAAGATCGCCCAAATGGAACATATCGTCGTCTGCGACTTCTTCTTGTCGGAGACGGCGGAATACGCGCACGTCGTCCTACCGACATTGCAATGGGCCGAGGAGACCGGGACCATCACCAACCTCGAAGGGCGGGTGCTTCTGCGCGAACGCTGTGTCGCGCCGCCGCCGGGGCCGCGCAGCGACCTCGAAATCCTGCGTGACTTAGCGGATCGCATGAGCGTACCCGAGTTTTTCCCGAGCGCAGATGCCCAAGACGTTTTCAATGAGCTTCGCGCAGCCAGTGCGGGTGGACGCGCCGACTACAGCGGGGTGACCTATGAGCGTCTGCGGGCCGGCGAGAAGCTCTACTGGCCGGTGCCGGGGCCGGATCATCCGGGAACGCCGGTGCTCTTTACGCAGCGTTTTCCGACGCGCGACGGTCGCGCGCGCTTTATCGTAGCCGCGCCGCAAGCCGTCGGCGAGCGCGTCGACCAAGAATATCCATGGACCTTTACCACAGGTCGCGTACGCGAACAGTACCTCTCCGGAACACAAACACGCCGTGTTCGTGTGCTCGCCCGGGCTCAAGCCGAGCCGGTCGCGGAGATTCATCCGCAGCTCGCCGCGCGCTACGGTATTCGTGATAACGCCTTCGTCCGCATCTCCTCGCGACGGGGAAGCGTGGAGGTTCGC
>DATJTD010000265.1:0-13677 GCA_035503775.1 Candidatus Acidiferrales bacterium
CGGTGGAGGCACCGGCGGACGCACGAGCGCGGCGAGCGGAATGAAGCCGGGGATGCCCTCGCGGCGTTCAGGCACGGCGAATCAGCGTCTGATAATCGGGGACGATGGGTGCCGTGGCTCGCTGCATGCGGCGCACGATCGCCGCGCGCTCTTCGGGCGGATACATCTCGAGCACTGCGGTTGCCGTTGCGGTCGGCAACGCGCTGATGATTGCAGCGGCTGTGTGCGGCGGCTCGCCACTGAGGGCCCCACGCACCTGCGCCGGCGCAAATCCGGCCACGGCAGCACTCGTACGCTGCAGGGCGTGTCGTTGCTGCATCGTCGTCACGAGCTGCACGAATGGTTTTGCACTCCAGCGAGCGGCGATCAAGACCCCGACGACGACGACCAGCGTCGGCAAGACGGTAGCCAGCAAACCGAGCGCCGCCACAAGTCGCGAGGGACGTGCGATCGCAGGCCGAACGAACGGTACCTCTTCGACGCTCAGTTCGTCGCCATCGGCCGGGATCAGGCCGAGCGTCGCCGTTGCAAGGTCTCGTAGCTTGGCGAGATCGAGTCCCCGCGCTTGATCGACCATGATCGCAACCGAGAGGCGCGTCAGGCGCCCAGCTGGGATATCGGTCTGCTCGTCTTGCAGATCGCTGCCACGGTCTTGGGTCGACTGCGTCTTTTGATAGGCTTTGTGATCGTTGGTGTAGCGTTCGGAGAGCGTCGTCGTTCCAATGGTTGCGCCGTCGAGCGGCGTGCGCTTGATCTCGTGGATCTCGTGCGCGAGCGGATCGTACACGGTGCGAACGCGCACGATGGTGGCGCCCGGGCCGAACGCCGTATCGAGCGCCGACTGAAGCGAGGTTTGCAACGTCTGCGCCTCGTCGGCCGGGTGGCTCTGCGGCTCGTCGAGCGGGACGCCGCGGTCGTCGAGGAGGGCGACGCGCTTAGCATCGAGGCCGGGGACGCCGGCGGCGACGAAGGCCCGAATCCCGTCGGCTTGATCGGGCGTGAGCGTCGCGCCGGGTTCGAGCGAAAGACGCACGCTCGCGCTTGCATCATGCGACGCGTCGTCGGCGAACAGCGCCGGTTTTGCCGGTGCAATGATCACGCGCGCATCGGCAACGCCGGTCACACCGCGCAGGCCTAAGGCAAGATCGCCTGCGAGACCCTCGAGTTGTTGCTCGTCGAGCACCGACTGCGGGGTCAGCGGCCCCGCACCGGCGAGTTCTTCGTTCGAGGTCGTGAGGTGCGCATGCGGAATCCCCGCCAGCGAAAGCCGCAAGAGGAGGTCGTTGCGCCGGCGGCTGTCGACGCGCACGTTGTCACTACCGGCGACGAACGGGACGTTCCACACCGCGAGCTGTGTCACGACCTCGGTCACTTGGTCTGGGTCGAGCGGCTCGGCGAAGAGCGCGACGCTCATGTCGCGCCCCAAGAAGAGGCCGATGGCCGTGGCAACCAGGGCCGCCGCAGCGAGGCTCATGAGCAAAACGCGGTGCTTCGCCAGACGCGGCGCCCAATGATCGACCAGCGCCTTCATAGCCTAAATCTGCATTCCCAAGATCGTCGAAACCGCTTGCGCCGTGCGCGAAGCGGCGCTTGTTGCAATGGAGAGAAGGACGTCGGCTTGGGCGCGCTCGACCATCATCTCTTGCAAGCCGCCGCGCCCTGCAGCAAACGCACGCTCGGCGGAATCGGCGCTCTGGAGCGCTCCGTCGGCGGCGCTGAGCGCAGACTGTAAGACCGTTCCAAACGAGGCGGCCGGCGCGCCGGAGAGCGGCGTTGCGCTGCCCGGATCGGGCGTTGCAAGGGGTGCATCCGGCTGCAGCGGAGCGTCGGGCTCCAGCGGTGTGACGGTCACAGCCGCCCCATATCGATCGTGCGCTCCATGAGCTGCTTCCCCGCATCGAAGACCGAGGCGTTGGCTTCGTATGCGCGCTGTGCGTCGAGCACGGCAACCATCTCCGTGACGGCATCGACGTCGACGCCGCGTTGCTGCTGTGTGCCCGCAAAGCGAATCACGTGCGAGGCGTCGTCGCTAGGATCGACACCGTCACTCGGATCACCCGAGAACGGGTCGCTCACGTCGGATGGGAACGTCGGCGCGCCATCGTCGGCGGTTGGATCGGCGAAGACGAACTGCGGCACCAAACGACCAAAACTTCCGTCGGGGTTCGCTTCGGCCGCGGCGACGTTTCGTGCTGCGACCTCCAGCGAGGCGCGCTGCGCATCCATACCGTCCGCGGCGGCGCGCAAGACGTCGAACTCCGTCATGTCTTGCTTACCGATTTGAGCTCTTCGAAGCGCGCGTGGACCGCTTGCAGGAGCGCGTCGGCAAAGATCGCTTGTTGTGCCGCCCCCGCCATCGCGGCTTGGGTCGGCGCGAAGCCGCCACCGATGTTGGTCGTGGCGGTTTTGTACGAGTAGGTGGAGAGACGGTCACGCGCGCCGAGCGCCGCTTGCGCGAGATCGCTGGGTATGATGTCCATGCGTGAAGTCTAAGGAGCGCCTATGAACGCCAGAATGTCGAAACGTGTCAGAATTGTGAACGCCGTCGCCGCACTCGCGGCCATCTTTGCTGTGGCGATCGCGCTCCCGCTCGCATCGCTCGCCGATCAGCCGGCTCCGGTCCGCGTCCTCTTACCGAAAAACTTCATCACCCGGACGCCATACACCACGCCGGCCACGGGCGGCCTCAAATACGTCACCATCCCAAACGTGATCGCGCGCAATCCCTCGCAGTTCAACTCGCAATCCTATTCGGCCCACGACTTCCACTTGCTCGTGGATGACACGACGTACTACCCCGTCGCGCGCCCCGGCTTGGGATCGGTCGATTTCACGACGTCGAGCATCGTCGCGCCGCGTGAGGCGACCAACGTCACCGTCAGTTTCCTCATCCCCGACAACGTCGAGACCGCCAGCTTCGAATTCATCCCTCACTGGCTCGCCGACGACGGCGCCACGGTGAACTTCTGCTGCGGGTTTTAACGCTCTCCGAGCTCTAGCGCTTCGAGAACTGGAAGCGTTTGCGGGCGCGCTTGCGGCCGTACTTCTTCGATTCTTTTTCGCGTGGGTCGCGAGTGAGGAGGCCGCTCTTCTTGAGCGCTGGGCGAAGCGATTCGTCCATCTCGATGAGGGCGCGGGCGATGCCGTGACGCACCGCTCCGGCTTGGCCGGCGATGCCGCCGCCTTCGGCCTTCACGCTCACGTCGAAGCGCGAGCTGGTCTGCGTGACTTCGAGCGGCTGGCGGATGATCTGTAAGAGGCTCTGGCGACCGAAATATTCATCGGCGGGTTTTTGGTTGATGAGGATCACCCCTTGACCGAGGGCAATTCTGACGCGGGCGATCGCGCGTTTGCGGCGCCCGGTTCCGGCGAAGTTGTCGCTCTGGACTTCCACTCTTACATCAATTCCTTCGGCTGCTGGGCGGCATGCGGATGATCGCTTCCGGCGTACACTTTGAGCCGGCGCAACTGCTCGTCGCGCATACGGTTGGTTGGGAGCATCCCGCGGACGGCGCGCTCGATGAGGCGCTCGGGATGCTTGGCACGCACCTCAGCGGCGGTCTCGGTGCGAATGCCGCCGGGATAACCGGTGTGACGATGGTAAACCTTCTGCGTCCACTTGTTGCCGCCGAGTTCGATCTTCCCCGCATTGAGGACCACCACATGGTCGCCATCGTCGATATGGGGCGTCCAGGTCGGCTTGTGCTTCCCGGAGAGGGCGCGCGCGATACGGACGGCCAGCGTGCCAAGGCGAAGGCCCGCCGCGTCGACGACGTACCAGTCGTGTTGGGTTTCCGCTGTCTTCTGTTGGAACGTGCGCATGCGAGCCCTTGTCGTGGAGGAGACGGTCGAGCAGCCCCGGGGAGCCGGAGCCACAACCTGGGCATTGTACGCGACCGGCCCTCGCCTGTCAACGCAGCCGGAGGCCGGGAGCGGTGGTCCTTTTTGGATCCAGGGCGAGGGGCCGGTCAAGGTGCCTCTTATCCAGCCAGGCCAACGGGCCGCGTTGGGCCCTCCGGGCCGGTGGATTCGCCAGGAATCACTACCGACCCGGCCCAGCGCTGGGGGAGGTCCGCTGGGGCGGAGCCGTTCGCCATGTCAACATCCAAGCCACGCAGAGGCAGAGCAAGCCGAACACCATCGCTTCGCGCAGCCGGCTCCCGACTTCGGCGATGTAGGTCTCTCGGGGAATTTCGACCCATCCGGAGCGGCAATCGGGCTCGTAGCTGCCGGGAGGCGTGCACCGAAAATAGCGATCGCCGGACAGACGCCAAGTGTCGAGCTTGATACACGTCGTTGCACACACGTCGGATACGTTACCGCTGAGGGAGAACGCGAAAGCGGCTCCAACGAAGAGCAGAAAGAGCAGCGTCAACCCGTCGAGCCGTACGGCTCCCAAATCCAGGCGATCGCGCCTTTGGCTCCAACCGACGATGCACATGCAGAGCCAAGGCACGATGACGATCGGCACTTCAAGCCAAGGAACAAACGGCACGACATGACTGAAGGCAGCCAGGCCAAGGTAAACGCTCACGAGCGCGAGCACCGCGAGCCGATCGGGGCGACCAGCGCGGGATGCTATGCGCTCGAAAGTGGGCACATTGCCTCGACGGCGCGCTCAGCCTCCGGAGAACGTAGCTCACCTTGCTCGCGAGTATACGTGGCAACGAAGAGCCTGCCGTCGGCGATCGTCATAACTTGCTCGATAAACATGTTTACGCCGTTCGACGAATACTCCTCGGACACGATCTGACTCGACCGCGCGCACCGCGCATTTAGCCCATGTTTTATGAACACGATGTTCGATGAGTTCTGCATGGCGCGAACGGAGTTACCGACGATGTCCGCAAGCGCCACCCCTTGGGGGGCGGCAAACCGAAAAACATTGATGTTTTGACGGAAACCTGAGCTGCCGGTGACGGGTGCATACCAGGCACCGAGCATACCCGGGTGATCCGACATGAAGTCGGGTGAAGCGGTGGCCCACGCAAGCGGCGGCGTGAAAGAGACGATCAAGATATCCTGACCCAAAGCCGCTCCTAAGACGGCGAAAAAGGGAACGACGACAGCGCAAGCGATACGAAGGACGCTCCGCAAACCCCGACTCATGGGGTCGCATCCTTCCTGCACAGATTCACGGGCAGCCTTAGACCGACCGTAAAGCCGGTCGAAAACGTCGGCGTAAACACCCCGGCGACATCTGCGGTGCCGCGGAGATTGGAAAACTCTTCGTTGCCCGGCCCGATGCCCATCGTATGCCCTCCGGAGAAACCGCCAAGAACATCGTTTATTTGATTTCGCGATGCCGTTCCCGGAGCGATAGCTTGATGATTCGGCCCGAGGATCACGTCCCCGCGACCGACGCCGATGCCGCCGCCCACGCCGACCGAGGCCCCCGTTGCGAGAAATACGTCTCCGTAGGCAGTAACGGTCGCGACGCCTTGCGCACTCACTAAACCGAGCGTACCCGGTATCGGCACCGAGGCTTCAACCATGGCAAAATCGTGATCACCCACCACGGGGAGCTTCGCACCACAGCGAGTCGGCTGCGTCGCGCTACGCACGATCTGGTCGGCGCCGGCGCCGCTCCCCGGCCCCGTGCCGGACGTCGTGCGCGCGGCATAAGCAACGCTGGGCGTCGAGTTTGTTTGCGGGCGTGAGACGGAGCCTAGCATTGCCACAACCCTTCGTATCGAAAGCGATTTGATTCGCTCTCCCACTGCGGCGAAGCGGATGCTCGACAAGTCCTTCTCGCGGTTCCCGCGGTTGCTCTCCGACGAAACGAACGTGACCGGCGCGAGACGGGTCAATGCGTTCGGGCGACGCGTCGGGAAGCAAGCGCCGGGAGCTTAGGAGACGGGCGCTCGAACGACCTTGCCACCCTCGCCTACTCCGTCGACCGGCCACCAGCCATAGATCGCGCGGCCCGGCTCCAAGTCCCAGAAGCGCGTGAGATTGTCGCTGACGGCATAGATGATCGCAAAGGGGACGTCGCGCGACATGATCGCGCGCATGCACCCGGCGAGGTCGCGCTGCGACAGCCAGGTCGAGGCGTAGCGTTTGTACTTTTGCTCGACGGTGAGGTTGAGCCACGCCGCGCCCTGTGCCAGGCTCGGATGCTTGGGGTCGTCGACGCCTAAGCACGAACCGATACGAACGCAGGAGACCTGCAAGCCGTACTCGTCGCTATAGAAACGCCCGAGGGCTTCGCCAAAAATCTTCGAGACGCCGTAGAACCCGTCAGGCCGTAATTCGGAATCGTTGCGGACGAGGATGCCGGTCGTTCCCTCGTAGATCTGCGGTTTGTTGTCGATTTCGTACATGCCGACGGCGTGGTTGGAGCTGGCGAAGATCACGCGCTTGCAGCCTTGGCGACGTGCACCTTCGAAGATGTTGTACGTTCCGCCGATGTTGACGTGGAACGAATTCTCCCACGACGCGCTCACGGCGGAGTCGGCCGCGAGGTGAATCACCGTCTCGACCCCGCTCAGGGCCTTCTCGACGGCGGCAAAGTCGCGGATGTCGAGGTTGACGTCGGCGCCTTTGAGATCGATGCGGACCACCTCGTAATCACGCGCCAAGTCGTCACAGAGGCGCGGGCCGATCTGTCCGCTCGCACCGGTCACCGCAATCTTCGCCATTCGGGTCGTCTCCTCGCTCAAGCTGTTCGGGCAGCCGACGCGATTCAAGCAAAACCGTCATCCGCCTTCCGCTGCGGCGCCTCCGATCGGTAGCGCGTTGCGCGGGTTGGAATCGAAGTCGGCGTAGCGGACACCCACCAAAAAGAGGCCCTGCGGCGGGACCGTCGGCCCGGCAAGCGTACGATCGCGCGCCGCGAGGAGTGCCGGAATCGTCTGGGCATCGCGGCGTCCGGCGGCGATCTCGAGCAACGTTCCCGTCATCACGCGGACCATGCGGTGCAAAAAGCCCTTCGCCGCAAAGTGCAAGCGCAGCACCGGAGGCGCGTACGTGATCTCAACCGCGTGTACGGTGCGTATCGTGTTCCCGTCGTTGGGCAAGACGCCGCAAAACGTCACGAAGTCGTGCGTACCGACGAAATCGCGCGCGGCCGTCTCGAGCGCGGCGATGTCGAGCTCGCGATGCTCGTGATGCGAGAACCGGCGCAAGGCCGCCAGCGGCTGCGGACGGTTGACGATCACGTAGGTGTAGCGCCGTTCGAGCGCGTGAAGGCGGGCCGAGAAGCCGCCGTGCAGACGCGCGGCCTCCCGCACGCTGACGTCGAGTGGGAGGAGACTGTTGGCAGCCAGCGCGAGTCGCCCGATCGGAAACTCGCGATCGGATTCAAACGAGACGACCTGGCCTACGGCGTGCACACCCGCATCGGTACGGCCGGCAGCCGCGATCTTCACCGGCTCGTCGAAGAGCCGCGAGAGGGTCGTCTCGAGCTCGCCCGCGACCGTGCGAACGTCCGGCTGGTATTGGAAGCCGCAGAAGTCCGTGCCGTCGTATTCCACGACGGCACGGTACGTATGCGTTTTAGGCAGCTACGCGCTGCGGAACGGGCCGCTTCTCATCGAGATCGAGCAGGTCGGCCCACGCCGTGACATCGGTACGATCCGGTGCGACTTGGTTACGCAGATCGAGGAAGTACTTCTCGCCATCGCTGCCCGGATCGGGGCCGTGTTCGAGCCAGCTCTGGTTCCACGCCTCGATTTCACCGGCCGACTTCTTCTCGACGAACGGCTTCACGTAGTCGAGGATCTCCTGGTCGCTCTTGGCATTCTTGATTACGTCGAGCAACTTGTCGGCGTCGATGCCGAGGAACGCGAAGATCGCTTGGTCCATCGGGCAGTTGTAGTGGTATTCGCCGATCGTGCCTTGGGCCTTGGCCTTCCCCTTGTCGAGCGTGCGCCGCAATTGCACGACGCCGAAAAGCTTCTCGTGTACGCTCGCCGGATATTCTTTGGTCAGATCCATATCTCTCTCCATCTCTGCTGCCGGGGCGCGGGGACCGCGCTCCGCCTCGCAAGACGCCTGGCCGGGTTGGCGCGGTTTCAGCTCAGTGGGCGTTGGAGCGGAAAGAGGATCACTTCTCGGATCGACTGGTTGTTCGTGAGCAGCATGACGAGCCGGTCGACGCCGACCCCGATACCTGCCGTCGGCGGCATGCCGTACTCGAGCGCGTGCACGAAGTCCCAATCCGGCGGAGGCACCTCGTCGTCACCGGCGGCTCGCTCGGCGATCTGGGCCTCGAAGCGGGCACGCTGATCGTCGGGGTCGTTGAGCTCGGTGAAGGCGTTCGACATCTCCATGTGTGCGGCGAAGAGCTCGTAGCGATCGACCAGCTCCGGATCTTCGGGCTTGCGCTTGGCCAGCGGCGAGATGATGGCCGGGTAATCGTACACGAAGGTCGGCTGCACCAGATGCGGCTCGACGATCTTTTCGAAGATCTTGTCGAGCGCGTGGCCGTGCGAAGGAGATTCGGGTATCTCCAGCCGCCGGCAGATCGCTTGCGCGCCCGCGAACGAGAGCACCTCGGCCCGTTCGAGGCCGCCGTACGTCGCCAGCGCCTGGAGATAGCCGATCCGCGCAAACGGCTGCGCGAACGAGAGCGTGAGCTCGCCGTACGTCACCGTATCGCCGCCATGCACCTCGCGCAGCAGATGTGCGAAGAGGTCTTCGTTGAATTGCATCATCTCGGCGCGCGACCAGTACGCCGCGTAGAGTTCGAGCATCGTGAATTCGGGATTGTGGGTGGTGTCGATTCCCTCGTTGCGGAAGATGCGCCCGATCTCGTACACCCGCTCCAAGCCGCCTACGATCAGACGTTTGAGATTCAGTTCGGTTGCGATGCGCAGGTCGAGATCGATGTCCAGGGCGTTGTGGTGCGTGCGAAAAGGGCGCGCCGCCGCGCCGCCGGCGACGTGCAACATCACCGGCGTCTCGCATTCGAGAAAGCCGCGCGCATCGCAGAAGCGGCGCATCTCGGAGAGGACGCGCGAACGCGTGATGAAGATCTCGCGCACGTGCTCGTTCATGATGAGATCGACGTAGCGCTGGCGGTAGCGTTTCTCGACGTCGGTGAGGCCGTGCCACTTGTCCGGTAGCGGGTGCAGGTCTTTGGTGAGCACCTCGAACGCGTGTACGCGCAAGGTCAGCTCGCCCGTCTTCGTACGAAAGACCGTCCCCGCGGCGCCGAGGATATCGCCGAGATCGAGCAGGTCGAAAGCGCCGAACGCATCGTCACCGACGACGTCTTTGCGGACGTAGAGCTGCAGCTTCCCCGTGCGGTCCCACAAATCGGCGAAGTAGACGTTCTTGCCCATCTTGCGCGCCGACATGAGGCGCCCGGCAAGCGCGACCTGCTCGCCGTCGGCATGATCGTCGCTCGTCAGCCCGGCGAAGCGCTTCTGCACCTCGGCGGCGTGGGCTGTCACCTCGTACCGGGTCGTCAGGAACGGATCGCGGCCGTGCTCACGCAAAGCGGCCAGGTTCGATCGCCTAGCCGCCTTGAGTTCTGCCTCTCTACTGCTCTGCTGCGAGTCCTCCGTGACGCCGTCTTGCGTCACGACGCTTTCTTCGACGGCGTCTTCTTCTTTGCGTCGGAGCTGATGGTCTCGATCTTGTAGTTGACGACGCCGCGGGGGGTCGTCACGTTGACGGTGTCACCCTTCTTCTGGCCCATGAGTGCCTTCCCGAGCGGCGATTCGTTCGAGAGGCGGTGATTGGTCGGATCGGCCTCGGTCGAACCGACGATGTGGAACTCGAGGATCTGGCCGCCCTTGAGCTCTTTCACTTTCACGGTCGCGCCCAAGTGCACTTCGCCCGCGACGAAATCCGATTCGTCGATGACGCGTGCATGACGAATCATCGCTTCGAGCGCGATGATGCGCCCTTCCACGAAGGCCTGCTCTTGTTTTGCGTCTTCGTATTCCGCGTTTTCGGAGATGTCACCGAATTCTTTTGCTTGCCGGATGCGGTCGTTGACATCCCTGCGGTGGACCGTCTTGAGCTCCTCGAGCTCTTCTTGAAGCTTGAGAAGGCCTTCCGTGGTTACGACTGTCTCTTTCTCGTTCACCAAACTCCTCAGTCCGTCGCGTTACAGAAAAGACGCGAGCCGGAGCCCACGTCAGCCCCCCGTGTTCGGGGAAACACCCCCTCTTTTCCCCCTGCAGAGGCGTTCTTTTAACATCTTCTGACGCTCGCCGCGCGGATTTTTGCCTATCAGTCGCGGCAAACGCCTCGAAAACAGCCGTCAGGTCGCCGCCTGCGGGCGCAGCGAGCCTCGGCTCCTCCGCCAAGCGGCAAAGGGGAGCCCCAGCACCAACAAGCCGAGATCGATCGCCCGGGTGGTCGGGTCGTCCTGCACGAGCGCGATCACGAGGATCGTGAGCAGCGAGAGGGCGCCGATCAGCGCGACGGCGACGCCGAGCGGCCCGCCGCGCAAGGTCGGCTCCAGGCGTACGGCGGCCGCCGTGCTTCCGAAGAAGAGCAGGCCCAGAAAGACGGCGCTTCCTCCGACCACGAAGTTCAGAGCCGTCGCAGCCGCGGGCCAAAAGCCGTTCATGAGCGTTACCGCCGTGACCGTAATCGTGACGACCACGAGGGGGAGCGTGGGATTCCCGCTACGATCCAGCTTTCCGAGTGCCGGCGGCAGCACGCCGTCGCGGCCCATCGCATAGACGCTGCGCGTGAGGTAGAGCATCGTCGTCCAAAGCGCGGACGAGGTGGAGAAGAGCACCGTCGTCACGATAACGATACGCCACGCTCCGCCGCCGAGCTGCTCGGCAACGTAGGTCATCGCATCGGCTTGATGCGCGGTGAAGCCGTCGATTGTCCCGACGTGCATGAACGCGACCATCGCAAAGAGGAGCACGCCGCAGGTGACGATCAAGCCGATGAGGCCACCGCGCCCGGAGGTCGGCCCGGGCTCGCGCGTCTCTTCGGAGGCCGAGGCCGAGATCTCCCAGCCGTCGACCATCCAAATCGCGAGCACCATCGCGGAGACGAACGCGCCGAATCCGACGGGCGTTGCGCCAGGTTGGACGGCCGCCACGACCGGGATGGGATGCACGAGCGAGACGACGGCGGCCGCCGTCAAGACGATCAGTTCGGAGATCACGAAGACGGCGGTCGTGTGGGCCGTCGGCCGCATCCCGAGGTGCAAGAGCAAGGCACTCGCGATGATCCAGAGGGCGCCGACTCCCGCCTCCCATGGCGTGGAGTTCGTCAGCGACGGCGCAAGCAAGTCCAAGGTATACGTTCCCGCGGGCAGCGCCGTCGCCATCGTCGCAAAGAAGTTGGAGATCACCAGAATCCAAGCGCCGTAGGCGCCGGCGGTGGGGCCGAAGCCGGTCGATATCCACGAGTACGAGGAGCCGGCGTTGGGGAGGACGCGCGAGAGACGCGCGTAGGTCGCGGCGACGCAGATCATGATGAGGGTGAGCAGCACGAGCGCAAGTGGTGCGAGACCGGCGGCTGCCGCAACCATGAGGCCCATCGTCGATGCCAAACTATACGCCGGGCCCATAGAGGCCGACGACAGCACCGAGACATCGAAGAGACCGAGGACGCGCGGTAAGCGGTGTGGCCGTTCCGTCACGGGGCTTGCGTACCGGAGATCGTCGGCGACTCCTTCCGCCCGAGTTCGAGCACTCGCGGACGCAGATGCAACTCCTGGATGAGCCGCTCGTAGTCCGCCGGCGTCACCTCTTCCCAGCGCTTGTGCGCAAGCGCAAGCAGCGCCGCCTCGACGACGTTGGTTCCAAATGAACGGCCGCCGAAATCCGGCGTGGTGGTGATGAGCTGCGCTACCCCGCGCATGCGCAGCTCGTCTACGTCGCGTCCGGTGAGCGTGTTCGTCAGCACGATCTTCCCGTCTAGACGCTCGGGCATGAACTGTCGCATGAAGTGGAAGTCGCCCGCGATCACGTCGGCTTCTTCGTAGTATTCAGGATATTTAGGCTGCGGCGCCCGGTCTTGTTTCTTCCCCGTCGGATAGAAAAACTGAAACGGCAACTTGCACGCGTCGGGAAGATATCGCTGCGCCAACGCTTCGAACTCGGCCAGCCCGCGCACCGGCTTGTCGAGATCGAGCGCAAAGATGAAGTCGCCGAAGAGGACGTCGGCGCCGGCATCGACCAGCGCTTGCGCCATCCCGAAGCGATCGAGCGCGCTGACCATGAGCACTTTGCGCCCGCGAAGCTCGATGCCGAGCTCCTCTTGCACGAAGCGCACCGCCCGGCGCTCCAAGGTGTTCTTCAGCCCGCTTCCATCGACGACGGGCGTGATCTTCACCGCTTCGAGCAACCGCACGCCGTCGCGCAACGCGTAGCGCTGGGCGCCGGCGTAGAGGTAGACGTCGATGCCGCCAAGACCGATCGCGTCAACGGTTCCGTCGAGCTCCTTGAGCTTGGCGATCGCGCGATCGAGCGAACCGTCGGTCCCCGTTCGCGCGATCTCGAATTGCTCGCCCAGCAGTGTGACCTGCGTACGATGGTCGCGCGACGACGACCCCAGCGAGACCGAGACGACGCGCCTCACGCCGGCACCGCGCGACGCAGACGTACGGCCGCTTTCACGCCTTCGATCGTCTCCGGCGTGATCGCCTTGTCGAACGCACGCATGTCGGCAAGCGAAAAGCCGGCCTTCTCTGCGAGGGCGGATATCTCGCGAACGCGATCGAGATCGATGCCGCGGCCGAGCGTGTAATTTTCCAGCCGGTTTTCGAGGGCCAACACCATCGTCTCCGACATGCACGCAAGCGCCGTGCCGCGCGGGAGGCCGAGGTCGAATTCCCCACCCGGCTCGCGCAGGCGCGCGAAATAGGGCGTCCCGGGGACGCGCATGTTTCCGCCCTCCACGACGAGGACATCGGGGCGAAGTTTTCCCACGCGAGCGCCGACATCGTGCGGGAGCGAGAGCTCGCAGACGACCGTCCCCGTCGCAAGATCTTCGGGTTCGATGACGTCCTGCGTTGACGTCGTCGCCGTCAGGATGAGGCGCCCTCGCGGCACCGCCTCGCGCACGTCGGTTGAGATCGAGGTGGTGCACGCAAGACGATCGCGCACCGACTCGTGGTATTTCTGCAGACGCGTCCGGTTGCGCGCAACGAGCACGATGTGGGCGACATGCGGTGCGAGGAGTTCCACCGAGGCCGAACCGATCGAGCCCGTTGCGCCGATGACGACGGCCGTCGCGGTCGACGGATCGATCTCGAGTTCTCGCGCGCCGCGCAGGAGGCTCTGCACGCCGGCAGCGATGGTAAGGGAGTTGCCGGTTGTCACCGGTATCGGGGAGCGCTGCGCGATCGTGACGCCGGCGTCACCGACGACGCCGCTGAATGCGCCCAAGCCGGCGATCTGCGCCCCCAGCTCCGCACCAATCTCGATGGCGCGCAGGATCTTCTCATACACCTGCTCACGCGGAAAGTCGAGCATCTGTTCAGGCATGAACGGTGCGGCAACGAACCAGCCCTCGGTCTCTCGACCATCGGGTGTGCGCACGCCGGTGATATGCGCGGCGGCGTACGCCGGCATCCACGAGATGATCTTCTCGATGATCGGGCGCCCTTTGCCATGCGCGCCGGGCTCGTAGCGCACGACATCCTCGAGGGAGAGCGGATGGATGACAAACGCAAACTTAGCCATCGACGGCCTGCACTTTCGCCGAGGAGCGCCCGCGTCCCGGCGGGAAGGCCCAATGCTCACTCGTGAT